>CAZMWZ010000200.1:0-5217 GCA_964570045.1 uncultured Spirochaetaceae bacterium
TATCGGTGAGCAGTATAGAACAAACTCCCGGATTCCGCTACATTCCACGGCATGGAATACCGCGAACTGGGAGCCGCGGGGCTCAAGGTTTCGGCCGTGGGCCTGGGCACCTGGGCCATCGGCGGCTGGCTGTGGGGCGGCAGCGACCGCCAGGCCGCCGTGGCCGCCGTCCAGGCGGCGGTCGAGGCCGGGATCACCCTGATCGACACCGCCCCGGGCTACGGCCTGGGCTTGGCCGAGGAGATCGTGGGCGAGGCGCTCGCGGGACTGCGGGACAAGGTCGTGCTGGCCACCAAGTGCGGCCTGGTCTGGCACGTGCGCCAGGGCCAGCACTTCTTCGACCAGCTGGGCCGGCCCGTGCACCGCTACCTGGGCCCGCAGAGCGTGCGCCACGAGCTGGAGGAGAGCCTGCGGCGCCTCGCGACCGACCGCATCGACCTGTACCAGACGCACTGGCAGGACGCCTCCACCCCGATCGCGGAAACCATGGGCGAGCTGGAGAAACTCCGCCGGGAGGGCAAGATCCGCGCGATCGGAGTGAGCAACGTCAGCCCGGCCGACCTGGAGGCCTACCTGGAGGCCGGCGGCGTCAGTTCGATCCAGGAGAAATACAGCATGCTGGACCGCGGCGCCGAAAAGCAGCTGCTGCCTCTGGCCCGCGAGAAGGGGATCGCCGCGCTAGCCTACTCCCCGATGGCCCTGGGGCTGCTCACCGGCAAAGTGAGGCCCGGGCGGCGCTTCCCCGGGGACGACCTGCGCCACAACAACCCGCGCTTCACCGACGAGAACATCCGCAGGGTGAACGCCCTGCTGGAGGAGGTCGCGCCCGTGGCCGCGGCGCACCGGGCCACCCTAGCCCAGACGGTGGTCGCCTGGACCATCGCCCAACCGGGCGTCACCTGCGCGCTGTGCGGGGCCCGCAACCCCGAGCAGGCGCGGGAGAACGCCGGCGCCAGCGGCCTGCAGCTTACCGTGGAGGAGCTGGCCGCCCTGAACGCGGCGGTCCGCCGCCACGGCCCCGGCATCGTCTGAAGGCGCATGGTGCTCTGCGTCGGCGCCGCGGCCTACGACCTGTTTTTCCCGCTCGCCGGCTGGCTGGAGGAGAACCGCAAGTACGAGATCGCCTCTTCCCGGGAGTCCGGCGGCGGTCCGGCGGCGAACGCCGCCTACCTGCTCAGCCGCTGGGGGGTGGGCGCGGCCCTGGCCTGCGTGCTCGGGGACGACCTGTACGGCCGGCGCATCCGGGAGGAGTTCCGCGAGGCCGGCACGGACTTGCGCCTGACGGAGACCCGCGCCGGCGCCGCCACCCCGCTTTCGGTGATCCTGGTCAACACGGCCAACGGCAGCCGGACCCTGGTGAACCGCCTGGCCCCGGCCGAGCCGCTGCGCTTCGGGCCCGAGGCTCTGGAGTCACTCGCCGCCCTGCGCCCTGAGGTCCTGCTTTTCGACGGCCACCAACCCGAGGCGGCTTTGCAGGCCATGTCCCTGTTTCCGGAAGCGCGCACCATCCTGGACGCCGGCTCCCGCCGTCGGGGCACCGAGCTGCTGGCCACGCGGGTGGAGTTCCTGGCGCCCTCGGAGGCCTTCGCACGCGCCATGACCGGCGAGCAGGATCTGGACTCGGAGGCCGGGCGCCGGCGCTGCCTGCACGCCCTGGCCGCGCTGAACCGCCGGGAGGTAGTGGTCACTCTCGGGGAGCGCGGGGTGCTGTACCTAGAGAAGGGCGAGGTGCGCCATCTCCCAGCCTTCCCGGTCAGGGCGGTGGACACCACCGGCGCGGGCGACGTCTTCCACGGCGCCTTCGCCTACGCGGTCCTGCAGGGGTGGGCTCTGGCCGAAACGGTGCGCTTCGCGGCCATGGCCGCGGCGCTGTCCGTGACGCGGCCCGGCGCGCGCGCTTCCATCCCCGCGCTGGCGGAGGTCCGCGCGGCGCTCAGCGCCACAGCAGCTTCTGCGGGGTGATCTCGTTCACGAAGATGTTCTGGTAGCGGTCCGAGGGGCGGTGCGGGTTGTTCTTGGGATTGTACGTATCGCCGAGGAAGAACAGCACGTCCAGGATGTCGCGGTACGAGTTGCTCATGCAGTAGCGGTAGTAGCAGGGGAAGTCGTTGAGGATCTTCCGGCGTTTCTGGTCGGTCTCCACGGTGGGGTCGGTGGCGCCCCGGATCCAGCTGCGCAGCCCCCCGTACCAGGCGTTGCCCAGGTGGAACAGGTTCAGCCCCTCGGTCTTGTCCATGTAGTACAGCTCGAATAGGCCCGCCACGGCGGGCACGCTGCCGATGATCTGGTGGCGGTCGGCCTTGAGGATGGGCGACCAGCACAGCGTGTAGTAAGCGTTGTCCGCCTCCACCTCCTTCTTGAGCACCGCTTCCATCACGGCATGGTATGCCGCCGGGGCGGACTTGGCAAGGCACCCCCATCCGTGGAACAATCCCTGCCGTGACCGTTCGCGCGGGTTCCCGCCTGCTGCCCACCCTGGCCGTCCTGGCCAGCATGCTGCTGTGGGGACTGTCCTTCGTCAGCTCCAAGGCGGTGCTCAACACCGGCTTCCCGCCCATGACCATGGTGTGCCTGCGCTTCCTCATCGCCTCGGTCATCCTGCTGCCCCTGCGCCGCCGCCTGGAGCCCCACATCCGCCTGGCCAAACTCACCCGCCGGCAGCGGTGGCTGCTGTTTTTGAGCGGCTTCATCGGGGTGACCGCGTACTTCTTCTGCGAGGCCCGGGGCATCAAGCTCACCTCGGCCTCCAACGCCACCCTGATCATTGCCACGATCCCGGTCATTACGGTGCTCGCCGAGTGGGTGTTCTTCCGCACTCACCTACGCTGGATTCAGGCCGTGGGCATCGCATTGTCGATCGTGGGCGTGTACTTCGTCGTGCGCCGCTCGCCTGTGCATTTTCCGCACGCCCTGGCAGGGAACCTGTTCATGCTCGGGGCCTGCCTCGCCTGGGTGGGCTACGTCGTGGCCAGCCGGGACCTGCACGAGCCGCTGGCCGGCCTGAGCCTGACTGCCTACCAGGCGGCGGTGGGCGCGGTCACCCTGATCCCGCTGGCCCTGAGCGAGATCGCCTCCTGGCGGCTGGGCTCGCCCCTGGTGTGGCTCAACCTGCTGTACCTGGGGGTGTTCTGCTCCGCCGTCGCCTACTTCTGCTACATGTACGCGCTGGCCCGCCTGGGACCGATCGTGGTTTCCTCCTACACCAACATCATTCCCTTCATCGGCGCGGTCGGCGGCCTCTTGATCCTGGGGGAGAGGCTCGCCTGGGTGCAGTTGGCCGGCGGCCTGGCGGTGATCGGCGGCGTGTTCCTGGTCAACCGCCGCTCAGGGTAGGGCCCCCGCATCCGCGAGATCCACCTGCACGGCATTCAAGCAGGCGCGGACCACCAGGCCTTCGTGGCCGGCGAGGCCTGCGCGCCCTGCGGGGTGCAGGCCTCCTGGAATAGCGATTGACCGAACGTTCCCGCGGCTGCCATGATTGAGCCCATGGACTTCTACGAAAGCATCAGCGCCTACTACGACTACATCTTCCCGGTGGACCCCCAGACCCTGGAGTTCCTGGCCCAGCGCGCCCCGTCCGGCGCCCGCGTCCTGGACCTGGCCTGCGGCACGGGTGGCTACGCGGTGGAGCTAGCCGCGCGCGGGCGCCGGGTCACGGGCGTGGACCTGGATGAGGCCATGATCCGCCTGGCCCAGGGCAAGGCCGGCGGCCGGCTGGGCGTGGAGTTCCACGCGATGGACATGCGGGACGCCGGGCGGCGTCTCCAGCCCGGCTTCGATCTGGTGTTCTGCATCGGCAACTCCATCGTGCACCTAGAGGATGAGGCGCGGATCGGCGCGGTGCTGGCCGACTGCCGGCGGCTGCTGGCCAAAGGGGGCACCCTGGTCGTGCAGATCATCAACTACGACCGGGTCCTGGCCCGGCACGTCATGGAGCTGCCCACCCTGCGCTGCGAGCGGCCGGCCCTGGAGTTCGTGCGGCGGTACGACTACGACGAGGGCAGCCGCGTGGTCCAGTTCCACACCGAGCTCAGCGTGCAGGAACCGGCGGGTCCCCGGACCGTGTCCAACCGGGTGCCGCTATGGATCCTGACCCGGGAGGTCTTGGAGAGGCTCACCCGCGAGGCCGGGTTCCAGCGCCTGGAGCTGTTCGGCGGTTTCGACTCGAAGCCGTACAGCATGGACAGCCTGCCGCTGATCCTGAGCGCGGCGCGCGACTAGGCAGAGCACCAATGGAACGAACCGTCGAGCTGCGCAGGCCCGCGGGCCGGATGCGCGGCATGCTCCACCTGCCGGACCGGCGGAGCTTCCGGCCCCCCTGGCCCGGGGTGGTGCTCTACCACGGCTTCACCGGGGGCCGCGCGGAGGCGCGCTTCCTATTCGTGAGCTTTTCGCGCCTGCTCGCCCGCCACGGCGTCGCCAGCGCCCGCTTCGATTTCATGGGCAGCGGCGAGAGCGACGGGGAGTTCCAGGACATGACCCTGTCCGGGGAAATCGCCGACGCCCGGTCGGTGCTGGATTGGTTCCGCCGGGTGCGCGGCGTGGACCGGGGGCGCGTGTTCCTGCTGGGGCTGAGCATGGGCGGCTCGGTCGCCGGCTACGTGGCCGGGGAGCGCGGCGAGGAAGTGCGCGGCTTGGTGCTCTGGGCGCCGGCTGGGGAGATGGGCGAGCGGATCCAGGAGCGCGGCGAAGCCCTGCGGGCAGCCCCCGCAGCGGCGGGCCCGGCACCCGACCTTTCCGACTTCAACGGCCTGCGCATCGGCCAGGGGTTCGTCCCCGACGTGCTCGGCCTGCGCATCCTGGAACGGAGCGCCGCCTACTCTGGACCGGTCCTGGTCGTGTTCGGCACAGCCGATCCGACGGTGCCGCCGGCGGTCGCCCGCCGCTACGCGCAGCTGTACGGCGGGCGGGCGCGCCTGGTGCCGATCCAGGGGGCCGGGCACGTGTTCGAGAGCGCCGCCTGGCGCGAGGAGCTGTGCCGGCACAGCCTGGAGTTCATTCGCCAGGGAGGAAAGCCATGAACCCAACCTGCACACTGCGCGACGCCGCGGCCGGGGCAGCGGGTCCGGGTCCTCCGGCGGGGACTACGGGATCGAGCTGGGCCTGCTGGACCGCATTGGCGGCATCCCGGAGGCCTTGCAGGAGCTGCGGGAGCAGGCTACGCGCTGAGCGTCGCGCGATTGCAGGGACGGCCGGACGAAGTTAGAATAGGGGGAT
>CAZMWZ010000201.1:0-5204 GCA_964570045.1 uncultured Spirochaetaceae bacterium
GCATCGACGTCCTGCCGGTGGAACCCCTCGTGCAGTTCTTCGGGCTGCGGCGGGAGGGCTGGAAGCCGTGGCGCCTGTGGGACGGCACCGAGGTCCTGATGCCGGGCCAGTTCGACATCAATGTGGACGCCGCCGGGGATTGGCTGCTGCGCAGCGGCGGCGATCCCAACCAGCCCGTGGAGGGGCGCATGCCGAAGAACGGCTTCTACTTCGACATGCCCGCCCTGACGGTGAGCCACTTCGACTACTCCCCGCCGCCGCTCACGCAGGTGCGCCGGGAGTACCGCCTGGAGCCGCCGGAGCTGGAGTTCCTCGCCGCCCGCGCCGAGCACCTGCGCCGGACTACGGACAAGGCCCTGTTCCTGGGCTGCTGGGACAAGTTCGGCCTGCCGTGGGTGGGCAGCATCCCGGACTTCCTGGTGCTCATGGTGACCGACCCGGGCTACGTGCGGGACCTGTTCGCCGTGCGCACCCAGACGGCGCTCGATAATCTGGAGAAGGCGAAAAGCTACCTCGGCGACAACATCGACGTGCTGGGGCTGGACGGCACGGACTACGGCTCCCAGAACGCGGAGCTGTTCTCCCCGGAGCTGTTCGCCGAGCTGTACGTGCCTTTTTTCAGGATCCAGAACGACTGGGTGCACCGCCACACGGGCTGGAAAACCTGGCTGCACACCTGCGGCTCGGTGACGAAGATCATTCCGCTGTTGATCGAGGCGGGCGTGGACATCCTCAACCCTGTGCAGACTTCCGCCGCGGGCATGGACCCGGCCTGGCTGAAGCGGACATTCGGAAAAAAGATTGTGTTCTGGGGCGGCGGGGTGGACACCCAGCGCACCCTGCCCTTCGCCGCCCCGGAGCAAGTCGCGGGCGAGGTGCGGGAGCGCATCCGCACCTTCGCCCCGGGCGGAGGATTCGTGTTCAATACGATACACAACGTGCAGCAGGGCACGCCGCCGGAAAACATCGTGGCCGCCTACGACACCGCCCGCGAAGCGGGCCGCTACCCGCTCGGCTGAACGGGCCGGCCGGCTAGGGCCACTCCACCAGCGCCAGGATCCGCTCCCGCGTGAGGTCGCGCAGCTCGTCGATCGAGAGGCTCTCCACCGTGGCAGCGGGGATGACCTCGCCGAACTTGAGCTTCAGCGGACCGGGCCGGATATGCCAGGAGCGCTTGCTCTTCAGGCTGAACAGCCCGGACATGCCCACCGGGACCAGGTCCACGCCCGCCTGCTTGGCCAGCAGGAACGGCAGCCGCTTGAACGGGCGCAGTTCTCCGTCCATGGTGCGGCTGCTTTCAGGCATGATGACCAGGCTCTTGTGCTGCGCCAGCTTGCGCACTGCCTTGTGCAGGCTGCGCACCGAGGAGAAAACCTTATCCCGCCGGATGGGGATGTTGCCCAGGCGGCGGACGGCCAGGCCGTACAGCGGCCAGTGGAATTGCCGCTCCGCCTCCACCGCGCGCAGGATCCCCGGCACCCACCCGCCCAGGAGCGGCATGTCGAACAGGCTGACGTGGTTGGACATGTACAGGTAGGGTCGAGCCGGGTCCAGGGCGCCCCTGCCCTCCACCCGCACCGGGATGAACAGGAACTGGAACAGCCGGCGCAGGATGCGCTTGATGTGCGGGTCGTAGGCCCCCGAAGGCAGGAACAGCGAAGCCACGATGGTGTTGACGCAGAACCAGCCGATCACGGCCAGGCCCATGGTCCACATGTACGCCGACACTAGGGCGCTCACCGCCAGAACACCTCGATGTCCTGCTTGAGGCACTCCACCTCCACGGGGGTGAAGCCGGCGAGCTCCCCGTCCGGGGTGAGCACCTTGGGCTGCGGCGTGCTGATGGCCAGGTGCCGCGCCTGGAAGGTCTCCACCTCCGGCAGTTTCACGTGCTCGCCGGTGAAGATCAGCGGGAAGCACTTCAGCAGGCGCCGCCGGTTCATCCGCCCGAGCAGGGTCACGTCCAGCAGACCGTCGTCGATGCGGGCCTGCGGCGCCATGAGGAAATTGGAGGTGTACCGCGTGTTGGAAATCTCGGCGAAGAGATTTTCCTTCTCGATGACCCGGCCGTCCGCCTCGATGCGGATGGGATGCGAGTGCAGAAAAAGGGTCTGCACCAGCACGCCGAGGGTGTACGCCACGTTGCCGAACCCCTTCAGCTTGTCCGCGGTGGCCACCACGTCGGCCACGAACCCCAGCCCCAGGATGTTCAGGAAGTAGAAGGTGTTTCCGCCGGTGCTGAACCGACCCACGTCGACCCGGCGCCGTTTGCCGTCGGCAATGATCTCCACGGCCTCGCGCCAGCGGCCCGCATCCATCTTGAGATCGCGGGCGAAAGCGTTGCCGGTGCCGGTGGGCAGGATCCCCAGGGGTATGCTCCCGCGAGCCGGGTTGGCGTAGTAGCCGTTGACCACCTCGTACAGCGTGCCGTCCCCGCCGGAGGCAACCACCCCGTCGTAAGAGCTGAAATCCGCTTCGCGTACGATCCGGACCGCGTGCCCCGGGCTCTCCGTCAGGCGCAGGTCGGCGGAAAGTCCCTTTTCCCGAAATAGGGTGAGCACGTCGGGATACAGGGCGGCCGCGCGCCGGTGCCCGGCGTTGGGGTTGTAGACCAGGAGGAGTTTCATTCCGTGCATCGCACCATGATAAACTCAAGAAGAAGGCGAAGTCAAATCGGCGCCTGGGTCGCCCCGCAGCGTTGCCGCTATCCCAGGAGGCGCAGGCTCTCGCGGAGAATCCGCGCGGTGCCAGGCAGAACCTCATCCTCGAGTGCTCTGGAATAGGGGATGGTCTGTTCCGTGCACACCCTGCCGTATTTGCAGGCGATCCCCTGCTCCAGCAGCACGGCGGCGATTTCACCGGACAGGCCAAACCCGCGGTAGTCCTCGTCCACCACCAGGATGCGGCCGGTGGCGGCGGCGAGCCTGCCCAGGGCGTCCCGGTCCAGTGGGGAGACCGTGCGCAGATCCAGCACCGCGGCGGAAAAGCCCTGGTCCTGAAGCGTCCGGGCAGCCGCGAGGCAGCGGTGCACGCCCACGCCCACGCTGACCAAGCCGATGTCCCTGCCCTCCCGCAGCAGCGCCGCCTGGCCGATGGGCAGAGGCTGCCAACGGGCGGGCACTTTTCCCCGCGCGCCGGCGGCGGGAACATCGAAGGACACGGTCGATCTTCCCCCGCTGCCCATGGCCTTGAGCCAGGGTTCGGAAAGCAGTTTGTGCTCCAGGTAGATCACCGGCCCACCAGCCGCCAGCGCGGCGGTCATCAGCCCGCCGGCGTCCGCCGGGTTGGAGGGCACCAGGACCGTGAGTCCGGGGATATGGGCGAGCCACCCCCAGAGGCTCTGCTCGTGCTGGCCTGCATCCCCGTAGCCCCCGCCGCAGGCCGAGCGGACCACGAGCGGCACCCGCCAGCCCGAAAAAGCCTCGACCTTGGCGGCGTGGTTCACGATCGCGTCCAGGGCCACCGTAACGAAGTCGATGAGCATCACCTCCACCACCGGGCGCAGGCCGGCCATGGCGGCGGCGACCGCGGCCCCCACGAAGGCCCCCTCGCTGATCGGTGCGTTGCGCACCCGCTCCTCACCGAAGCGGACGAGCAGGTTCCGCCGCAGCGCCTGCACGTCTTCGCCGAGAATCACGATTTTCGGGTCGTCCGCCATGGCCTGGGCCAGGGCATCGTCGATGGCATCCGCGAACTTCATGGTCTACCAGCTTCCCGGACCACGCGGAGGATCTCCTGCCGAGTCTCCTCTTCGACTCTCCCGAGCCGCTCGGGCTCCGCTTCCAGCCGCGCGCGGGCTACCGCCAGGGGATCCCCGGTCGGAGCCTGCAGGTCCTGGCGGCTGCGCCGGAGCATCGCGCCGATTTTCCCGGCGCCGGCGACCCGCTGCCGGAGCGTCCCGCCGCGCGGGGCCAGAGCCGCCTTGACCAGCCCCCCGGCCATGGACCGCATCTCCTTCACCGGGGCGCGGGCCGTCCGCAGGACCTGGTCGCCGAGGAGGTGCCCTTCCAAGTGAATGCAGCGGGCGAGCAGGAAGCACGGGCCCTGCCCCTGCCGCAGCCTCGCCAGCAGTTCTCCGGCTTTGTCCCAGACTTCCAGCACCTGGGCGCCGTCGACCTCCGCGGCAGTCAGCCCAAAGCTTTGCGCGCGGGCGAGCAGCGAGCCGCCGGTGACCGAGGCGGACAGCGTCGATATGGCCAGCCGGCTGTCCTTGCACACAAAAAGCACCGGCAGACTCCAGGCCGCCGCCAGGTTCAGCGCTTCCATGAGCATCCCCTGGTTCATGGCCCCCTCGCCGAAAAAACAGACGGCCGCGCTTCCGGGCCGCAGGTGCTTCGCCGCCAGCGCGAACCCCGCCGCCGCGGGCCCGCTCGCCCCCACGATCCCGCTGGAGGCGGCCAAGAGGGCCGGGGCGAACAGGTGCATGTGCCCGCCGCGGCCGCCGCACAGCCCGTCCTGCCGGCCCAACAGCTCCTTGAGCAGGAGGACCGGGTCCAGGCCGCGCATCAGCAGCGGCGGCGTCCCCCGATGATCCAAGGCCAGGGCATCGCCGTCCCGCAGCTGGGTCACCACCCCGGCCGCGATCCCCTCCTCGCCGAGCCCCAGATGCATCTCACCGGAAATCGCGCCTTCAGCCCACAGGCGGGTTACAGCCTCCTCGAACAGGCGGCTCCGCAGCATCTGACCGTATAGGGAGAGAAGATCCGCAGGCATGGCACCCCCTGCCTGGAGTGTACGCCCGATCGGCTCAGCGCGCCAGGCCCTCCGCGCGCAGCCGCCGGAGCGCGTCCGCCGTCAGGGCGATGAGCTTCGCCGCCACGGAGGCCTGCGCGGGCCGCCGCCCGGCTTCGCCCCAGACCGCGCGCAGCAGCTCGCCCAGGCTCGCCTCGTCCAGCGTCGCCTCGTCAGCGGGCAGGGTGACCCCCTGGGGCGCCGTCTTTCTCCGAACCAGGGACACGACCCCGGCAGCGGCGCCCAGGGCCAGGTGGCGCGGCTCGATGCCCGCCTCCAGGGCCAGGGCCATGGTGCCGTACAGCCGGTCCTCGATGCCGAGCTTGCGCGCGTGGTCGCGCCCCACCCGCTCCACCAGGTCGTTCAGGTTGGGGTTGACCATGCGCTTCAGCAGATCGTCGGCGTACTCCGCGTACCCGGCAGGAGTGAACAGGGGGTCGCCCAGAGCGGCGTGCCGGCGGACCAGGGCCGCG
>CAZMWZ010000202.1:0-5175 GCA_964570045.1 uncultured Spirochaetaceae bacterium
GCTGGCCAAGCTGGCCGGCGCCCCGCGCCTGGTGGGCTATCTGCCGGAGGCGGCGCTGCTCGCGCTGGGCGCGATCCTGCTGCTGGTCGACCTGCTGTTCCTGCCGTTCGACCGCCAGGGCGAGGAGCGCGCAGGTGCGTAGCCCAGGCGCGCGGGGGGCGCTGTCCACCCTGTTCGTGTTCTACCTGCTGGCCTTCGCCGTCTTCCTGCTCTGGTCGATCCTGGCGCTTCCGGACCTGTTCCCCGTGTTCCGCTGGCCGTACCTCTGGACCGCCGCCTTCGTCCATTTCGTGGATTACGCTATCCCCATAACCGCGGCGGGGCTGGCGGTGGCCTACTCCCTGTTCCTGCGCGCAGGCAGTGGGGACCGCCGGCCCTTCCACCGCCTGGTCGGCTCCCAGCTCACGCTGCTGGTCGTGCTGGCGATCCTGTACACGGTGCTCCTGCTCGGCTTCTACCCCCGCTCCCGGACCCTGCTCACGGAGCTGGAGGACCTGACCCGCCACGGGCGTTTCCTGTTGGAGGCGGCGCGCCAGGACAGCCGCCAGGGCAGGCAGCAGGCGGCGCTGGACGCCTACGAACGCTACCTCGGCATCAACCGGCGGGACGCGGCGGTGAGCGGCGAGCGGGACGAACTGCTGCAGGCGATGCACGCCGCGCCGCCGGCGGTCGCCGTGAAGGAGGAGCCGCGCGCCCTGGAGCCGGCCGAGGGCCAGCAGCCGCACGAGCTGCTGGCAATCGCCAAAGGCTACTTCGACAAGGAGGACTGGTTCTCCGCCAACTACTTCGCCACCCTGGCCGAGCAGGTATCCGGGGACCGCCGGGACGCGGTCAGCCGCGAAGCGGCGCGTCTGGCGGCCCGGGCCTGGGGCGAGATCAGCAGCCGGGATCCGAATAAGATGGAGCTGGCAGAGCGGCGGCTGTTCCAGGACAAGAAGCGCGGCTACGAGCTGTACCAGCGTGAAGATTACCTGGCGGCCTACTATCACTTCCTGCAGCTCGCCCGGGGCTACCCCGGCGACGGGGACGCAAAGCGCTACCTGGACCTCAGCCGGAAGCAGGTCGTGCGTGTAACCTACTTCCTGGACGAGTCCGAACGCATGGAGCCACTGCCCGGTCCGCAGGGGCTGCTCTTCGTGAACGCCCGGGCGGACGGGAAGCGGGAGATCGTGTCCATCGGCAAGATGGTGGCCACCGCGGGGGAGACGTTCTTCAAGGACATCGAGGTCCTGCGCTTCGACGCCGGCCGGGTCCTGCTGCACTACCTGGCGCCCTACGGCAAGCTGGACGTGAGCGAGACCCCGGCGGCCGCGCAGGGGCAGGCTCCCGGCGCGCGCGCGGGCATCCTCCTGCACGGCATCGACCGCCTGCGCCGCGAGCGGGAGAGCGTGCCGCGGGTGCTGGCCGGCTCCGACCGGCGCGAGGAGCCGCGCTACCTGTTGACCCTGGCCCCACGCCCGGGGGAGCTGGCCGCGCTGCGTGCCCCCGGGCCGTCGGGGCGCACGCGCCTGGGCAGCGTGGGCCTGGATACCCTGTGGCTGGCGCGCGGGGGGATCGGCGCCTTCGGGCAGATGGAGTCCGCCCTGTCGCTGGAGATCCTGATGCGGCTCCTGCTGCCCTTCGCCTTCCTCAACCTGGGCCTGCTGGCCATGGCGCTGGGCTGGTCCTACCGCCTGGCTTCCAGCCGCCGGCCGCCGGCCGCAGCCTACCTGGTCATCCCGTTGTTCCCCCTGGCCGCGGCGCTGCTCACCGGGGTGTACTTGAAGGTCCACCGCACCCTCGCGGCCTTCGCCCTGCTCGCCTGGGGGTTCAACCCGGCGCTCATCGGCCTGGCCGTGCTGGAGGGGGCCATCCTGGCTGTCATGCTGATCATGCTGGCGGGGCGGGGCGCCGAATAGGAGCCCCCGCTGTGGTCTACAAGGGCAAGCTGTTCGGCGCCCTGCTGGGTTCCCTGGCCGGTCCCTTGGGCAGCCTTTTGGGGGGGCTGTTCGGGCACCTGTACGATCGGGCTGCCGAGGAGCGGGACGCGGAGGGGCCGGCCGGGTTCTGGTCGCGGGAAGGCGCTGCGCCGCAGAGGCCCAGCTGTGCGCCCATCTCCGCATCCCAGCTTTCCTTCCTCGCCTCGCTGATCGGGTTGTCGATCGCGGTGGCCAACGCCGACGGCCTGGTCCGGCTCCGCGAGGTGGAAGCATTGAAGGAGTTTTTCCGGGAGAGCTTCCCCTACGCGGAGGAGGACCAGCGGCTGCTCGCCCGCCTGATCGACCAGACCTTCCTGGCCCGCGAGCGACTGGCGGTGGAGGAGCTGGCCCGGCACTTCGCCGACGCCTCCACGCCCGCGGGCCGGCGGCTGCTGATACGCCTGCTTCTGAAGATCGCCGCCGCCGACGGCCCCGCGGTATCACCTCCCGGCGAACGGCTGATCCGGCGGATCGCAGGGACGCTGGGCCTGGCTGAAGCGGAATACGACGGGCTGGCCGCTGAGTTCCTGGCGCCGGAAGGCTGGGAGTATCGGGTTCTGGGGCTGGCAGCGGAGGCCGGCGAGGAGGAGATGCGCAGCGCCTATCGCCGGCTGGCCTCCGAGAGCCACCCGGACCGCTTCTCGAGCCTCGGCGGGGAGTTCGTGCGGGCGGCGGAAGAGAGGTTCAAGCTCCTGCAGGAAGCCTACGAAGAGGTCCGCCGCAGGCGAGGGCCCTAGCTTCCCTCCTCGGGGACCCGCTCGATGCGGGCGCCCAGGGCCTGCAGGCGGGCGGCCAGGTTTTCGTAGCCCCTCTCCACCTGGTAGACGTTGTTGATCGTGCTGCGCCCCTCGGCGCACAGGGCCGCCAGGACCATGGCCATGCCGGCGCGCACGTCCGGGGACACCAGCTCCGCCCCCTTCAGCCGACTCCTGCCGCTCACCACGGCGCGGTGCGGGTCGCACAGGATGATGCGGGCGCCCATGCCGATCAACTTGTCCACGAAGAACATGCGCGACTCGAACATCTTCTCGTAGATCAGCACCGTGCCCTCCGCCTGGGTGGCGGTCACCAGGGCGATGCTGATCAGGTCCGGGGGGAAGCCGGGCCAGGGGGCGTCGTCGATCTTGGGGATCGAGCCCCCGATGTCCGGCACCACCTTCAGATCCTGCCCGGCGGGCACGCGGAGGGTCTCACCGTCGGTTTCCCAGTGGATGCCGAGGCGGCCGAAGGCGATGCGGGTCATGCGCAGGAAGCGGGGGGCGGCGTCCGCGATTTCCAGCTCGCTGCCGGTCACCGCGGCCAGGCCGATCAGCGATCCCACTTCCATGAAATCCGTGCTGATCGCGAAGTCGGTACCCGAGAGGCCGGCCACCCCCCGGATCGTCAGGATGTTGGAGCCGATGCCGGCGATGCGGGCCCCCATGGCGTTCAACATGGCGCACAGGTCCTGCACGTGCGGCTCGGAGGCGGCGTTCTGGATCACCGTGTCGCCTTCCGCCAGGACGGCGGCCATAATGGCGTTCTCGGTGGCCGTGACCGAGGCCTCGTCGAGGAACAGGTCCGCCCCGACGAGCTTGTTGGCCTGCAGGATGATCTGCCCGTCGATCTCCACCCGGGCGCCCAGCTCCTTGAGGGCCAGGAAGTGGGTATCCAGGCGCCTGCGCCCGATCACGTCGCCGCCGGGCGGGGGCAGGGTTACCCGCCCGCAGCGGGCCAGCAGCGGGCCGGCCAGCAGGATGGAGGCCCGCACCTGCCGGGCCGGCTCCACAGGCACCGCGCAGGGGGCGGGGTCCCCGGACTCGAGGCGCCAGGCGTGGTCGCCGATCTTCTCCACGCGCGTGCCCAGCTGCCGCAGGATCTCGATCATGACCTGCACGTCCTCGATGTCCGGGATGTTGCGCAGAACGACCGGCTCGCCGGTGAGCAGGGTGGCGGCCAGGCAGGGCAGCGCCGCGTTCTTGTTGCCGCTGGGCTGGATGCGCCCGCGCAGCGGGTGGCCGCCCTCGATCAGGTACTTGAACATACGCGCACTTGAAACTCTAAAGGCTCCCCGGGAGCCTGTCAATCCGCGCCCGGCTTGAAGGCGAACTGCCGCTCGCCGAAGGGGTTGCGCAGCATGTACAGGCGGGCGACGGGCAGGTAGGACAGGCCGTTCTCGTCCACCATCCGGTAGGTGAGCTGGAAGTACATGCCAGCCGCGTCGCGGGCGATGAAGGGGTCTTCCAGGATCTCGGGGAATAGCACCTCGGTGACCCGGGGCAGCTCCTTCAAGCCGGCGGCCTTCAGGCCCAACAGGGCCGCGAGCACCTCGGCTTCGGCCAGGCCCCGGGCGCGGAGGCGGCTCAAGTCGCGCCCCTCGACGGCCAACTCGGCCAGCCGGCGCAGGTCCCCGCAGAGCAGCTGCTCCCGCACGGAGGCGAGGAAGACAGCGAGGTTGCGCAGGACGTTGCGCGTCTGCACTTCCGTGAAGGCGCGGCCGTTCCAGCGCGACCAGGTGAGGAAGGTCTCGTAGCCTACGCCCTCTTCCAGCACCCTCTCCCGGGTTAGGATGTCCAGGGTGCCGTCCGCGTCGATGTCCTCCAGCCAGGAGCGTACGCCCAGGCTCTCTACCAGGCTGCGGCGGTAGCGGGGACTGCCCCCCGCGTTGTCGAATACCAGCAGCTCCTGGTCGCGCCCGTCCGGGTTCAGGAAGGACACCGTGACGGCGAGCGGGACCGCGCGATTGGCGGTGAGCGGGGTGCGCGTCAGGGCCTCGAAGACTCGCCGCTGGCCCAGGTCGATGAGCGCGGGCCGGCGCAGGCTGCCCTGGGAGTTGCCGTAGACCAGCAGCGCGAAGCCCACCGTCGGGGCTTCGGGGTCGAACAGGCGCGAGGACTGGGAAAGCGACTCGATTTCCGCGGGCCTCAGCGTGCGGTCCCGCACCGCCACGGCGAAGCACTCGGGGTGGCCGTCGCGGTTCAGGTCGTGCAGCAGCAGGGGCACCCGCCCCCCCACGGTCAGGAGGCGCACTTCGGGAGGGGCCAGGCGCGCCGCCTGGCGCAGAGCCTCATAGGCGCTGATCTCGGGGGGCACGGGTTCGGAGGCCGGCCGCAAGGCCACCGGGGCTTGCCCCTCGGGGGGCGGCAGGTTGGTTTCGGGCAGCTCCTGGGGGATAGACTCCGGCTCGGGGACCTGGGGGGCGGCGGGCTGTCTCTCGACGGTCGGCGCGGAAACGCAC
>CAZMWZ010000203.1:0-5070 GCA_964570045.1 uncultured Spirochaetaceae bacterium
CTTCCGCGCCGGCGTCCTGCCGGGCTTCCGCGCCGGCGTCCTGCCGGGCTTCCGCCCGCCCCCCGACGCGCAGGTGTTTCAGGAACGCGTCGTACTGGCCCACCGTGTTGGCCGCCTTGTCCGCCGCGTACAGCAAGCTGGCCAGCAGCAAGTAGCGCTCCTGAAAGCTGCAGCGTCCCTGGCTGTGCAGCTCCTCGATGCCCTCCCGCACCGCGTCGATGCGCGCCGCGTTGCACGCGGTGAAGTAGCGCCCGCCGAACTGCTCGTGCACGTAGCCTTGGTGGGGCGGGCGGCGATTCAACACGGCGAGCAGCTCCTCGACCCGGCCCAGGTCAACGTTGCGGGGGGTGGAGTTGAGGAAGGCCTGGTTCACCACGAAGTTGGAGTACAGCAGGTCGTTGGAGACGATGCGGCGGGCATAGCGGCGAAAGTGGAGCCCCACCACCCCCGTCCCGGCGAAGCCGTCGATGAACACGCGCGGCGAGGGGACGCGGGCCAGCACGGTTTCATCGATGAAATCCAGCAGGCGGTGCTTGGCGCCCAGGTACTTGCGGTTGTGCAGCGCGAACGCGCGGATCGTGCTCCCCTCCCCCGAGCGCAGTATAGCCCCGCGGCCTGCGGGACGCAATGGTCCTTGACCTCGCCGCGGCGAAGCCGCTACTCTGGCGTCCATGTACAAGATCGCGGTCATCCCGGGCGACGGCACCGGGCCCGAGGTGGTGCGGGAAGGCCTCAAGGTGCTGAAGAAGGCGGCGGAGAGGTTCAAGATCCGCTTCGAGTTCAGCGAGTTCGACTACGGCGGCACCCGGTACTTGCGCACCGGCGAGACCCTGCCGGAGGGCGCGGTGGGCGAGCTGCGGGGCTTCCACGCCATTTACCTGGGCGCCATCGGCCACCCGGAGGTGAAGCCGGGCATCCTGGAGACCGGGATACTGTTGAAACTGCGTTTCGAGCTGGACCAGTACATCAACCTGCGCCCGGTGAAGCTGTACCCCAATGTGGAGACCCCCCTGGCTGGCAAGGGTCCCGCGGACATCGACTTCGTGGTGGTGCGCGAGAACACCGAGGACCTCTACGTCGGGGTGGGCGGTTTCTTCAAGAAGGGCACCCCCGACGAGGTGGCCCTGCAGGAAATGGTGGCCACCCGCAAGGGGGTGGAGCGCTGCCTGCGTTACGCCTTCGAGCTCACCCGCAAGCGCAACAAGATGAAAAAGCTCACCCTCTGCGCCAAAACCAACGTGCTCACCTACGCCCACGACTTGTGGTGGCGGGCGTTCAACGAGGTGGCCAAGGAGTACCCGGACATCAAGCCGGACTACGCCCACGTGGACGCCACTACCATGTGGATGGTGAAGAACCCCGAGTGGTTCGACGTGATCGTCACCCCCAACATGTTCGGCGACATCATCACCGACCTGGGCGCCATGATCCAGGGCGGCATGGGCGTGGCCGCCGGCGGCAACATCAACCCCCAGGGCGTGTCCATGTTCGAGCCCATCGGCGGCTCGGCGCCCAAGTACACCGGGCAGGGGGTCATCAACCCGATCGCCGCCATCCTGGCCGCCCAGATGATGCTGGAAACGCTCGGCGAAGCCCAAGCCGCCGCGGCCGTGGAGAGCTCAGCGATGCGCGCCATCGGGAAAATGAAGAGCATGAACGCCGGCCAGATGGGCTATTCCACCGCCGAGGTGGGCGACCTGGTGGCCGGGGGACTGTAAGATGACCGTGGACGTGGGCCGTCCGCCCGCGCCGCGCTACGTGGGGGTCGTCGGCGGCCGGGACTGCACGCCCGAGGAAGCCCGCCTGGCCTACGAGCTGGGACAAGGCATCGCCCGCGAGGGCTGGGTGCTGGTCTGCGGCGGCATGGGCGGGGTCATGGCCGAGGCCTGCCGGGGTGCGCGCCAGGCGGGCGGGGTCACGCTGGGCATCCTGTTCGGGGACTCGCGCGCGGAGGGCAACCCCTACTTGAGCTACTCGATCGTCACCGGCATGGGCGAGGCGCGCAACGTGCTGGTCGTGAAGTCCTGCCACGCCTTGGTGGCCGTAGCCGGCGCCTTCGGCACCCTGTCGGAGATCGCATTGGCCAACAACGCCGGCATCCCCGTAATCGGCCTGCACAGCTGGCGCGTCGACCCGGCGCAGAACCGGGGGCAGTCCGTCTACTCCGCCGAGGCGGACACCCCGCAGCAGGCGGTGCGCCTGGTCCGTGAGCTGCTTTCGCGCACTACGGCCTGACGCCGGCCATGCCCTTCGAGCTCTCCCCCTGGGACTTGGCGCTCCTGGTCGTCCTGGTCCCGGTCTCCCGTGGCATGCTCAAATGTGTAATAATGACGCATATAAAAGCCAATAATAACACACTGTGTAATATTGACCCAACCCTATTTATGAGCCCTCGCCGCCGCCGCCTGCAATTACCTCTAATTCTTTATATTATATAGAATTACGAAAAATCTTAAGTTTGGCACGCATCCTGCATATATATAAGTGTCTGAAACAAAAAGTGCAAGGATGAGGAGGTATATTATGAACGGACTGATTCGCTACACCCGCCCGGCCGAGCTGTTCGACTGGAACCGCATGCTCGACAGCTTCTATGACAACGTGCCGGTCTGGAACACCCGGACCCCGGCGGTGGACGTGAAGGAAGAGGATACCCGTTACCTGATGGAGGTGGAGTTGCCCGGCCTCACGGACAAGGACGTCGAGCTGAAGGTCGAGGACAACATCCTGACCCTCTCCTCCAAAAAGGAAGAGTCCAAGGAGGAGACAAAGAACGGCTACCTGCTGCGCGAGCGGCGGAGCGCCGAGTTCTGCAGGACCTTCGTGCTGCCCAGGGACTCGGACCGCGCCGAGATCAAGGCCGAGTTCAAGAACGGGCTGCTCGTGGTGAACGTGCCCAAGAAACCCGAGGCGCAGCCCCGGAAGATCGACGTAAAGTTCAACTAAGTCTGTAAGAAAACCAGGACTGCACGAGAAAGAATCGGCTCCCGCGAGGGAGCCTTTTTCTTGCGCCCGCGGCGGCGCTCAGGCCGAGCGACTTCCCGCGCCGCAGGCTCCCAGCAGCTCCCGAACCTGTTCGCGCTGCTTCCACAGCGCGCAGCCGCCCTCGGTCTCGGCGAAGCGGTCGTGGCTGGCCCGCATCGCCGCCAGGAAAGGCGACTGCAGGCCCTGTCTCAGGCTGACCTTCTTGAGACTGGTGTCGGAGTACGGGGCGAACGGGCAGGGCTCCAGGTCACCGCTGGCGCTGATGTGCACGAACCCGCGCCCGGAGGCCAGGCACCCGCCGGTGTCCTCCTCATCCCAGGGAACGGCCACGAACACCGCGGGGAACTGCCGCCGGAAGCCGGCCACCAGCTCCCGCATGCCCTGCCTCTGTCCCTCGGTGATGACCCATTCCTCCGTGCCTTCCCGGATCGGAGTGTACTCCAGGAAAAAGAACAGCCTGCAGCCCGCCGCGACCGCGCCACGCAGGAAGCGGGTGTCCGTCACGATGTCGAAATTCGCCCGGGTCACGGTGAGCGAAATGCTGAAGAAGATCCCCGCGGCCTTGAGCTCCCGCATCTTCTCCTCGAGGCGTTCGTGCACGCCCAGGCCCCGCCGCTCGTCGGTTTCCGCTCGGGTGCCCTCCAGGCTGAGCACGGGCACCGTGTTGCGCTGCTCGGCCAGGCGGGCGATGAGGCCGGCGTCCAGCAGCAGCCCGTTGGTGATGAGCAGGAAAATGATCTGCGGGAACTCCCGGGTGATGTCCAGGATCCCGGGCCGGGTCAGCGGCTCGCCGCCGGCGATCACGAAGAAGGACACGCCGAGGCAGTCCGCCTCGGCCACGATGCCGCGCATTCTGTCCTCGCTCAGCTCCTCCGGCCCGTCCCGGCGGATCGCCTGGGCGTAGCAGCCCTTGCAGCGCAGGTTGCAGCCATTGGTGATGCTGAATATGACGATGGGCGGAACGGAGACCCCCTCCCTCAACCACCCCGCCCTTACACGCGCCGCTTTCCTCTGCCAGTTGACCACCTTCAAGAAAAAGAGAGCCTGGCCGGGCCGCCGCAGGCTCACTCGGACGAACTCGGAGAAGAAGAGGCGTAGGCCTAGGTTGAGTTGGGTCGTTGTGGACATTCGCGTTGCCATGCGTTCAGTCGTCTCCCTTCAATGGTTGCTCGCTCTGTAATGCAAGACGGAAAGCCCCACGGCATGCCGCGCGCGGGCGTCCTGTGCGAACACTATTCGGTCTTGCCTTGGTTATTCAACACCGATTGAAGCAAATTCTGTCACCCGTGGAATCGGAGTCTGAAGCGGCTCTACTGGATTCCCGCTCCACAATGACGGTTGTCGATGTTCTGGGTGATGAGGACCTGCGGGCGGCCGAAGTGGTCGTAGAAGATCTCCCGGATCACCGGCCAGGCCTGCTCGGGGTGGGCGAGGAAGTAGCCCGCTCGAGCATCCGTGGGTCGCACTTGCTCCAGAGACCGCCCGGCCCGCGGAAGGGTGGGATTCCGCTTTCGACGCTGATCCCCGCGCCGGTGAAGGCGGTGAGGTAACGGGCGCCGCGGATGAGGGAGGCGGCTTCTGTGATTCGGGATTCAATGTCTTCAGTAGGTCCCTCAATATCCATATAGGGATAAAAGTGAAGGGAGGGGCGATGTAATGTCAAGGTTCCCTGAGGATTCTCCCCTTCTGCTCTGCCTCTCAGAGGAGGTGCACCCATTGGTGATGCTGACAGCCGCCGGGCGAATGCATCATGCTCTTCGGGGTCGCCTTTTCCCTTGTGGCCGACGCGTTGGCTCTCGAGCCTCAGCCCGCACCCCCCGGCACCTACCGGCAGTGGGGTGTCAACTCGCTGCAGAGGCTGTTCCGCGCTCACTTACCGGAGCTCGTCGCCCGCCATGAGGCCGAGTTCGCCAAGCGCCTGGGAACGTTCCGCCTTGAGCGCATCACCAAAGCGGTGGAGCGGTTCCTGGACTGCGGGGACTACAAGAAGGGGTGTGCTGTCACAGACTGAGTATATCCGCAAGTATTCTCCGACACATGTACGAGTGACCCGACGCCATCATCCCTTGCACGGACAGGAATTGG
>CAZMWZ010000204.1:0-2073 GCA_964570045.1 uncultured Spirochaetaceae bacterium
GCGCGCGGTGGGAAGGAAAGCGGAATCGACCGGGGCTATCTTGGGGGGCTCGGGGGCGGAAGCCCCGGGGGCAAAGCCCCCGGCGGCAGGGGGCCGAAGTACTGGTACAGGTAGGTCTTGAGGTTGCCGTTATACAGCTTGCGGTTGCGGTCGGCTCTGCGCCCGTACAGCCGCTCGAAGCCGGGGTGGCCGGTGAGCACGAACACCGACCAGTCCGGAAGCCGGGCGAAGGTCCTGCCCAGCCTGCGGTACAGCTCCTCCACCTGGCTTGCCTCCCCGGAGCGCTCCCCGTAGGGGGGGTTGCAGATCAGGCAGCCGAAGCGCTCCCCGCAGCGGAACTCCTCGGCGGCCCGGACATCGAAGCGCACGGCCTCCAGCACCCCGGCGGTGCGGGCGTTTTCGCGCGCGACCCGTACGATTCCGTCGTCCCTGTCCGCTGCCCGGATGTTCACAGCTGTGGAGCGCGCTCCGGCTTCCCGCTCGCGGACCTGGACCCGGGCCTCGCGCCAGACGTTCTCCGGCACGTGGGGCCAGGACTCCGCGGCGAAGCGGCGGGCGCGCCCCGGCGCCAGACCCAGGCCGAGCTGGGCGGCCTCGATGGCGATGGTGCCCGAGCCGCAGAACGGGTCGGCCAGCGGGCGGGAGGGCTCCCAGCGGGAGAGCAGCACCAGCGCCGCTGCCAGGGTCTCGCGCAGCGGCGCCTGGCCCGCCCGCCGGCGGTAGCCACGGCGGTGAAGCCCCTCGCCCGTGGTGTCCAGGCTGAGCACGGCCAGGTCCCGGTTCAGGGCCAGCTCCACCGAATACTCCGGCCCGTCTTCCGGGAAGCGCTCCCGGCGGTAGCGGCGGCGCAGGGCCTGCACGATGCCCTTCTTCACCGTGGCCTGGCAGGCAGGCACGGCCGAGAGCCGGGAGTGGAGGCTGCGGGCGGCAACCGCGAGGCGGGCGTTCTCCGGGAGGAAGTCCTCCCAGGCCACGGCCTGCACCCCCTGGTACAGCGCGTCGAAGTCCGCAGCCTGGAATTCCGCCAGGCGCAGCACGACGCGGTCGGCCGTGCGCAGCCAGAGGTTGGCCCGCGCCAGCTCGGCCAGGCCTCCGCCGAAGCGCACCCGGCCGTTTTCGACCACGGGGTCGGGGAAACCCAGGCCCCGGAGCTCGCCGGCAGCCAGGGCCTCCAGCCCGAAGGTGGTGAGCGCCGCGAGCTGAAGGCGCGCCCCCGCGACGGGCGGCTCGAACAGCGTCACCGCTCGCGCAGGCTCGGGGCCTGGACGCCGCGGAGCACCGCCACGACCTCGGCGGCCACGGCCACGGCGATCTCCGCCGGGCTCTGGGCGCCGATGGCCAGGCCCACCGGAGCGTACAGGCAATCCGGCGCGGCGAGCCCGTCCCGGGCCAGGCGCTCGCGGGTCGTGCGCACCTTGGCCCGCGAGCCGATCAGCCCGATGTAGCGCCGGCGGCCGGCTGCGGCCAGTAGCTGCCGCAGCACGGCGTAGTCGTGGAGGTGCCCGTGCGTGGCGATGAAGCAGAACTCGGCGCGCTCTAGGTCCCCTCGGAGCCCCGAGAGGTCCGTGTACTCGCCGATGAGCACGCGGCGCCCCGGGCCGGTCTCCAGCGCCGCGCGCACCTCGGGCCGGCAGTCGTACACCGTAACTCGGAAGCCCAGGGACTCCAGGATCGGCGCCAGGGCGCGGCCCAGGTGGCCGCCCCCGAACAGGATGAAGGAACGCGCGCCCGGCAGAAATTCGAAGGCCAGGGTGGCTTGCCCGCCGCAGGCCATGCCCAGGGTGCTCAAGTCGTAGGTGGTGAGCGCGCCACGGCGGGCGGCCAGGGCTTCGCGGGCGTCGGCCAGCGCCTGGTGCTCCAGGGCCCCACCCCCCACGGTGCCGAAGGTGAAGCCGTCGTCGGCCACTACCAGCTTGAACCCCTCCTTGCCCGGGGTCCCGGCCCCAGCCGCCAGCACCGTCACCAGCACCACGTCACGGCCCGCCTCCAGGGACTCGAGGCACTTCCTGAGCGCTTCCATGGCGTCCACTGTACTCGCGTGCGATCGCCGGCGCAAGGCGTGCCGCCGGCGGC
>CAZMWZ010000204.1:2173-3483 GCA_964570045.1 uncultured Spirochaetaceae bacterium
GGAACGGAGGCGAGAGTTCGGGGCGCTCCGAGCCGGCGCCGGCAGCCGGGGGGCCGACGGCCGCCGACACCGAGCTGCTGGACGCCTACTCGCGGGCGGTGATGGGGGTGGCCGAGAAGGTGGGGCCTTCGGTGGTGGCCATCGGCGTGCGCAAGCAGGCCGGCCGCAATGGGGCCGAGGGGGCCGGCTCGGGGGTCATGCTGACGCCGGACGGCTTCGTGCTGACCAACAACCACGTAGTGGAGGACAGCGCCGAGCTGGAGGTCGTGCTGACCGACGGGAGAGCCTTCGCCGCCCAGGTCATCGGCACGGACCCGGCCACGGACCTGGCGGTGATCCGCATCGCCGACGGCGGCCTACCGGCGGTGGAGCTGGGCGACTCCGAGGCTCTGCGCGTGGGCCAGCTGGTGATCGCCATCGGCAACCCCCTGGGTTTCCAGAGCACGGTGTCCGCCGGGGTGATCTCCGCCCTGGGGCGCTCGCTGCGCAGCCAGTCGGGGCGGCTCATCGACAACGTCATCCAGACGGACGTGGCCCTGAACCCCGGAAACTCGGGAGGTCCGCTGGTGGACAGCCGGGGTCGGGTGATCGGCATCAACACGGCCATGATCCACATGGCCCAGGGGATCAGCTTCGCCGTGCCCATCAACACGGGCCGCTGGGTGGTGAGCGAGCTGGTCATGCACGGCAAGGTGCGCAGGGCCTATCTGGGTATCGGCGCCCAGTCCCGGCCGGTGAACCGGCGCCTGCAGCACCGCCTGGGCCTGCGCTCCCCCTCGGTGGTGGAGGTGGCGGCCGTGGAGGCGGGAGGCCCGGCGGCCGGCGCCGGCCTACTGCGCGGGGACCTGATCTACGCGCTGGGCGACTCCCTGGTGGCGACCGTGGACGACCTGCACCGCCTGCTCACCAAGTGGCCGGCGGGCACGGCGGTGGAGGTGCGGTTGCTGCGCGCCGGCCGACGGGAACGCATCGCGGTCGTGCCGGGCCGGGGATAGCGGACCAGGCCGGGCTCAGGCCGGCATGTCCTATGGAAGGTCGACCGCGGCGCCGGAAAAAAAAGCCCGGACATGGTCCGGGCCGTAGGGCGTAGCAGCCGCGGGCTCAGCGCTGCTGAGGCACCGACTCCACGCTCGTAACCTCCGGGATGGAGGCTTTCAGGCGGCGCTCGATCCCCTGCTTGAGGGTGAGCTGCGACATGGGGCAGCTGCCGCAGGCGCCCTTCAGGCGCACCTTGACCACGCCCTCCTCGGTCACCTCCACGAGCTCCACGTCCCCGCCATCGGCCTGCAGGCCCGGCCGGATTGATTTCA
>CAZMWZ010000204.1:3583-5059 GCA_964570045.1 uncultured Spirochaetaceae bacterium
GGGTAGTTCATGCGCGCCTGGCTTCCCAGCTTCATCACGTCCTGCAGGGGCACCACGGCCATGGCCGCCACGGAGGCGTAGGCCAGGCGCACCAGGTCCCAGCCGACGTCCTGCCCGTCGCGGGCCAGGTAACGGCGCACCTCGTCGCGTGTCTTCTCGCTCTCCCCGCAATACCACCCCAGGCTCGTGTCGTTGTCGTGCGTCCCCGTGTAGACCACGCAACGCTCCCCGTAGTTGTGCGGCAGGAAGGGATTGGCGCTCATGCCGTCGAAGGCGAACTGCAGCACCTTCATACCGGGCAGGCCGAAGCGGTCCCGCAGCCTCTCCACGGCGGGGGTGATCACCCCCAGGTCCTCGGCGATGAAAGGCAGGCCGCCCAGTTCCCCGCGCAGCGCTCGCAGGAAGTCGGCCCTAGGGCCCTTGACCCAGCGCCCGCGCTCTGCAGTGGGTTCCCCCGCCGGCACCGCCCAGCAGGCCTGGAAGCCGCGGAAGTGGTCGAGGCGCACCAGGTCCACCAGGGCGAGGGTCGCGTGCGCGCGCTGCAACCACCAGCGGTAACCGGTGGCCGCCAGGCGCTGCCAGTCGTAGAGGGGGTTGCCCCACAGCTGCCCGGTGGCGCTGAAGTAGTCCGGGGGCACGCCGGCCACCACCTCCGGCTCCCCTGCGGGGGTGAGGCGGAACAGCTCCTGGTGGGCCCACACGTCCGCGCTGTCGTGGGCCACGAAGATCGGGATGTCGCCGATCAGGCGGATTCCCTTCTCCGCGGCCAGGCCCTTGAGCGCGCCCCACTGGCGGAAGAAGAGGAACTGCTGGAGCTCCTCGGCGCCGATCTCCTGCACCAGCTCCCGGCGCGCCCGCTGGAGGGCCGACGGTTCGCGCCAGGCCAGCTCGGCGGGCCAGCGGTTCCACACGTGCAACCCGCGCTCCCCGAAGCGGCGCTTCAGGGCCATGAACAGGGCGAAGTCCGGGAGCCAGGAGCCGGCGGCCTCGCGGAAGGCTTCAAAGCCCGCCCGGTCCCCCGCGCCGGCGCTCCAGCGCCGCCAGGCGGAGTCTAGCAGCGCGGCCCGGTAGGGGATGACCGCGCCGTAGTCGACCCGGTCCTGCGGGAAAGCGGGCGGGTCGCTCAACTCGGAGGCGGCCAGCAGGCCGTCCTCGACCAGCAGCTCCGGGTCGATGAGCAGGGGGTTGCCGGCAAACGCGGAGAAGCTCTGGTAAGGGGAGTCGCCGTAGCCGGTGGGGCCTAGCGGGAGCACCTGCCACAGCGATTGCCGGCCAGCGGCCAGGAACTCGACGAAGCGGCGGGCTTCCGCGCCCAGGCCGCCGATCCCGAAGCGGCCGGGAAGCGAGGTGGGGTGCAGGAGCAGCCCGCAGGAGCGCGCCAGCGTCGTCACAGCCTGCACCATAGGCCCCGCGCGCGAGGAGTGTCAAGATCGATGGGCTCTGCTACAATCGGCGCGGGGAACGAGCGTGGAGCTG
>CAZMWZ010000205.1:0-5054 GCA_964570045.1 uncultured Spirochaetaceae bacterium
GGCCGGGCTGGCGGAGTCCATCCGGTTGAGCAAGACGACGCTCAAGAAGATCATCGACGTCCTGGCCGGCATGGG
Organism: uncultured Spirochaetaceae bacterium; assembly: GCA_964570045.1. Lineage (GTDB taxonomy): Bacteria > Spirochaetota > Spirochaetia > SZUA-6 > DRHE01 > MIBK01. The sequence goes on from CAZMWZ010000205.1 coordinate 76, forward strand.
CCTCGTATTATCCGCCGGCAAGGGGGAGTCGACCGACATGTTCGCCGACATCACTTGCTCCCGCAAGATCCCTGTAGGCGGCGAGCGGGACCTGCCCTTCATCCTGCGGCGTCTCGATCTACTCCCCACACTACCCTTCGTGGGGCCGAAACGTGCCATTCGGCCGCCTGCTCTGCGCCGAGCTGGGCGCGGACTGCCAGGTGCCCATCCTGATCGACTGCGTCAACCGCTACCAGGCCATCGCGGAGCGGGAGAAGGGGATCGCGGACGGGGCGCGTAACTTCATCATCATCGACGCGTTGGACGAGGGGATCGGCTCCGGTATCGTGCTCCACGGTGAGTTGCTGCGCGGCAGCCAAAGCATCTCCAGGGAGATCGGCCACCTGACGGTCAACCCGATCGACGGCCCCGAGTGCATCTGCGGCGCCCGCGGGTGCCTCGAGGCTATGGTCTCCGCGAAGCGTGTCCTGGGCATGGCCGCGGCGGCATTGACCCGGGGGGGGTGGAATCGTGCCTGTCCGCCGACCGTCGGGCGGGCGCCCTCCACCGCGACGCGCTATGCGAGGGTGCGGCGGCGGGGGACCCGCTGTGCGTCTCCCTGATCGACGACGGGGCAGTATGTGAAGGCCGGGGCGATGTTCCTGTCCAGGCTCCACGAGGGGATAAGCCACATCGGCCTCCCGGACGTCGAGAAGCGCGTGCGCATCGAATACTCGTTGCTCGGGGAGGAGCGCGGGATCGTAGGCGGCGCCTGCTTCACCCTCGCCGACTACTTCGCCAGACGCTTAGTCTTCCGCGAGTAGGGCCGCCCGGCCCCCCCCAGCGATCGCGAAACCGGCACAGTCATTGTGAAGCAAACCCTCGCTGAATCCTGTTATTCTTTGATTCCTACAGAGCGCTTGCCCAGGCCCGCGGCGATCACTACAATGCGGAGAACATGGCATCCATCGTAGAACAGAAGGCGCTGCGGGAGTCGGGGCTCGAGCTGCAGTACCCCCCCTCCGAACGGACCGGCGTGATCGTGGTCCCCAACTTCCCGACCCTGGGAAAGCTGGCGGCCATGCGCTTCCTGGAGTGGGTGCAGGAGAACCCGGAAGGGGTCGTCAGCCTGCCGACGGGCAGGACGCCTGAACACTTCATCAAGGAGGTGGGGCGCCTGGCCTCCGGGTGGAAGCTCAAGGCAGTGCAGCGCGAGCTGGAGGAGTGGGGGCTGGACCCCGCCCGCAAGTGCTCCGTGGGGGGCCTGCGCTTCGTGCAGATCGACGAGTTCTACCCTATCAACCCGCTGCACTACAACAGCTTCCATTACTACGTCAGCCGTTTCTACATCGAAGGCTTCGGGTTGGACCCGCAGCGCGCCCTGCTGATCGACTGCAATCGCATCGGGCTGCCCGCGGGCCGGCGCCTGGAGGAGGTCTGGCCCAGCGGCGAGGTGGACCTGTCGCTGCGCTACCGACTGGCCGCCACCGGCGAGGAGCGGCTGCAGAAGGAGACGATCGAGCGCGTGGACCAGTGGTGCTCGGAGTACGAGGCGCGCATCCGCGACCTGGGCGGGATCGGCTTCTTCCTGGGCGGCATCGGCCCGGACGGGCACATTGGCTTCAACGTGCGCGGGTCGGACCTGTTCTCCACCGCGCGGCTGGCCCCCGTGAACTACGAGACCCAGGCCGCCGCGGCCTCGGACCTGGGCGGAATAGAGGTGGCTCGTCGCAGCCTGGTCATCACCATCGGGCTGGCCACGATCACGCACAACCCGGAATGCACCGCCCTGATCATCGCCGCCGGCGAGGCCAAGGCCGACATCGTGGCCGCGTCGCTGGCCAGCCCGCCGCACGTGCACTACCCCGCCTCGGCGCTGCAGCGCCTGCCGGGCGCCCGCTTCTACCTGACCCAGGGGGCGGCCAGGGCCTTGGAGGGCCGCCGTCTGGCGCACTTGGCGCGGCAGGAGGCGGTGAGCGAGGCCGAGGCCGAACGCATCCTCATCCAGCTGGCCCTGGAGCTGGGCCGGCCGCTGAAATCCCTCACGGAGGTCGACCTTCGCGGCAATCCCTTCGGCGCCGCGCTGCTGCGTAAAACCGGCAAAAGCGCCGGCGAGCTCGCCGGGCGGACGACCGAGCGCCTCCTGGCCAGGATCGAGGAGGGGGCGCGGGTGGTCCGGGACGCCGTGTTCCTGCACACCGAGCCGCACCACGACGACCTGATGCTCGGCTACCTGCCCTTCATCGTGCGCCATATCCGCGAGCACTCCACCCGGCACTTCTTCGCCACCCTCACCAGCGGCTTCACCGCCGTGACCAACGCCTTCATGCTGCGGCAGTGCCGGAAGCTGAAGGGCTACCTGGCCTCCCCGACCTTCCAGGAACTGGCCGCTGAGAAGTACTTCGACCCGACCAACCTCACCCTGCGCAACCGCGACGTGTGGCGCTACCTGGACGGGGTGGCGGCGGACTCCGCCGCCGTGCGCGACGATGGGGAGATGCGCCGGCTGTACCGCAACCTGGCGGAGATCTACGACGAGAAGGACCGCGCGGTGCTGTCGCACCGCATCGACGAATTGATCAACTACTTCGAGACCCAGTACCCCGGCAAGAAGGACCTGGACCACATCCAGCGCCTGAAGGGCATGTGCCGCGAATGGGAAGCCGACTGCCTGTGGGGCTACTTCGGCTGGAGCGGCGAATCGGTGCGCCACCTGCGCCTGGGCTTCTACACCGGCGACATCTTCACCGAGGAGCCCACCGTGGAGCGGGACATCCCGCCGATCCTGCGCCTGCTGCGCGAAGTCAACCCCGACGTGGTTACCGTGGCCCTGGACCCGGAGGCCAGCGGACCGGACACCCACTACAAGGTGCTTCAGGCCTTAACCGAGGCTCTGCGCCGCTGGTCCGAGGAGTCCAGCCGGCGCGACATCCAGGTGCTGGGCTACCGCAACGTCTGGTTCCGCTTCCACCCCAGCGAGGCGGACCTGTTCGTGCCGGTGTCGCTGAACATGTTCGCCCTGCAGGAAAGCGCGTTCCTCAACACCTTCGTCTCCCAGAGGGAGGCCTCCTTCCCCAGCTACGAACACGACGGGCCGTTCTGCGAGCTGGCTCAGAAGATCCAGGTGGAGCAGTACCAAATGCTGAAAACCTGCCTGGGCCGGGAGTACTTTTACGAGCACTCCAGCGCTTTGATCCGCGCCACCCGCGGCTTCGTCTTCCTGAAGCGCCTGAGCCTGGAGGAGCTGTACAACCACTCCCGCGTGCTGCGGCGGGCCACGGAGAACCGGTGAACCGCTGCCTGGGCGTCCTGGAGGCGCTGCGCGAGGGATTCCTGGCCCTGCCGCCGGACACCCCCCAGGAGCGGATCCAGGATCACCTGGAGCAGATCCACGCCCTGAGCAACCTGAGCGAGGTCATGGACTGCCTGCACCGCTGGGAGCTTTCCGCCGGCTACATCACCCGGGAGAAGCTGGAGGAGGTGGAGCGCCGGGAGTTCCCGGATCCGCAGACCGGGGTCACCTTCCGCCTCCAGGTGAACTTCGCCCGCACCCGCTACACCGACGCCCAGGAGCGGGAACGCGCGGCCTCCGAGCCCCCGGCGCGCAGAGCGTGCCTGCTGTGCAGGGAAAACATAGGCCGCCCGGGCAAGGAGGCGCTGCGCGTGTACGAGTTTTCGCTGGACGGCCGCTCGCGCCGCTTTTTCCTCCAGCTCACGCCGTTCCCCCTGTACCCCTACCACTTCGTGCCCGTGCTCGCGGAGCACGCCCCGCAGCGCCTGAGCGCCCAGTCGCTGAGCGACATGCTGGACCTGTTGCGCCTGGCCCCAGGATACACGGTGGTTTCCAACAGCGACGTGGAGTGGGCGGGAGCCTCGATCCTGACTCACCTGCACTTCCAGATGCTGCGCGGGGTGCGCCTGCCGGTCATGGATGCGCGGCCGGTGCCGGGGCTCACCCGCCGGCTCGCCGGGGTGAGCGTCGAGTTCCTGGACTACCCCATGGCCGCGTTCCGCTTCAGCTCGGCCGAGGAGCAGCCGCTGGCCGCGGCCGCCGCGGTCTTGCTGGAGCGGTGGCAGAGCCTGGACCCCGGGCGCAACACCGTGAACCTGAACCTGATCCGGGAGCCGGGTCCGCGGCCCGGCTACCTCGCCACGGTCCTGCTGCGCAACCCGGACTACCGCACGCCCGCATCCCTGCGCCGCTTGAAAAGCGAAGGGGTGGGCGTGATCGAGGCCTCCGGCGAGGCGATCCTGCCTGTTCCCAAGGGGCCGGATGCCGAGCCGCTGTGGCATCTGATCCGTGAGGACGGCCTGAACCTGGTCAAGGCGCTGATCGCCGGGAACAGCCCGCCGCGGGACCCCGACCGGATGGCGGAGCTGCTGGAAAGCGCGGCGTCAGGATAGGGACACATGCCAAGCGAAAACGACTTCTGGTCCTTCGTCCGCAGCGAAATCATCGGGCGCGACGCAGTGATCCGCACCCCTTTCGGGGAACGGCGGGTCACCTACGCCGACTACACCGCCACGGGGCGCAGCGTACGCTTCATCGAGCGGTATCTGGAGAAGGTCCTGGAGCTGTACGGGAACACGCACACCGAGGACGATGCCACCGGCATCCTCACCAGCCGCCGGCTGCGCCGGGCCGAGCGCACCATCAAGCGCCTGCTGGGCGCCGGGGACTGCTTCAAGATCATCGAGGACGGCACGGGGGCCACGGGGGCGGTGCATCGCCTGCAGCAGATCCTGGGCATCTACATCCCCCCGGCTGGCAAGGACATGTACCGCAAGCTCTGCGAGCGCTGGTTTCGGGGGGGCGGGCTTGCGGAGTTCGAGGCCTTCATGCTGGCCAACCGTCCGGTGGTATTCGTGGGGCCCTACGAGCACCACTCCAACGAGGTTTCCTGGCGCGAGTGCTTCGCCGAAGTCGTGGAGATCGAGTTGGACGAAGAGGGGCTGCTGGACCTGGCCACGGCGCCGCGCGGCCGCGCTCCCCGCAAGGA
>CAZMWZ010000206.1:0-2356 GCA_964570045.1 uncultured Spirochaetaceae bacterium
AGCCCGGGAGCGGTTGAACGCCCGTCTCGGCGTGGAGGCCCGGATTGCGGTGAACGCCCTGCTGCTGAAGATCGCGGCCGAGGCGCTCAAGCGCCACCCCATCGTCAACTCCGGCTGGCGGGGCGACCACATCCTAGCCTACGCCCGCGCCGACATCGGCCTGGCGGTGGCCCAGGAGGACGGCCTCATCACCCCGGTGGTCCGGGACTGCGGTGCCAAGGGGGTGCTCGCCATCGAGCGCGAGCTGGGCGAGCTGATCGCCCGGGCGAGGGTGAACCGTCTCAAGCCGGAGGAGTACACGGGCGCGACCTTCACCATCACCAACCTGGGCTCCTACGGCATCCTGGAGTTCACCGCCATCATCAACCCGCCCGGCTCCGCGATCCTGGCGGTGGGGCGCATCCGCAGGGTGCCCGTGGCGGAGGAGGGGGACCGCCTGGCGGTGCGTCCCCAGATGATCCTGACCCTTTCCTGCGACCACCGGGTAGTGGACGGGGCGGTGGGTGCCGCTTTCCTGAAGGACTTGAAGGCGCTGATCGAGGACCCGATCGACGCTTTGTACACTTTAAACCTCTGACGATAGGAGACGAGCATGGCGAGTTTTGACTACGACCTGGTGGTCCTGGGCGCCGGCCCCGGCGGCTACGTGGCCGCGATCCGCGCGGCCCAGCTGGGGCTGAAAGCCGCGGTGGTGGAGAAGGACCGGCCGGGCGGGGTGTGCCTGAACATCGGCTGCATCCCCTCCAAGGCCCTGATCCACGACGCGGAGCTGGTGCGCTCGGCGGCCGAGCTGGGCGAGCTGGGCGTAAAGGTGGACTTGAGCAGCCTGGACTACGCCAAGGCCTACGCCCGCAGCCGCAAGGCGGCTGACACCCTGTCCAAAGGGGTCGTGTATTTATTGAAGAAGAACAAGATCGAGCTGGTGGCCGGGGAGGGCACGATCCGCGGCCCCCACGAGATCGCCGTCAAAGGCGGACGCACGCTCACCGGGAAAAACCTGCTTATTGCCACGGGCTCGCGGCCGCGCGCGATCCCCGGGTTCGAGTTCGACGAGAAGACGATCCTTTCCTCCAACGGCGCGCTGCTGCTGCAAAAGCTGCCCCGGCGGGTCGGCATCCTGGGGGGCGGGGCCATCGGCGTGGAGTTCGCCCACGTGATGAACGCCTTCGGGGTGGAGGTGCACCTGGTGGAGATGCTGGAGCAGCTGCTGCCCCTGGAGGACGCGGAGGCGGTGGAGGTGTTGGCCCGCTCCTTCAAGAAGCGCGGCATCGCCCTGTACACGGGAACCAAGGCCTCCGGCTACACCCGCTCCGGCTCCGCCCTGAAGCTGGCCCTGGAGGGCAAGGAGGGCGGCAAGGAGCTGGAGGTCGACCAGATCCTGGTGGTGGTCGGGAGGGCTCCTAATACCGAAGGAATCGGGCTGGAGTCCATCGGCCTCAAGACCGAGCGGGGCTTCATCCCCGTCGGGGACTACGGCCAGACCGCCGTGGCCGGGGTGTACGCCATCGGGGACGTGGTCGCCACCCCCATGCTGGCGCACGTGGCCTCCAAGGAGGGGGAGATCGCCGCGGAGCACATGGCCGGCCGCAAACCCCACCCCCGACTGGACCTCAACGCCGTGCCGGGGGCCGTGTACTGCGAGCCGCAGCTGGCCAGCTTCGGCTACACCGAGAAGAAGGCCCGGGAGGCGGGACTGGCTTTCGATAAGGCCAGCCTGCCCTATCGCGCGGCCGGCAAATCGGTGGCCGTGGGTAAGACCGAGGGGCTGGTCAAGATCCTGGTAGACAAGGAAACCCGCGAGATCCTCGGCGCCCACGTGGTAGGCGCGGAGGCCACGGAGCTGGTGCACGAGCTGCTGCTGGCCAAGAGCGCGGAGCTGCTGCCCGAGGACGTAGCCACCATGATCCACGCCCACCCGACCCTTTCGGAGGCGGTCATGGAGGCCGCCCGGATGGTGGAGGGCTGGGCCATCGCTATCTGAGCCGCTCGATCAGCTCCTCCACGAACAGGTCCAGGAAGTCCGGCGCGATCGCCGAGAGGTGGGGCAGAATAAGGCAGTTGGCCAGGCCCCGCAGAGGCGAGCCGGAGTCCAGCGGCTCCTCGCGGAACACGTCCAGACAGGCGGCCGCCAGCGGCCGGGAGGCCAGCCAGGCGGCCAGGGCCTCCTCGTCCACCGCGTTTCCCCGCCCGACGTTGTAGACCCCGGCGTGCGCGGGCAGGAGCTCGAGGCGGCGGGCGTCCAGGATGCGGTCGGTTTCCGGCGTGGCCGGAAGGCAGAGCACCAGGTGGTCTGTTTCCGGGAGCACACGGTCCAGCTCGGAGGCCGGCAGCAGCCGGTCGCCAGGCTCGAACCAGG
>CAZMWZ010000206.1:2456-5052 GCA_964570045.1 uncultured Spirochaetaceae bacterium
AGGGCTCCAGCTCCGGGCGCGGCCAGGGGTGGCTGGCTTGAAGGACAGCGGCGGCAAACAACCCCCGTGCGTGGCCGAGGATCAGGCCTAGGACCGTTTCGGCCATAATCCGCCCGTGGAAACGCGAGAACTCCAGGCGCAGGCCGGGCGGGGGCTGAATGGGAAACCACTCGGCGCCGGCCGTCGGGGAAATGATCCGCTCCAGGCGGGGCGCGAGCTTCAGCCATTCCTGCCGGAAGGTCCAGGCCGCGACGGCGTCGGCCTCCGGCAGGACCTCCAGGAACTCCTCGCGGCTGCGGCAGAAGCGGAAACGCACCCCCGGCAGCGCCTCCCGCAGGCGCCGCTCGTGGCGCTCCGCCAGACGCAGCGCGGCCAGGGGCTTGGCCATGAGCCAGACGACGAGGGTCACTGCGCGGCGGCTACCTTGAAGCGCTTGATCTTCTTGGTCGTGGTCATCTCCATGGGCTGGTCCAGGATCACGAGGCGCTGGATCTTCTGGTAGGGCAGGAGCCGGCCGTTCACCTCGTCGATCACCGCCTGCAGGCGGCGGCGCACCGCCTCGCGGTCCTGCGGGTCCGTGCCCGTCTCCCGCAGCTGCTCGGAAGAGGGGTGCACCACGGCCTCGATCCCCTCGGTCTTCATTTTCCTGTCGATCAGGTACCCGCGCACCAGGATCTGCTCGATTTCGCCGTACAGCTGGAAGCGGTCTTCGATCTCCTCCGGGTACACGTTCTTGCCCCCCTCGGTGACGATCATCGACTTCTGCCGGCCGGTCAGGAACAGGTAGTTCTCGTGGTCCAGGTACCCGACGTCCCCGCTGTGCAGCCAGCCGTCCTCCGCCAGCACCTCGCGGGTGGCCGCCTCGTTGCGGTAGTAGCCCTGCATGACCACCGGGCCCCGGATCAGGATTTCGCCGCGCCCTTCGGCGTCCGGCTCCCGGATGCGTATTTCCACGCGCGGGATCACCTTTCCGACCGAGGTCTCCTTGTAGTGCTCCACCGGGTTCAGGGTGACGATGGGCGAGGTCTCGGTCAGGCCGTAGCCCTGCACGAAGTCGATGCCCAGCTGGTTGAACTGCCGGAAGGTGCTGGCCGGCAGCGGGCCGCCGCCGGAGATGCAGATGCGGATGTTCTCCAGGGAGACCTTTTTCAGCAGGAAGCCGAACATCTTTTTTCCCGGGTTCACGTGGAACAGCTTCTTGACGAGGCCGCTGGCCAGCATGAGGGTCCGGATCAGGGCGAAGGCCACGGCCCCCTTCTCCCGGATGCCCTTGCGGATGCCGATGAGCAGGCGGTTGAACAGCATGGGCACCCCGAGGAACATGGTCACCCGGCCGCGCTTCAGGTCTTCCAGGATGTGCTTGCTCACCATCTTCTGGCCGAACACCACCTCGGCGCCGGTGGACACGGCTTCCAGGAAAACGGCGGTCATGGTGTAGGAATGGTGGATCGGCAGCAGGGCGTAAAACACGTCCGTGGGCAGCACGCTGAGGTTGGCTTGGGACAGGTAGCAGTCCGCCACCAGGTTGCGGTGGCTCAGGGTCACCCCCTTGGGCGTGCCGGTGGTCCCGGAGGTGAACAGGATGGCCGCCGTGTCCGTCTCGACGGCCGGCCGGGCGACGGGCTGCACTGATCCGGCGAGCTGGAGGATGTAGTTTGGTCGGCCGGGCGCCAGGGAGAGCCGCAGGCGCGCCCCGCTTGACCCCAGGGCGTCGAGCTTTTCCTCGTCGGCGAAAAGGGCCGGGGCCTCCACGAAGCGGATCAGCGTGCTCATCTCCTCGGCTCCGAGCTGGTGGTCCAGCGGCACGACGACCGCGCCGGCGGCCAGGATGGCCAGGTAGGCCACGGCCCACTCCGGTGAGTTCTTCCCGGTCAGGGCCACCCGGTCGCCCGCGCGCACCCCGTGCGCCAGCAGGTAGCCGGCCGTCCTGTGCACCGCCCCGTGCACCTCTTTCCAGCTCAGCGACAGCGGCGCCGGCTCGAAGGCCGTGAACGCGCGCCTTGCGCCGAAGCGCTCGCAGGTGATCTCGAACATCTCGGCGACGGTGGGCCACTCTCCCTGAAAAAAACGGCCCCGGTACTTTTCCAGAAAGCTCCACGGTGCGTCTTGGCTTTTCATAATTCAATGAAGACCGGCGATCGTGAATCCGGTTGCAAAAAGCCGGGAATTGGAGCGGATGCCTGCCCTCCAGCGGCCGTCCCGGTCGGCCGGCAGCTCCGACCGACCGGGTCTCGTTGACTTTTCCCACCGGCCTCTTTAGCATGCATCCATGGGTTCGTTGCGGGGCCGCACGGCGCTGGTGACCGGGGCGGCTCGCCGCCTGGGTAGGACGATCGCCGAGGCGCTGGCGCGGGAGGGGGCGGACATCCTCGTACACTACGGGCACAGCGCGGCGGAGGCCGAGCAGACCGCGGCCGGCCTGCGCGCGCTGGGCGTGCGCTCCTGGACGCTGGGAGCGGACCTCGGCGACCCCGCTCAGGCCGAGGCCTTGTGGGACGAAGCCCGGGCCCGCGCGGGCTCGATCGACATCCTCGTGAACAGCGCCTCGAGCTTCCCCGAGGACACTCTGGCCGGATTCACGCCCGCCGGTCTGGAG
>CAZMWZ010000207.1:0-5039 GCA_964570045.1 uncultured Spirochaetaceae bacterium
TGGCAGCGGGGACAGAAGAAGGCATCGTGCCCCAGTACCCCTACCCGCCGGATCGGCGTCCCGCAGACCGGGCAGGGCTTGCCCCGCCGGCCGCGCACTTTCAGGTGCCCCCGCACCTTGACCTCCAGCGGCTCCCCCGCCGCCTCCACCTGCCGGCTGCCCCAGGCCAGCACTTCCCGGATCGAGCCGTACAGGCGCTGGACCTCCTCCCCGGACAACTGGTGGCAGCCGGTCTTGGGGTGCAGGCGGGCGGCGAAGAGGATCTCGTCGGCGTAAGCGTTGCCGATGGCGCTCAAGGCGGTCTGGTCCATCAGGAACACGCGGACCTGCTGCCGTCGCCCGGCGATCAGTTTGCGGAAGGCGTCGAGGGTAAAGCCCTCGGAGAGCACATCCAGGCCCTGGGTAAGGAATCCGGGGATCTGCTCGTGGCGCCCTTCCGGCACTAGGTAGACCTTGCCCATGCGCTTGTCGTCCAGGTACGCCAGGGTCTGACCGGAGGCGAAGCCCAGGGTGAAGCAAAGGTCCCGGCCTCCGCGGGTTGCGCGCTGCCCGCGGTCCGACGCGGGAGCCGACAGGCGGAAGCGACCGGCCAGCATGAAGTGGACCACCAGCTCGACGGGGGGGAGGGCCAGGACCAGGAACGGGCCTCGGCGGCGGACTTCCCTGAGGGTCCTGCTCGCAAGAGCGGCGGCGAAACCTTCCGGGGCGGCTACGCGCAGCACGATCGGCTCGCGCACGCTCACCGCGACGACCGTGTCGCCCAGGAGCGAGGCGCGCAGCACCTTCTCGATATGCACCAGGTCCGGCAGCTCGGGCATGGGATTCCGCAGGCTAGTATACAGGAGGCGCGGGGCAGGTGTAACCTGGGGCGCATGAGGACCCGTACACTACGTGCGCTGCTCTTCGTCGCAGCCGCTTTGCTGCCCGCCGCCAGCCTGGCGGCCCAGACCCTCACGATCTATTACACCGCCTCGCTGCGGGGCAACCTGGACGGCTGCAGCTGCGAGCGCAACCGCGTCGCCGGCCTGGTGAAGCGGGCCGCCTTCCAGCGCACCGTTCCCCGCGACGCCCTGGTGCTGGATGCCGGGGACATCCTGGACGCGACCCGGGACCCGGACCTGACCCGCGAGATCCTGGCGGTGTACCGGGAGCTGGGCTACGCGGCGGTAGGCGTGGGCGAGACGGAGCTGTCGGAGGGCGCGTCGGCGCTCGCGGCCAATGCCCGGCGCTTCCCCTTCCTGGCGCACAACCTGCAGGTCCAGCCGTCGGCGGGGCGCTGGGTCCCGCTCTCGCCCAAGCCGCTATTACTATCCCGCGCCGGGGTGAGGATCGGCATCCTCGGGGTGACAGACCCGAAGGTGCTGGAGGGGCACAAGGAGCTGAAGGAGGGCAGGGTCCGCGTCCAGGACCCGGGCCAGACCGTCGGCCGGCTGGCCAAGGAATGCCGGGAGCAGGGGGCGCGCCTGGTGATCGTGCTGTTCCACGGTGAGGACGCCGCCGCCCGCCGGCTGGCCGAGGCCAGCCCGGAGGTGGACCTGGTCCTGTTCGGCCACGCCGGCTGGATCGTGCCGCCGGAAAAGGCGGGCCGGGCGCTGGTTGCCTCGCCGGGAGAGAACGGCAACCGGATCGGTGTGCTCACCCTGCGCCTGGGGGCCTCCGGCGTGGAGAGCTTCGAGCACCGGATGCAGGCCTTCGCCTACGACAAGGACCCGGACGATCCCAGCGTGCGGGAGCGTGTGCGGGCTTACCGCAAGAAGCTGCAGGAGCGGCTGCGCAGCGAGAACTCCTGATTCCGACCCCGGTTACCTTTCGACGATGGTCTGTTCTTGACGTCCAAAGCCTATTGTGTTATCATGATTGTTAAAGTGTAATCATGATTAGAACCCAGATTCAACTAAAAGAAGAGCAAACCGAACGACTGAAGGCGGCCGCGGCACGCCGGGGCGTTTCAATGGCTGAACTCATCCGTCAGAGCATTGACGCATTTCTTGCCCGCAGCGGCGAGCGCTCGCCGGAGGACGCCTACCGCCGGGCCGCCCAAGCCGCCGGAAAACACCGTTCCGGCCTGCATGATGTGGCTGCACGGCACGATGAATATCTTAACGACGGATATCCGAAGTGAGCGTGTTCATTGACACCTCGGCCTTTTACGCGGTGATGGACGCGGACGACGACCGGCATGCGGCCGCCCGCGGTGAGTGGGATCGCCTGCTGGAAGGCCAAGAAGCACTGCACACGACCAACTACGTGCTCGTCGAGACCACCGCGTTGCTGCAGAGCCGCCTCGGCATGGACAGCCTGCGCACTTTCACCGCGGACATCCTTCCGATCTTGACCATATTATGGGTGGACGAAGGCTTGCACCGCTCGGCCCATCACGCCCTGCTGGTTTCCGGGCGCCGGAATCTGAGCCTTGTCGACTGCACGAGCTTCGAAGCGCTGCGCTCTCTCGGGCTGGACAACGCGTTCTGTTTCGACCCTCACTTTGCCGAGCAGGGTTTCCGGATCCTGCCGCCGCGGGGGTTGCAGGAAAGCGGCCGATAGGGTATATCGAGAGCTGTGAAATGCCGCCTGACTGCCCTCGGCGGCAAACCGCCAAGGAGGGTCGCCATGCAGCACCGCCAAGTGAGCGCACCCGCGCGCTTCCTGCTCGCCGCGGGTCTCTTCCTGCTCGCCGTGCAGGCCTTCGGGCAAGTCAAGCTGAACTATTCCATCTTCTTTCCTGCCCCACACAGGAACAGCATCCTGGCCGCGGAGTGGGCCAAGGAAGTGGAGAAGAGGACCAACGGCAAGGTTCAGATCACCCTGTTCTACGGCGGGACCCTGACGCCCGCGGACAAGTGCTACGACGGGGTGGTCAAGGGAATCTCCGACCTGGGCATGTCCGTTTTTTCCTACACGCTGGGCAGGTTTCCCCTGATCGAAGTCCTGGATCTGCCCTTGGGCTCCAGGAGCGGCCTGGCCGCGACACGCCTCGCCAACGACTTCTACAACCGCTTCAAGCCCAAGGAGCTGGACGACGTGAAGGTCATGTACCTGCACGGTCACGGCCCCGGCCTCCTGCACACCAAGACCCCGGTCCGCGCGCTGGAGGACCTCAAGGGCCTGAAGATCCGCGCCACGGGAACCACCGCCAGGATCGTTTCGGCCCTCGGCGCCGCGCCGGTGGCCATGCCGATGGGCGACAGCTACGACGCCTTGAGCAGGGGAGTCGCCCAGGGCATCGTGTGCCCCACGGAATCCCTTCAGGGCTGGAAGCTCGGGGAGGTGGTCAAGTACACCGCCCAGGACTACGGCGCCGCCTACAGCGTGACCTTCTTCGTGGTGATGAACAAGGCCAGGTGGAGCTCCCTGCCCGCGGAGGTGCAGAGGACAATCGAGCAGGTGAACGCGGAGTGGATCGACAAGACGGGCAACGGCTGGGACGAAATGGACAAAGCCGGGAACGCCTTTGCCGCGGGTCTAGGCAACACGATCATCCCGCTGTCCGCCGAGGAGAACTCGCGCTGGGCGGCGGCCGTGGAGCCCCTGTTCGACGAGTACGTTAAGGAAAAAACCGCGAAGGGGCTGCCGGCGGCCGATGCCCTGAAGTACTGCAGGGACCGGATAAAAGAGCTCCAGTAGGCGGGATGAAGAAATTCCTCGACGCGGTCAAGGGGACCAGTTCGGCCCTCGCGGCGATCGCGGGGGTGGCGCTCGCCTTCCTCATGCTCCTGACCATCGCCGACGTGGGCTTGAGGATCCTGGGGCGGCCCATCGTGGGCACGTACGAGCTGGTCGCGCTCTGCGGGTCCATCGCCATCGGCCTGTCCCTTCCCCTCACCTCCTGGGTGCGCGGGCACATCTACGTCGACTCCTTCGTGGCCCGGCTTCCGCGCGCGCCCCGCGCGGCCCTGGCCGTCGTGACCCGGCTCCTGGTGCTCGCCCTCTTTTTCCTGATCGGCTGGAACCTGCTCAAGTACTCCCTGGATCTGCGCAGCGCGGGGGAAGTCACCCCCACCCTCCGCCTCCCCTTCTATCCGGTCACCCTCGGCGTGGGGGCCAGTTGCCTCATCGAGTGCCTGGTGATGGTCGCCGACATCGTGAAGATCCTGCGGAACGAGGAACGAGCATGAGCGAGGTGCTCATCGGCGTCATCGGCCTGGGCGCGCTGCTCCTCCTGTTCCTCACGGGCATCGAGCTGGGCTTCGCCATGGCCCTGGTGGGCTTCGTGGGCTTCGGGACCATCGTGTCCTACGCAGCGGCCATGAACCTCCTGGCCAAGGACATCTACGACGTCTTCGCCTCCTACGGCTTCACGGTGATCCCGCTGTTCATCCTCATGGGGCAGGTCGCCTACAACGCGGGCATCGCCAAGCGCCTCTACGACAGCTCGTACAAGTTCGTCGGCCACATCGCCGGAGGGCTGGCCATGGCGACCGTGGCCGGAGCCACCGCGTTCAAGGCGATCTGCGGATCCTCGCCGGCCACCGCCGCGACCTTCGCCAGCGTGGCCGTCCCGGAGATGGACCGCTACGGCTACGACAAACGCCTTTCCACCGGAGTCGTGGCCAGCGTAGGGACCCTGGGCATCCTCATCCCCCCGAGCGTCACGCTCATCGTCTTCGGCATCATCACCGAGCAGTCCATCGGCAAGCTGTTTCTCGCGGGCATTGTGCCGGGCCTGATCATCGCGGCTTTCTTCGCCCTGACCATCTACCTCTGGTGCGCCGCCAACCCGGCCCTCGGGCCCAAGGGGGAAAAGTCGAGTTGGAGGCAGCGCCTGGCCTCCCTCCCCGAGCTCGTGTGGGTCCTGCTCGTGTTCGTGCTGATCGTCGGCGGGCTCATGAAAGGCTTCTTCACGCCCACCGAGGCGGGCAGCGTGGGGACCTTCGCGGTGATCCTCCTATCGGTGGCGCAGCGCGGCCTCAGCCTCCGGGGCTTCATCAAATCCCTGTCCGAGGCCCTGCGCACCGCCTGCATGGTCCTGATGCTCATCGCCGGCTCCACCGTGCTCGGCCACTTCCTGGCCGTGACGAAAATACCCATGATCGCCTCGG
>CAZMWZ010000208.1:0-1367 GCA_964570045.1 uncultured Spirochaetaceae bacterium
ACCGGTAACCATATTCATATCGCCTCCAGGTCACTCCGTCATTTTACGAACAGGCTCAGGTACTGGCCGTAGCCTTCCCGTTCCAGGTCCTCCACCGGGATGAAGCGCAGCGCCGCGGAGTTGATGCAGTACCTCAAGCCCGTGGGCGCCGGGCCGTCCGGAAAGACGTGGCCCAGGTGCGAGTCGGCCTGGCGGCTGCGCACCTCGGTGCGCACCATGCCGAAGCCGCTATCGACCCGTTCCAGCACGCCACCCGACTCCAGCGGCCGGGTGAAGCTCGGCCAGCCGGTGCCCGACTCGTACTTGTCCGTGGAGCTGAACAGCGGCTCCCCGGAGACCACGTCCACGTAGAGGCCCGCCCGATGGTTGTTCCAGTACTCGTTGCGAAAGGAGGGTTCGGTTCCCTCCTCCTGGGTCACTTGGAACTGCATCCTCGTGAGCCTCTTCATCAGCTCCGCGCGGGACGGCTTGCGGTACTCGGCCCCGCCCTGCTGCGCGCCCGCGGGCAGGATTCCCAGCAAGACAAACGCCAGTATCCCAATAGACACAATACCGTTCATTGTTCTCTCCTTCCTTCCCTACATAAATCAGCCGAAGGTGAACGCGAACAGCCTCAGCCTGCCGTTCACCTCCAGGCGCAGGACATGCGGGCCCGGTTCCCGCAGCGCGACCAGCTGGTAGAGCCTGCTTTCCTCGGCTACCAGCACCCCATCCTTCACGTCCGCCGTGTCCGGGCCCGGGCGCCCGTCCACCTGGACCCGGATGCTTCCCCCCGAGGCTTCCGGCTCCACGACCAGGTACACATCACGCGCCGTGAAACCCAGCTCCAAGGCCCCCGCTGACGCGGGCACGACGTACTCCCTGCCGATCGTCCAGCTTCCCGACAGGCTCCATTCCCCATTGCCCGGCACGCGCGCCGGCCGGTACTGCGCCTCCCGGTCCGGCACCGGGGCCACCGCGGAGGCAAAGCCGCGGGCCCGGCCGTAGCCCAGGTAGGTCTCCGGGGTGCCGGCCTCCGGCCCCGGCTCCGATCCGGAAACCGGCCTGCCGACCACGCCCCCCGCCTCCCGCAGCAGGGCCCGGATCACGCGCTCCGACTCCTCGTAAGAGCCCTCGCCGAAGTGGAAGTAGCGCAGGCGGCCCCGAGCGTCGATCAGGTAGTGCGCGGGCCAGTAGCGGTTGGCGTAAGCGTTCCACTGCGCGTAGTCGTTGTCCTGGACCACGGGCCAGGTGACGCCCAACTCGCGGATCGCCCGGCCCAGGTTCGCGGCGCTTTTTTCGAACTCGAACTCGGGGGTGTGCACCCCGACGATCAGCAACCCCTGACCCTTATAGGCCTCATACCAGCGGCGCAGGTGCGGCAGCGT
>CAZMWZ010000208.1:1467-5030 GCA_964570045.1 uncultured Spirochaetaceae bacterium
CCTGCCCCCGACCGCACCGCCAGGGCGTTCTGCACCGGCGAGGTGTCCTCCACCGCGGTCAGGCCGGCGCCGTAGCCCGGAAAGACGTTCAGGACCGCGCTCTGGAAGCGCCGGTCCCAGCCCAGGACCACCGCGATGCCGGCGACGATCAGGAGCAGCCCGAACACGCGCTGGATCGCCGCACTCCTTCTGGCCAGCGCGGGCACGCGGGTGAGCAGCGTCCGCCCCCCCAGCATGATCGCCATCATGGCCAGGGAGGTGCCCAGGGTGTAGGCCAGGGTAATGACCACGGCCCCCCCGTCCAGCCGGCGGGTGAGCGCCAGGCTCACCACCGAGGCCATGATCGGCCCCACGCAGGGGGTCCAGACCAGCCCCAGGCCGAGGCCCACGACGATCCCACCCCAGAAACCCCCGCGCTTCCGCCCCGGATCCGCCACTCCTGACCGGCGCACCCTGACTGCCCCGGCCAGCCGGGCAGTCAGCAGCTCGAAGCCTTCCCGCAGCTTGGGCACGGCCATCACCAGTCCGAAGCTCACGATCAGTCCCACGGCCACGTATCGCAGGGCGTCGGGAGGCACGCCGAGTGACTGAACGAGCGCGGTGAGCGCGAGGGTGAACGTCGCGAAGGCAACGGCGAATCCCAGGACGACCCCGAACGGCCGCCCCCTGCCGCCCCCCACCCCGCCGGAAAGGACGACAGGCAGGACCGGGAGGATGCAGGGGGACAGGATAGTGATCACCCCGGAGACGAAGGCGAAAGCGAGCAGAGCGCTCATCGCACCACCTTGCGGAGAATCTCGTCGACCCCGCCGCCGCTCCAGACCGCCAGCTTCCTGCCTTCAGAATCGATCTGCACCCAGGTGTGCTGGTAGGTCACCCCGTACTTCTTTTTCAGGTCACCGGAGCGGTCGTAGTCCACCACGACCACTACCGTGTCACCCAGCCTGCCGTACCCGGCCTCCAGCTCGCGCATCGCCGCCCGGCACGTGGGGCACCAGGAGGCCGAGAAGAACAGCACCGTCGGGCCCTGCGCCGCCAGCAGCCTCGCCGTGGATAGGTCCTTGAACGGGATGATCCGGGAGGCGGAGCCCGACATCATCATCGAGCCTCCCTGTCCGGGATCGGCGGGAGGGGCCATCATGCCTTCCTGGGCGAAGGCGGCCGTCCCGGCCAGGCTCAGCAGAAGCAACCAAGGAATCACTGATTTCATTACAAACCTCCGTAAGCGAGAACATACGCAGGGAAGGTCACGAAAAGATCACGGAAGTTGAAAAAAACAGTCACGCCAGGAGGAAGTGGAAACGGGAACCCCGGCCGGGGGTGCTCTCCACCTGCAGGCGGGCGCCGTGCAGCTCCGCGATCTGCCGGGCGATCGCCAGCCCCAGCCCGGCGCCCCCGGTGGAGCGGTTGTGATCGGCGCGGTAGAACCGTTCGAAGACGTGCGGCAGGTCCTCGGGCGCGATCCCGCTCCCGGTGTCGGACACCGATACCCTGGTCCCCCCGCTCTCGCCGGTGAGGGCTACGTGCACGCTTCCGCCAGCCGGCGTGAAGCGCAAGCCGTTCTCGATCAGATTCGTGAGCAGGCGTTCGATCAGCCCGATCTCCCCGTGGGCCAGCGGCAGCTCCCGGGGCAGCTCCGCCGTCAGGCTGACCCCGGCGCCCTGAGCCTGCGGCCGGAGCTTGAGCACGACGTCCTGCACGAGCTCCGCGAGCTGGAAGGGCTCCGGCCGCGGGCGCGTCTGCCCGGACTCCAGGCGGGCGAGCTCGAAGAGCTCCTCCACCAGCTTCTGGAAGCCGGCGATGTTCCTGAGCACGGTCTCCAGGAAGCCCTGCCGCTCGGCCGCCCCGAGGTCCTTCAGCAGCAGAGTCTCGATGTGCCCCCGGATCGAGGCCAGGGGGCTGCGCAGGTCGTGGGAGATGTTGGCGATCATCTCGCGGCGCTCGTTCTCCGCGATGCGCAGCTTTTCCACACCGGCCTGGATGCTCGCCGCCATCTCGTTGAAGGAGCGCCCCAGGGCCCCCAGCTCGTCTCCGCCCCGCGCCTGGACCCGGCGGCCCAGCTCCCCGCGCTCGAAGGCCTTCACCGCCAGGGCCAGCGAGGCGAGGCGCCGGGTGAGCAGGAAGAACAGGGCAAATCCGACCAGCAGCGTCGCCGCGACGGCCAGCAGGAAGGCGGCCAGACCCGCCTGCAGGTAATAGCTGTCCCTGCTGGAGCCCAGGAAACGGTCGTAGCGCTCGCCGCCCAGGATGACGTAGACGTATCCCGTCTCCCCGCCCAGGCGCAGTGTGGCGGCGGAGAAGGGCTTGCGGCGCGCCGAGCGCGGGTCCTCGCCGAGGATCGGCCTGCCGGTGGCCAGGAAGCTCAGCACGGGCTGGAGCTCCACGCTGCCGCGGGGGACGCTTTCCGCGGGCGGGGCGAAGAAGGCCAACACCCTGCCGCCGGCGTCCAGGATGTAGATCTCCACGCGGGGGTTCAGCACCATCATGTAGTGGATGGCCTCCTGGACCCGTCCCGCGGCGAAGCCCCCAGCCACCAGGGGCTCGAGCTCCGCGGCGATGCTCCCGGCGTAGTCCCTGTTGAGAAGCTGCTCCACCTCGTCGAACAGGTGTCCGGCCAGGCGGAAAGCGATGGCCAGCAGGCCCGCGGTCAGCGCCAACACCAGCACGAGGAAGATCGTCGCCAGGCGCGCGTAGAAGGAGCGCAGCAGCCCGCTCACGGCTCCAGCTCCCCCGGCTCGGCGAAGCGGTAGCCCACCCCCCAGACCGTGCGCAGATAGGCCGGGTGACCCGGGTCGCGTTCGATCTTGCCGCGCAGGCGGTTGATGTGCGAGTTCACGGTGTGCTCGTAGCCCTCGTACTGGTAGCCCCAGACCAGCGAGAGCAGCTCCGGCCGGTTGTAGACCCGCCCCGGGTTGCGGGCGAACAGGGCCAGCAGGTCGAACTCCTTGGCGGTGAGCTCCACCGTGCGCCCCTCCAGGGTCACCTTGCGCTTCGCTAGGTCGAGGGCCAGGCCGCCCAGCTCGATGCGGCCCTTGCCCCCGCGGCCGGACAGGGCCTCACGGTGCGTGCGCACGCGCCGCAGGAGCGCTTTGACCCGGGCGCTCAACTCGCGCACGCTGAACGGCTTGGTGATGTACTCGTCCGCGCCCAGTTCCAGCCCGAGGATCCGGTCCACCTCCTCGGATTTGGCGGTGAGCATGAGGATGGGCGTTAACGGATTGCTCTCCCGGATGCGCCGGCACACGGCCAGGCCGTCCAGCTTCGGCAGCATCAGGTCCAGGACGATCAGGGAGTACTCCCCGCTGAGCGCCTTGGCCAGGCCCGAGCGCCCGTCGGCGGCCCGCTCGGCGGCGAGCCCCAGGTCCCTGAGGTTGAGCGCCACCAGGTTCGCGATTTCCCGGTCGTCTTCGATGATCAGCACCCGCTCCGGCATAGGAGTAGAATATACTCGCGCGCCGCAGCAGGGGGCTACACGCCGGACTTCCGACGGCGGGGATGCAGGCTAACTGTGCCCAGGTTGAGGATGCGGTCGCTGTCGATGCGGCCCAGGGCGGAGAACTCCC
>CAZMWZ010000209.1:0-5019 GCA_964570045.1 uncultured Spirochaetaceae bacterium
TCGAGGAGTTCGACGACTACGGGGCCACCCGCCGGACCCTCCGGCAGTTCCTGGGAGGGAACCACGAGCTGTTCAAGATGATCCGGGAGTTCACGGTCCCGAATCCCGACGCCTGAACTCCGTGGGGGTGCACCCCGCGTTGGCCTTGAAAATGTAGCTGAAGTAGTGGGGGTCCTTGTAGCCGACCCGGTAGGCGATCTCCGAGGAGCGCAAGCTTGTAGTTTTCAGCAGCTCCATGGCCCTGCGGATGCGGGTGTCGGTCAGGTACTCGATGAAGGTACGACCTGCCTCCTGGCTGAAGATGGTGCTGAAGTGGCTGGGGCTCACGTTGACCTCCCGGGCCACGGCGTGGAGGGAGATCTCCAGTTCGGCGAAATTGGCGTCGATGTAGCCGCGAGCCCGCAGGATCAGGTCGCCGTACTTGCCCCGCTTGCGCGCCTCGCGGAAATCGAAGGCCGCCCCCAGGAGCCTCTCCAGATAGCCGCGCAGCTCCGGCTGCCCTACCCGGGCCATGCTTTCCAGCTGCGACAGCTCGGGCAGCACGCGGTCCACCTCGCCGCCCAACTCCTCCACGAACCTGGCGGTTGCCAGGGCCACCTCGGCCACGGCGAAGCCGCGGTAGAAGGAGGCTGGCGGCTCGTTCGCCAGGCGCGCCAGGAAGCCCTCCAGCAGCGCGGGGATGTCCCCCCGCTCGCCCCGCCGCAGGCCTTCGGCCACCGCCCGGGAGTCCAGCTTCAATAAATCCGCGCTCTTGAGGTTCGCCCGCCGGGCATCCTCGATGCCGATGACCTTGTCCTCGCCGAAAATGTAGGCGAAGCTCTGGGCCGTCTCCGCGTCGTGCAGGGACTCGGCGATGCCCTGGATCCGGTCCCGGGCCGCCCCGATGCGGACGGTCAGCACGCAGGCGGTTTTACGCTCCACCTCGTACTTCAGCGCGTGGCACACGGCATAGCAGTGCCGCTCCATCTCCGCGGGCTCCTCCCCCTTGAACACCAGGATGATCTCGCGCAGGGAGCGGCTGAACTTGACCACGTCGCGGTTGGCAGAGAGCAGGCTGCCGATCAGGTCCTCGGCCTTGAGGTACTCCGCGTACTCGCGGTGCGCGTCGCCGTCGGACCGGGCCTGCGGGGTGAGCGCCGCCACGATGTAACAGCGGGCCAGAAGGTCCAGTCCCAGCTCCCCGGCCCGCTTGATAGCCTCCCCCGGGGGGACCAGCCCGGTGGCCAGATCGCCCAGGAAGCGCTCCGCCATGAGCTGGCGGCCGCCAGCCAGGGAACGGCTGAGGTTCTCGATCTTCTCGCGCTCCTCGGTCTCGGCCTCGATCTGGCGGGCCACCTTCCCCAGGGTCGCCAGCAGGTCGGCGGAGCTCAGGGGCTTCAGCAGATATTCGGTGACCGCCAGGCTGATGGCCTCCCGGGCGAAGGAGAACTCGTCGTAGCCGCTGATGATGATGATCTTGACCCAGGGGAGGTTCCTGCGGACGATCCGGGCGAGTTCCAGACCGTCCATGAATGGCATCTTGATGTCCGTGATCAGGATGTCGGGCTTGATGTCCTGGATCAGGGGCAGAGCCATCTCCCCGTCCGCAGCCTCCCCGGCCAGCTGAAAACCGCTGCCGGCCCAGGGCACATTGTCGCGGATGCTTTCCCGCACCACCACCTCGTCCTCGACGAGGAACACCTTGTAGCTCATGGCACCGCCGGCAGGTTCACCGTAACCCGGGTGCCCTCACCCGCCTGGCTCTCGATGCCCACCCCCCAGCTCTTGCCGTAGTACAGCTTGATGCGCTGGTTGACGTTTTTCAAACCGAAGCCGCTCTCCCTGCTCACCTCGAACACCTCCTCCGCCAGCGCCAGCCGCACCTGCTGAAGGCGCTCCGGGGCGAATCCGCAGCCGTCGTCCTCGACCACGAACTCCAGGCGTTCGCCTGCCAGGCGGCGGCCGCGTACGCGCACGCACCCCCCCGCGCGCTTGTTCTTGATGCCGTGGTAGATGGCGTTCTCCACCAGGGGCTGGAGGGTGAGCTTCAGGATCCGACAGTCCCCCATCCCGTCCTCCAGCTGGATGGAGTAGTCCAGGATGTCGCGGTAGCGCATCTTCTGGATGGCCAGGTAGCTTTCCACGTGCTCGATCTCGTCGCGCACCCGGATCCAGTCCTCGCCCTTGCTCAAGACGATCCGGAAGAAGGTGGCCAGTGTTTTGGTCATCCAGACCACCTCGCTCTTGCGGTCGGCCTCGGTCATCCAGACGATGGCATCCAGCGTGTTGTACAGGAAGTGGGGGTTGATCTGGGCCTGCAGCGTCTTCAACTCGCTTTTAGCCAGCTCCTCCTGCTCCCGGATGGAGCGCTCCAGCAGCTCGCGGATCTTGGCGATCATCACGTTGAAGCTGTGGTACAGCCCGCCGATCTCGTCGGTGCTGCGGCTCGCGGCCTGCACGTCCAGGTTTCCGCCCTCGGCCTGGGCCATCTTCTGCCTCAGCTCGCGGATGGGGTGGGTCAGGGCGTCGGAAATGAAGAAGTACAGCACGACGGTGAACAGGATGCACAGCAGCACCACCGCCAGGGTCAGGCTTCTGATCTGGTAGGCGCCCCGCATGAGCTCCTTCAGCTTGACCCGGCCAACGATCTTCCAGCCGGCGCTGGCCAGGGTATTGAACACGAAGAACTCCGGTTCGCGGCCCACCCGCTGCACGAAGTGCCCCTCGCTGGTGCCGGCGATGAGGGCCCGGTTCCCGGGGGTGAGGTCGCGGGGGTCGGCGCTCTCGGGGTAGATCAGCCCGCCCTCCCCCGTGACCACGGAAAAGTAGCCGGATTCGCCCATGCGCACCCCGCGGCACAGCTCGACGATGGCGGCCCGGTCCACGTCCACGATGATCACCCCCATCAGTTCGCGCGTGGAGGGGCGCACGATCGCCCGGCCGACGGAGATCACGTCCCGGTAGGGACGCGCCGGGGAGTAGTCCAGCTCGTCGTTGGGGATGTAGGACACCTCCCCGGGCCGAGCCAGGATCCGCCGCACCGTGGGCAGCGTGGACAGGTCCCGCTCCAGGCGGAAGCGGCCCTCCGCCTCGCTGATGTTGTTGCCGTTGGCCCCCAGGATGTGGATGCCCCGGATCAGGGTGTCGAACTCGTAGATCTCCCGGAACAGCTTGAACAGGGCGATGATCTCCAGGGCAGAGCGATAGGTGGACTGCTCGTTCTGGCGGTAGGGGTTCACAAAGCGGATAGTGGTCTCGTGCGAGCCGATTTTTAAAAAGCGCTCGCTCTCCCGGAACACCAGCTCCAGGCTCTTGTTGAGCTGACTGGCGATCTGGGTGGCCGATGCGGTGATGTTCTGCTTGATCGTAGAGAAGGAGCGGGAGTAGGAAACCACCCCCACGATGCCCAGGGGGATGGTGGTCAACACGGCGAAGATGGCGAGCAGCTTGGCCCGCAGGCTGGAGTTCACGACCCGCAGGGGCCGAATCAGGGTATACAACAGGGAGGCCCGCCCCCCCGGCCCGGGCGCCGACACGGGGGCGATTATACCATTGACCCGCGAACCGCTCCTACCGGACCGGCGGGGACCGGAAAAAAACCAACCAGAATAAAAAGAAACTCTACCGGACCGCCCAGCCGGAGGGCTTGCCTGCCCGGGGGGGATCCCGGCCCATACTTGCAATCCTGCCCCCCGCCAGCGGATGATGGGGGCATGGAGGAGCGCTGCTGCCTTTACCCGGCCAACCGCCTGTGCATCGACCGGGAGGTGCTGGTCGACGACCTGCCCTCCGTGAAGCTGTGGGGGCGCCGTTTCCGGGACGGGCGGGAGGGCTGGTTCCACTTCTCGCCGATCCTGGGAAGCTACCACTGCATCTGGCCTGAATGGGGCGAGCGCGGCGACGAGGTGCAATTCTTCGAACCGCTCCCCGGGGGCGGGATGCGCACGCTGCTGCTGCCCGGGGTCAAGGTGGCCGGGGGCTCGGTCAGCCGCATCCTGCTGGAGGACGGCGACATCCTGCTCATCTCCAACGTGGCCGGCGTGCACCAGAGCTTCCGCCTGCTGAAGGCTCAGGAGCTGGACCGCATCGACGAGATCATCGTGGACACGGTGTACGTCGAGGAATCCTGCCCCCGCTGCGGCTCGGCCAATGTGTTCCACCTGAGCCACCTGGGCCCGCCGAAGTCCTTCTCGCGCTGCCTGAACTGCGGCTACGACTGGAAAGGCAGGATCACCAGCGAGCTGGTGCTCGTGCGCGAGCGCGCCGAGCGGGCCGTGATCCAGGAGCTGGAGCGCTACCCCCATCTGCGAAAGATCCTGCTGGAGGGCGAGGGCGGGGAAGAGGTTCCGCCCCTGGTCTGAAGCCCCGTGTTCCGCTTGACCTCCCCGGGAGCCTTCCCTATGCTGTGCGGGGCGGAACGGACATGCCGGAGAGGATCAACCATCACCCGTGCAGGCCGGGACGGGTCCAGCGGGCGCAGGCCGAACACCAGCGCGCCGCGCGGCTGCAGCTGCTGGCGGACGTGGGGCGCAAAACCACCGCGATACTCTCGCGGGAGGAGCTGCTGCGCAGCGCGGTGCACGTCATCCGCGAGACCTTCAGCTACTTCATGGTCAACATCTTCCTCGTGGACGGCGAGGACCTCGTGGTGTCCGCCTGCTCCCTGCCCGAGCTCCAGAAAGCGGTGAACCGCCTGCGTTTGAAGATCGGCCACCAGGGCATCACCGGCTGGGTGGCCGCGCATGGCCAGATCCTCAATGTGCCTGACGTACGCCTGGACACCCGCTATAGCTACGAGCACGAGGAGGAGCTCGCCACGCGCTCCGAGCTGGCGGTCCCGATCACGCTCCAGGGCGTGGTCACCGGGGTGCTGGACGTGCAGAGCAGCCAGGTAGCGGCATTCACCGACCTGGACATCTTCACGCTGCAGACGGTCGCCGACCAGCTGGCCATCGCCATCGAGAACGCCAGGCTCTATGAGGAGCTGCGCAGAGAGCTCGCCGTTCGGCAGCGCATGGAAACGCTCCTGCGCTCGCTGCA
>CAZMWZ010000210.1:0-4984 GCA_964570045.1 uncultured Spirochaetaceae bacterium
CCTCAGATCCGGCTTCAACTGCATGTTCAGCCAACTCTCGAGACTCGTTTTGGCAGCTCTGGCAATCCTCAGAGCCATTTTAGGGCTCAGATAAAACAATCGGGAAGCCACTGGGCGCCTGCGGGCGGCCTACCCCGCGTCACTCCGGTTCGGGGCGGTCGGACCGGCGACGCTTGGCCTGGGAGCGCCGCCGCTTGGAGGCCAGGCGCTGCTCGCGGGAGCCCGTCGTGGGGCGCGTGGCCCGCCGCCGTCGCGGCTCCCTCAGGGCCGCGTACAGAAGGCCGGCCAGGCGCCGGACCGCCAGGGCGCGGTTGCGGGCCTGGTCGCGCGTGTCCTGCACGTTCAGCTGCAACACCCCCTCGGCATTGACCCTCTTTCCCAGGCGCGCGGCCAGGCGGGCCCGCTCCTCCCCGCTTAGGCCCGGCAGGGAAGCCAGCGGCAGCCGGGCCGTGACCCGTGAGGACACCTTGTTCACGTTCTGGCCGCCCGGCCCGCCGGCGCGGGTGAAGCTGAAGGCGGATAGGCGCCGCACCAACGGCTCCAGCTCCCGGGCGTTCATACGTTGCGCCACGGGTTTTCCTGCAGGTGGCGCACGAAAATGTGCCCGCGGACGCGCGCCTCGATGCCCTCCACCGCCGCCAGGGCGGCGGAGGTGGTGGTCGTGTAGGGGATGCCGGCCGCGATAGCCGCGTCCCGGATGAGGTAATCGTCCATCTGGGACTCCCGCCCCAGTGGGGTGTTGATCAACAAGTCGACCTTCCCGTAGCGGAGGTAGTCCAGGGCGTTGGGGTGGTCCTCGTGCACCTTGCGCAGCACGTCGGCCCAGACCCCGTGCTCCCACAGGTAGGCGGCGGTTCCCTTGGTGGCCGTAAGGCGCAGGCCGAGTTCGGCCAGGCGCCGGGCCACAGGCAGGATGGCTTCCTTGTCGCTGTCGTGCACGCTGATGAACACGGTCCCGGCTACGGGCAGCGGTGTGCCGGCGGCCGCCTGGGCCTTGTAGAAGGCCTCGCCGAAGGAGGCGCCCAGACCCATCACCTCGCCGGTGGAGCGCATCTCCGGGGCCAGCACCGGGTCCACCCCAGGGAAGCGGTCGAAGGGCAGGACGCACTCCTTGACCGCCACGTTCCGCGTGGCCGGGTCCTCGGTGATGCCCTGCTCGGCCAGGGTGCGGCCGACCAGCAGCCCCGAGGCGATACGCACCAGGGGCAGGCCGGTGGCCTTGGACACGAAGGGGATGGTGCGCGAGGCGCGGGGGTTCACCTCCAGCACGTACACCACCTCGTCCTTGACGGCAAACTGGATGTTCAGCAGACCGATCACCCCCAGCTCTAAGGCGATGCGCCGGGTCTGCTCCTTCATGGTCTGGATCCAGCCGGGTCGGCTTTTTATGGGAGGGATGCAGCAGGCCGAGTCCCCGGAATGGATCCCGGCCTCCTCGATGTGCTCCATCACCGCCCCGATGATCACGCTGGAGCCGTCGGCCAACGCGTCGATGTCGTACTCGAAGGCGTCCTCCAGGAAGCGGTCGATCAGCACCGGGTGCTCCGGCGACAGGCGGATACGCTCCTGCACGTAGCTCCGCAGGCTTTCCGGATCGAACACCAGCTGGATGGCCTTGCCGCCCAGGATGTAGGAGGGGCGGGCCAGGACCGGGTAGCCGACCCGCTCCGCGATAGCCAGCGCCTCCGCCAAGCTCGCGGCCGTGCCGCCCGGCGGCTGGGCCAGGCCCAGCTTGTCCACCAGGCGGGAAAACTCCTCCCGGCTCTCTGCCCGGTCGATGGCCGACGGCGGGGTGCCCAGGATGCGCACCCCGGCGCGCTCCAGTTCCCGCGCCAGGTTGAGCGGGGTCTGTCCCCCGAACTGCACGACCGCGCCGATCGGCCTCTCCTTGTCGACGAGGTTGAGCACGTCCTCCAGGGTCACCGGGTCGAAGTACAGCCGGTCGGAGGTGTCGTAGTCGGTGGAGACGGTCTCGGGGTTGCAGTTGAGCATGATCGTCTCGTAGCCCAGGTCGTGCAGCGCGAAGGAGGCCTGCACGCAGGCGTAGTCGAACTCGATGCCCTGGCCGATGCGGTTGGGGCCGCTGCCCAGGATCAGCACCTTGGGCCGCTCGGAGGGGATGGTCTCGTCCTCCTCGTCGTAGCTGGAGTAGAAGTAGGGAGTGGCGGCGGCGAACTCCGCCGCGCAGGTGTCTACCATTTTGTAGACCGGCACGACCCCTAACTCCTTGCGCCGCGCGCGCACCTCCGCCTCGCCCAAGCCCTTCAGGTGGGCGAGGTAGCCGTCGGAAAGACCGAGGCGCTTGGCCTCGCGCAGGGTCCCGCGGTCCAGGGACCCGGAGGCCAGGCGGCGGATCTCGCGCGCCGCCCTGCCGAACTGGCCCAGGAACCAGGGGTCGATGCAGGTGCGCTCCGCCAACTCGGCCTCCGGGACTCCGCGTTTCAGGGCTTCCAGGAGATACGGCAGCCGGTCCGGGGAGTTGCGGGATACCAGTTCCAGGATCTCTTCGGTAGAGGCCTCCTCGGGGCGCTCGTACCAGGGGCGAGAGTGCTCCAGGGAGCGCAGGCCCTTGAAGCAGGCTTCCAGGAAGGTTCGCCCCAGGGCCATCACCTCGCCCACGGACTTCATCTGGATGGACAGCTCCCTGGGAGAGCCCCGGAACTTGTCGAAGTTGAAGCGCGGGAACTTGACGGCCACGTAGTCGATGGCCGGCTCGAAGCAGGCCGGGGTCTTACGGGTGATGTCGTTGGCCAGTTCATCCAGGGTGTAGCCCACCGCCAGCTTGGCCGCGATGCGGGCGATGGGGAAGCCGGTGGCCTTGGAGGCCAGGGCGGAGCTGCGCGACACCCGGGGGTTGCACTCCACGACCACGATGCGCCCGCTTTGCGGGTGCATGGCGAACTGCACGTTGCTGCCGCCGGTTTCCACGCCGATCTTGCGGAGGATCGCGATGGAGGCGTCCCGCATGTACTGGTTCTCGCGGTCCGACAGGGTCATGGCCGGGGTGACCGTCACGCTGTCGCCCGTGTGGATGCCCATGGGGTCGATGTTCTCGATCGAGCAGACGATCACCGCGTTGTCCGCGCGGTCGCGCATCACCTCG
Organism: uncultured Spirochaetaceae bacterium; assembly: GCA_964570045.1. Taxonomy (GTDB): domain Bacteria; phylum Spirochaetota; class Spirochaetia; order SZUA-6; family DRHE01; genus MIBK01. The sequence continues at coordinate 3,104 of CAZMWZ010000210.1, forward strand.
TACTCGAACTCCTTCCAGCCGTAAATAGACTGCTCGATGAGCACCTGAGCCACCGGGCTGGCCTCCAGGCCGCGCCGCACCACCAGCTGGAAATCCTGCGGGCCGCGGGCGATGCCCCCGCCCTTGCCCCCGAGGGTGAAGCTGGGGCGCACGATCGCGGGCAGTCCGATGCGCTCGGCCACACGCCTGGCCTCCTCCAGCGAGCCGGCCAGGGAGCTTTCCGGAACGTCCAGGCCGATCTCCAGCATGGCCTGCTTGAACAGCTCCCGCTGCTCCGCTTTGCGAATGACCTCCACCCCGGCGCCGATCACCTCCACGCCGAACTGCTCCAGCACGCCCCTTGCGGCCAGCTCCACCGCCAGGTTCAGGGCCGTCTGCCCGCCCAGGGTGGGCAGGAGGGCGTCGGGTCGTTCGCGGGCGATGATCTGGCCCAGGGTGTCCGCGTCGAGCGGCTCGATGTAGGTGCGGTCCGCCAGGCCGGGATCGGTCATTACCGTGGCCGGGTTGGAGTTGACCAGGATCACCGAGTAGCCCTCCTCCCGCAGGGCCTTCAGCGCCTGGGTACCCGAGTAGTCGAACTCGCAGGCCTGGCCGATCACGATGGGCCCGGAGCCGATGACCAGGATCCGGTGGAGGTCGGCGCGTTTAGGCACGGGGCCGCGCCTCCCGCGCCAGATCCAGGAAGGCATCGAAAAGGAAGAGGGTGTCGTGCGGCCCGGGGGCGGCCTCCGGGTGGAATTGCACGCCCAGCACCGGCAGCCTGCGGTGGCGCAGGCCTTCGTTGGTGTTGTCGTTCAGGTTGACCAGCGTGGCCTCGACCCTGTCGCCGGGAAGACCCTGCGGGTCCACGGCGAAGCCGTGGTTCTGGGTGGTGATGAACACCCGTCCGGAGCTTTCCCCGCGCACGGGGTGGTTGGAGCCGTGATGCCCGAAGGGCAGCTTGAAGGTCCTCGCCCCCAGGGCCTGGGCCAGGATTTGGTGGCCCAGGCAGATGCCGAAAACCGGCAGCCGCTCCAGGAGCTCGGCCACGGTGGCCACGATCTCTGGCAGGGTCGCCGGGTCGCCGGGGCCGTTGGACAGCAGCAGGCCGCTCGGGCGGGAGCGCAGGAGGTCGCGGGCGGTCGTGTAGGCCGGGAACACCTCCACCCGACAACCCCGCCGGGCCAGCTCGTGAAGGCTGCGGGCCTTGACCCCGCAGTCCAGGACGGCGATACGCGGCCCCGGCCCCTCGGCGTACAGGTACGGCTCGGGCGTGGAGACTGCCCGCACCAGGCTGCGCCCGGCCATGGCGGGGGAAGCCAGGACCCTGGCGAGGAAGGCCTGCGGGTCGGATCCCCGGGTGGTCAGCCCGCAGCGCATGGCGCCCTTGTCCCGGATGTGCCGGGTCAGGGCCCGGGTGTCCACGCCCTCCACGCCCAGCACCTTGCCCGCGGCCAGGCAGTCGGCCAGGCTGCCGGTGACCTCGTTGTGCTGCGCGCGCGCGTCGCCCCGGGATTCCTGCGGGTCGTAGGCGGGGCGGGCGAAAAAAGGCTTCCGCTCGGAGAGCGGGTCGGAGAGCGGCTGGCCGGCGTATTCGCGCACCACCAGGCCTTCAGTCCAGACGCGCGCGGACTCCTCCTCCCGGCGCCGGATGCCGTAGACCCCGATCATGGGGGCGGTCAGCAGCACGATCTGCCCGGCGTAGGAAGGGTCGCTGATCACCTCCTGGTAGCCGGTGAGCCCGGTGTTGAACACCAGCTCCCCGAAAGCCTCCCCCGGGCCGGTGAAGCTGCGCCCGCGGTGCAGGGTGCCGTCTTCGAGTAGAAGCATCGCGTCCATAAGGTTTCGCGTTGACGATAGTCGCCGCCCCGGGCGGTGTCAAGCCGCGACAGCGGGCTGCGC
>CAZMWZ010000211.1:0-4948 GCA_964570045.1 uncultured Spirochaetaceae bacterium
GGGCGCGGCTCTTCTCCCCCTCCAGGGCCGTGACCCTCTGCGCGGCCGCGGGCAGCTCGCGCGCGGTCTCTGCCAGGCTCTGCTCCAGGCTCGGCCAGCGCTCGTAGTCGCCCTGCATCCGCTCCAGCGAGGCCCTGTGCGCTTCTAGCTCGCCGGTCAGGGAGCGGCGCTTCCACACGGCCTGGGCGGCCGGCTCCCTCTCCCGCACCCGGCGGCCCAGCGCCGCCAGCTCGTCCCGGCAGGCCTCCAGGCCGCGGGCCAGTTCCCCGAGGCGGTCCTCCGCGGCCTCCGCCTCGGCGCGCCTCCTCTCCAGGCCCTCCCTCTCGTACCAGCCGGCGGCCAGCTCCCCGGCGTCGCGCTGCCAGGGGTTGTCCACGCCGCGGTTGCCCTCGGGACGCTCGCGCTGCGGGTCCCAGCGCCGCAGCAGGGTCTGGAGGCGCTCCTCCAGCGCCCGGCGGAAGCCGCTGACCGACAGCTCGTCGGGCTGGAGCACCGCGCGGCGCAGCAGGTCGGCCAGGGAGCCCGCCGCCTCCGGGTCGTCCTGCAGCTCCTTCAGGGTGCGGGGCAGGGCCGATTGGGCGGCGAGGAACACCGTGCGCACGGTGCCCTCCCCGGCCGGAAGCAGCCCGGCCAGCGCGGAGCGGATCGGCTCCTCGCCCAGCAGGCGGGAGCCGTCGGGCAGGACCAGCTCGGCGGAGGGCTTCGCCCCCCAGCGCTTGGCCAGGCGGTAAGCGCGGCCCCCGTGCCGGAAGCGCACGGCGCAGCCGATGCTGTCCCCGCCGCCCAGCGGCAGGAACGGCTCCAGCTCGGCCTTGAACTGCCGGCGGTTGAGGGCGGCCGGGGTGAGCAGGGTGTGGCGGATGGCCTGGAACAGCGTGGACTTGCCCGCCTCGTTGGGGCCCAGCAGCACGTTCAGCCCCTCCCCCAGCTCCACCACCCGGTCGGCCAGGGCGGCGAAGGATTCGACCTCGACGCGCTCCAGGATCACCCGCGCACCTCCCGGATCAGCGCGTAGGCTGCCTGCAGGGCCTCCGGGTCGCCGGCCTCCAGGAGGCGCCGCAGCAGCAGCCAGGAGAAGGAGCCGCGGGCGAACTCCGCCTCCACCCGCTCGGGGGTGATGCGCTCGGCGAGCTCCCCGTCGTCGGTCTGGACCCAGGGCAGCGCCTGCTCCAGGCGGCGGACCTCCTCGTGGGCGCGCCGTAGGCCTTCGGCGCCGAGCAGCCCCCGCAAGGTCAGGCGCAGCAGGGTGTTCGCGTACTGCGGGGTGTGGAAGCGGGCGAAGGCTGCCCCTGCATCCTCCTCTTCGGCCAGCTCCAGGGTTTCCCGCCGGAAGCGGAAGGTGCCCATGTCCAGGCGCTCGGCGCGGACCCGGCCTGCGGCGATCTCCAGCAGCAGGACGCTTCCCGCGTGGCGGCAGTCGAAGCCGTCCGGCTCGGGGGTCCCGGGAATGAAGAGGCTGCCGTCCGCGTCGGTCGGGGGGCGGTGGGTGTGCCCCACGACCCAGAAGTCCAACCCGCAGGCGTCCAGCTCCGCGCGGCGCATGGGGTAGTACTCGCCCTGCGCGTCGGGCGAGATGCCCTCGATTGCGCCGTGGGCCACCCCGATCGCCAGGCCGCCTGCGGCGGCTTGCACGCCGCCTTTGGCGGGTTTCACCCCACCGCTCGGCAGCGCGGCCAGCCAGCCCAGCGCGTGGGTGCGGGAGTGCTTGGAGGTGCAGGGGCCGGGGAACAGGCGCACGCCCAGGCCGTAGTGGGCGAGGTCGTAGACCCGGGGCTCGGCGAGGAGCAGCACCCGATCGCCGGCCCTCTCCCGAAAGCTCCTCCAGAGGCTGCCGGCGGCCCCGCTGTAGTAGTCGTGGTTGCCGGGCAGCACGGCCACCGCTTCCCCCTGAAAGCCGTTCAGGGCGTCGGCGGCACGCAGGATCTCGCGCTGCGGCAGGCTCACTCGGTGGAACAGGTCTCCGGCCACGAGCAGCAGGCGGCAGCCTTCAGCGTTGCCCCGGGCTACTAGTGCCTCCAGGGTGGCGAAGCGGGCCTCGGTGAGGCGGGCCTGCAGGTCCGGGTAGCCGGCGAAACGCATGCCCAGGTGCAGGTCGGCAGTGGCCAGGATACGCAGTTCCATGGGATGGCGAGAATTGTACCAGCTTCGCGGGCGGCGCGCTACGCCAGGCTACGGCATGGCCAGGGCGCGCACGCCCAGCCGGCGCTCCACCTCCGCCGCGAACAGGGAGGCGGAGCGCGAGCGGAAGCCGTCCACGATGACCAGGTGAGCCCCGCTGGCGGCGGTGTAGGCCAGGAGCTGCTCGAAGTCGCAGTGGTCGCTCAGGGCCACCCGGTAGGTGCCGCCGGCCACCCGCCGGCAGGGCGCATCGAACTGCCAGCCGGACAGCAGAATGCGGGAGGGCTCTTCCGTGAGCCCCGGGACGGCCGTGTGCCGCAGGCTGAGGTGCGCCCCTCTGCGGGCGGCTTCGCCTTCCGCGCTGCCCTGCTTGAACACGGTACCCAGGGGTAGGCCGTAGGCCCGGCATACCTCCAGCAGTTCGAACACCCGCTTCGGCGCCAGGATGGGCTCGGTGAGGCCCCCGCGGTGCAGGATTCCGGCGGCCTCCTGCAGCTTGCCGTGGTAGCCTACCAGGCACACCGGGCCGTGCGCGAGGCGCTCGCGCACCAGCTCCAGGAACTGATCCTCCACCTGGTCGCGGAAGGGGCGGACGTGCGCTGGGTCCCCGTAGGTGGCCTCGGTGACCAGCACCTCCGCCTGAAGCACCGGGGCGGGCGGGGACTTGATGTCCCCCGTGTAGGCCACGCGCACCCCGCAGGCGGTGGTCAGCAGGGCCTGGGCCGAGCCGGCGATGTGACCCGCCGGGTACAGCTCCAGGCGCTCGCCTGCCCGCGCGAAGTGCTCCCCGTAGGCCAGAGGCCGGATCCGGTCGGCCTTGCGCCGGCCTTTCAATACTGCCAGCAGGGCGCGGGTCAGCGGGGTGGCCAGCACCGCCTCGCATTCCCGCAGGCTGGCAGCCAGGTGGTGAAGGTGATCGGCGTGGATGTGGGATAGCAGGCGCACCGGCCGTGGCCCGTGCGCGTCGCAGGTTAGCGTGGCGCCGAGCAGCACCGCCCCGCCCGCGGTCACCGAGGCGAGGCGCTCCAGCTGGTCGCTCACTTGAGGTCGATGACTTCCACGCCTTCCCAGCCCTGCGGGATTCCCCGCTTGATCAGGGCGGCCGTGCGGCGCAGATACAGCTCGGCGACGCGGTCCTGCGGTTCCTTTTCGCGCAAGCCGCGCAGCAGGCGGAAGGCGGGCACGAACTCCCGGCCGTAGTAGAGGTTCAGGGCCTCGGACCAGTCGGCCTTCAGGGATTGGCGCAGGGCAATGCGCTCCGCGGGTTCCCAGTCGTAGACCTCGTAGATCAGCACCGCTTCCTTGCGGCCACGCACCCGCACCCGGTCGATGAAGCGGGTGTGGAAGTCACGGCGGCCTTCCAGCAGGCTCAGGGTGGGGCCGGTGATCAGGATGGTCTCCCCGTACAGCCGGGACAGGCCCTCCAGGCGGGAAGCCAGGTTCACCGCGTCGGAGATCACCGAGCCGTCCATGCGCTCCTGCTCCCCGAGCGTGCCCATCATGAGCTTGCCGGTGTTGATGGCGATGCCGACATGGATTGTAGCTTTTCCCCAGGAAACCCGGTCCCGGTTGTATTCCTGGAGCTTGGTCCTCATGGCCACGGCCGCGCGCACCGCGTCGTCCGGCTTTTGCGGGAACAAAGCCATGATCGCGTCCCCGATGTACTTGTCGATGAACCCGCCGTGCGCGCGGATTTCCGGTCCGATGCGGTTGAGGTAGGAGTTGAGGAAGTTGAAGTTCTCCTGGGGGCTCATGGACTCGGACAGCTCGGTGAAGGAGCGGATGTCGGAGAACAGGATGGTCATTTCCTTCAGGACCTGGTCGCCTAGCTTCACCTCGGTGATGCTCTTCTTTTCCAGGAAGTGCAGGAACTCGTGGGGCACGAAGCGGCCGTAGGCGGCCAGCATGGCACGAGTCTGCTCGCTGTAGCGCTGGATCATGGAGGCCATCTGGTTAAAGCTCAGGCTCAGGCGCCCGATCTCGTCGTGCGTGCGAACTTTGGCGCGCACGTCCAGGTTCTGTTCGTCGAAGCTGCGCATGACCCGGTCCAGGGAGATGATCCCGCGGGTGAACGCGGTGCCCATGCCGATGGCGGTGCCGACGGCCAGCAGCAAGGCGACCGCGGCGATGGCCAGGGAGAGAGTGGTGGTGCGGTTCAGGATGGCCCGCACGTCGGTGTCGACCATGTCCAGCCCCAGCACGGCCAGCAGCGTGCGGCTATCCTCCGCCAGGATGGGGGCGTAGCCGCTGATCGAGTTCACCTTGAAATCCTCGTCGTAGGTGTACTCGCTCTCAACCAGGTTGCGCTTCTCGGCGAGCGCCTGTCGAGCCAACGGGAACTCGGAGATGTCGAACTCGGAGCCGAAGTGGGATACCCCATCATCCTCGATAAGCTCCCCGTTGGGCCGCCTGGTGCCGCGCAGCAGCACGTCGCCGTCCACCAGGAAGAGGGCCCGGTTCGGATCCGCGGTGGGCACGAAGGTATAGATGAAGCGCACGAGCTGCGGCTCCACGCCGCGGATGCGGTTCAGGGCGTCGGAGATGCGGCGGAAGTCCTCGCCGGATTCGATCTCCGCCACCTCCTGCTCGCTCAACTCCTCCGCTGCCCGGTCGGCCAGTCGCCGCAGGGAGTCGCGGTCCAGGGTCAGGCCGCCGATGTCGGTGAGGTCCCGGACCCGGTTGCGCAACTCCCGGAACAGGTTGCGGCCGAGGACCAGGTAGGTAGACATGGCCAGGGCCAGGCTGACCAGGGTGCTCAGGATGCAGAACGCCAGTATGATCTTGACGCGCAGGCTCAGGGACACCCCCCGACCCGCGCGAGCTTGCTCCA
>CAZMWZ010000212.1:0-4938 GCA_964570045.1 uncultured Spirochaetaceae bacterium
CTGGTGGACTCGGGGTTGCTCACGCGCATGCTCAACCTGATCGTGGAGGAGGGCGCGGACTACGAGGTCCTGAGCTTCAGGCTGGGTAAGACCAACCGGGACGAATCCCACCTGGAGCTGGAGGTGCGCTCGCCGGAGGAAAGCCGGCTGGCGGACCTGACCCCCAGGCTGGTCGCCCTGGGCTGCTACGAGCGTAAGCCGGGCGAAGGGGTGTTCCGCCCCGCGCCCCGCGACGGGGTGGCGCCCGAGGACTTCTATTCCACCACCCACCACCGCACGGAGGTGTACGTGCAGGGCCGCTGGCGGGAGGTGCGCCGGCAGCGCATGGACGGGGTGGTGGTCCTGGAGGAAGGGGAACCGGTTTGCCGGAAGCTGCGCGATCTCGCCGCCGGCCAGGCGGTGCTCTGCGGCTCCTCCTCGGTGCGCCTGGCCCCGCCGGCCCGCGACCGCGACCCCGGGCTGTTCGGCTTCATGCAGAGCGAGGTGTCCTCGGAGCGCAGCGTGGAGAACGCGGTGCGGCGCGTCGCCGGGGAGTTGAAAAGCATCCGGGCAGCCGGGGGCCGCATCGTGGTGGTGGCGGGGCCCGTGGTCGTGCACACCGGGGGCGCGCCGGCCCTGGCCGCACTGGTGCGGGCCGGCTTCGTGCAGGGGTTGCTGGCCGGCAACGCCCTGGCCGTCCACGACGTGGAGTGCGTGCTGTACGGGACCTCCCTGGGCGTGGAGCTGGCCACGGGGCGAGCGGTGGACCAGGGGCACCGCAACCACATGCGCGCTCTCAATCGGATCGCCGCACTGGGCTCGCTCTCGGCGGCCGTCCAGCAGGGCGTGCTGGAGTCGGGCATCATGTACGAGCTGCTCCGCTCTGGCGTGCCCTACGCGCTGGCCGGCTCCATTCGCGACGACGGACCCCTGCCGGAGACGATCAACGACATGATTCAGGCTCAGGGCGCCTACGAGCGCATCCTGGCGGAGGCCTCCCTGGTGCTCATGCTGGGCAGCATGCTGCACTCCATCGCCGTGGGCAACATGCTGCCCTCCTGGGTCAAAATGGTATGCGTGGACATCGCCCCGCCGGTCATCACCAAGCTCGCCGACCGGGGCTCGGCCCAAACCGTCGGGATCGTGACCGACGTGGGCTTTTTCCTGCGCGGCCTGGCCGCCAACCTGATGGGGAGTGTTTGATGCTCAACGAATCGCTCGTCAAGGTGCTGCATCCGCTGGAAGTGAAGGTGCTCCTGCATTTCGGCAAGGGGGAACCTTTCAGTGCGGCCCGATTGGAAAAGGAGCTGGGCTTCAAGCCAGGGCAGTCCAACCAGGCCCTGAGCTGGTTGAGCGGCAAGGGGCTCGTCGAGGAGGTGTCCCGCCAGCGGCGCGTGGCCTACACCCTGACGGAGCTGGGGAAGCAGTATAAGGAGAAGGGGACCCTGGAGGAGCGGTTGGCCGCGCTGCTGCACCGCGAAGGCCCCTTGAGCCTGCCGGAGATCGCCGAGCGTCTTGCCGTGGAAGCCAGGGACATTGGTTCGGCCTTCGGCGCCCTGTCCAAGTCGGGGCTGGCCGCCATGAACGAGGCCAAAAAGGCCGTGCTGGCAGCGGGCGCCGACCTGGGCAAGTCGGGGCTGGCCACCCTGCGGGCTCTGTTCGCTCTTTTCGACGACCGGGAGGCGGTGGCCGAAGAGGAGCTCTCCCCGGCCCAGGCCGAGCTCATCGCCTTCTACAGCCGCAAGCGGGGCGCCGACAAGGGGGCCTTCCGCACCATGGAGCGGGAGGAGGTCGACTACCGGCTAACGGGCCTGGGGCAGGAGGCCGCCGCCCAGCTCAAGCTTCAGGGGGTCACGGGCGAGGAGGTCGGGGTAATCACCCCCGAGCTGCTGCGCAGCGGCGCCTGGCGCACGGCCAGCTTCCGGGCCTACAACCTGGCCAGCCCGCCGCAGCGCGTACAGATGGGCCGCAAGAACCCCTACGTGGAGTTTCTGGAGGAGTTGAAGGACAAGCTGGCCTCCCTGGGCTTCGAGGAGTTCGACGGCCCGCTGCTGGAGACCGAGTTCTGGAACAGCGACGCCCTGTTCATGCCCCAGTTCCACTCCGCCCGGGACATCCACGACGTGTACCACGTGAAGCGGCCAACCCACGCCCGGGAGATCGAACAGCCGTACCTGGACCAGGTGGCCGCCGCGCACGAGAACGGCTGGACCACGGGCAGCCTGGGTTGGCGCTACCCCTTCGACCGGGAGTTCACCCGCCGCCTGATCCTGCGCAGCCAGGGCACGGTGCTGTCGGCCAAGCAGCTGCCCAAGGCGCGGGTGCCGGGCAAGTACTTCGGGGTGGTGCGCTGCTTCCGCTACGACCGGGTGGACGCCACCCACCTGGCCGACTTCTACCAGACCGAGGGGATCGTCCTGGGCGAGGAGGTCAACCTGCGCACCCTCCTGGGCCTGCTGAAGATGTTCGCCGTGGAGGTGGCCGGGGCCCGGGAGTTCAAGTTCGTGCCGGGCTACTTCCCCTTCACCGAGCCCTCGGTGGAGGCGCACATCCTGCACCCGCAGCTAGGCTGGTTCGAGCTGGGCGGCTCGGGAATCTTCCGCCCGGAGGTGACCCGGCCGCTGGGGATTGACGTGCCCGTCCTGGCCTGGGGGTTGGGCATCGACCGCATGGCCCTGGTGGCCATGGGGCTGAACGACCTGCGCGAGCTGTTCACGGCCGACATCGAGCAGGTGCGCCTGCGCCGGAGGAAGTAAGACATGCCCAAGATCGAAGTGAGCGAGCGCACTCTGTTCGGCCTGCTGGGGCGGCGCCTGGAGCGCCGGGAACTGGAGGAGCTGCTCCCGATGGCCAAGGCCGAGTTGGACGACTGGACCAGCGACGGGGTGCTCAAGATCGAGTTGAACGACACCAACCGCCCGGACCTCTGGTCCGGCCCGGGGCTGGCGCGCCTGCTGCGGGTGTACTTGGGCGGAAACGCCCCTGACTATCCCTTCATCTCCGCCCCCGGGAAGCCGCGGGAGTCGGGGGGCCGGGAAGTGATCGTGGAGGAGGGCCTGCGGGGGATCCGCCCGTTCATCGTGGCCTTCCTGGCCACCGGCCTGCCCATCAGCGACGATCTATTGAAGGAGGTGATCCAGGCGCAGGAGAAACTGTGCTGGAACTTCGGGCGCAAGCGCAGCTCCATCGCCATGGGCGTGTACCGCGGCGACCTCCTGAAGTTCCCGGTACGCTACCGCGCGGCCGACCCGGACAAGACCTCCTTCGTGCCGCTGGACTTCGACCAGCCCATGAGCCTGCGGCAGATACTGCAAAAGCACCCCAAAGGCGTGGAGTTTGGCCCGCTCATCGCCCGCTTCCCACGCTTTCCCTACCTGGAGGACGCTCAAGGAGCGACCCTGAGCATGCCTCCGGTCATCAACAGCGCCCGCCTGGGCGCGGTGAAGGTGGGGGACTCCAGCCACTTCATCGAGCTGACCGGCACGGACCAGGACAGCCTGGCCATCGCCGGGGCGATCGTGGCCTGCGACCTCGCCGACGCCGGCTACGCGATCCAGCCGGTGAAGGTCGTTTACCCCTACGACACTCCCCACGGCCGGGAAGTCGTTACGCCCAACTACTTCCAGAAGCCGGTCAGCATGGACCTGGCCGACGCCGAACGCCTGCTGGGACGCAGGATCGGGGCCGGGGAGGCCGAGGCCGCCCTCCGGCGCATGGGCAACCCGGTCCAGCGGCGGGGGGACACCCTCACCGTGAACCCGCCTGCGTACCGCAACGACTTCCTGCATCCCGTGGACGTGGTGGAGGAGGTGATGATCGGCTGCGGCATGGACAGCTTCGAGCCGGTCTGGCCCGAGGACTTCACCGTGGGGCGCCTGTCGGAGATCGAGCTGTTCAGCCGCCGGGTGCGGGACCTCCTGGTCGGCCTGGGCTACCAGGAGATGATCTACAACTACCTGGGCTCGCGGCGCGACCTGGTGGAGCGCATGAACCTGGATGGCGGAGAGGTCGTGGAGATCGCCAACCCCATGAGCGAGAGCTGCGAACTGGTGCGCAACTCCGCCCTTCCGGGCCTGCTGGCCTCCGAGGCTTCCTCTGCCAACGCCGCCTACCCGCACCGCATCTTCGAGATCGGCAAGGTGGCGGTGCTCGACCAACGGGAGAACTATGGCTCCCGCACCTTCACTTCCCTCGCCCTGCAGTACGCCGACCGGGAAGCCGGTTTCAACGACGTGCGTTCCCATCTCGCCGCTCTGGGCTACTACCTGTCGCGGGAGGTCGGCCTCCAGGAGGCGGAGGACCCGCGCTTCGTGCCGGGCCGCTCGGGGGCCTTGGCATACAAGGGGAAACGCATCGGGAGCATCGGAGAGGTCCACCCGGCGGTGCTGACCGCCTGGGGCATCCAGATGCCCTGCGCCGCCCTGGAGCTGGAGCTGGAAGCGCTGCTGGAAGCCTGAAGGGAGGATGTGGTGGCCTACGAAGTCGAAGCGGTGGGCCTTTCCTGGGAGGAAGGGGCCAACATCGTGGTGGGGCAGTCCCACTTCATCAAGACGGCGGAGGACCTCGCCGAGATCATCGGCGGCTCGGTCCCGGGGGCGGAATACGGCCTGGCCTTCTGCGAGGCCTCCGGCCCCTGCCTGATCCGCACCGAGGGCAACGACGAGAAGCTCGTGGCCCAGGCCGTGGAGTGCGCCCGCAAGGTGGCCAGCGGGCACAGCTTCTTCCTGATCCTCCGCAAGGCCTTCCCGATCAACGTCTTGAACCAGATCAAGGCCTGCCCGGAGGTGGCCCACGTGTTCTGCGCCACCGCCAACCCCCTGCAGGTGTTGGTCGTGCGGACGGCGCAGGGACGGGGCATCGTGGGGGTGGTGGACGGCTTCCCGCCCAAGGGCCTGGAGGGGCCGCAGGACAGGAAGGACCGCCGGGAGATGCTGCGGAAGTTCGGCTACAAGCTGGGCT
>CAZMWZ010000213.1:0-2073 GCA_964570045.1 uncultured Spirochaetaceae bacterium
GCCGGCCGCGCGCAGGGCCTACGCCGGCCGTACCTCGACCCACCCGGAGTGGGTGCGGGAGCCCTGGCTGGGCAGGGTCGGCTCGGTGGAGGTGAGCAGGTTGGGCGAGCCGGCCTTGTCCGTGCCGTTTTCGTCCAGCTCGGGCCACACCCCCGCCGGCAGGCAGACCACCCCCGGCATGATATCCTCGCTGATCCTCACCGGCACGCGCACCCGGCCCTGGGGGCTGGACACCAGGACCGGGGTCCCAGCGGCCACCCCTCTTGCCGCCGCGTCCCGCGGGTGCATGACCAGAGCCTGGGGCTCGCGCGCCCGCAGCACGGGGTCGTTGGAATACTGGGAGTTGATGCGGTAGCGGGCGTGCGGGGTGATCAGGGCCAGGGGATGCTCCGGGTCGGGGGGCAGGCCGCGGAACGCCGGCACGGCCGGGAAGCCGGTGCGGGCGTAGGCCGCGGAGGCCAGCTCGATGCGCCCCGAAGGCGTGGCCAGGGGGTGAGCCCGCGGGTCGGCGATGAACTGCTCCAGCGCGGTGCGTTCCTGCTCCCGCCCCGCATACACCCCGCTGCGGCGGAACTCCTCGGTGTCCGCCACCTCCGACTCCACCAGGAAGTGCTCCAGCCAGGCGGCCTCGTCCCTGCCCCCGGAGAACTCAGTCCCGAAGCCGAGGCGTTCGGCCAGCTCGCAGAGGACGTCGTAGTCGTCGCGGGCCTGCCCGACCGGGGCGATCACCCGGTGCGAGTAGAACAGGTAGTTGCCCTCCGGAAACACGATGTCCTCGCGCTCCAGGAAGGTGGTGGCCGGCAGCACCACGTCGCTCCAGCGCGCGGTGGGGGTCATAAAGTGTTCGTGGGTCACGGCGAATTGCAGGCTCGCGAAGGCCCGCATGCTCTTGCGCACGTCGCTTCCCTGGCACAGGTAGTTGCCGCCTAGGTTGTAGGCCGCGCGGATGTCACTCGGGTACCCGCCGGCCTCCGTGCCGGGCTGCGCGCCGCCCTTGCCCTCCAGCACGGCGTCGGCCCAGCGGTACACGGGCACCGTGGGCTCCGCCCCGGCGGGCACCGGCAGGCGGCCGCAGCGCGGCCCGGGCAGCCTTCCCCAGATGCAGCCGCCGGTGGAGCCGCCGCTCACGCCCGCGTTGCCCGTGGCCGCCTGCAGCACGGCGCTCATCCGCATGGCCTCCTCCCCGCCGACGGTGCGCTGGATGGAGAGCCCGGGCAGGAGCGCCGCCGGGCGGGCTGCCGCGTAGCGCCGCGCCAGGCGCACGATCGTCGAGGCCGGCGTGCCGCAGACGCCTTCGGCCCAGGCCGGGCTCTTCGGCCGGCGGTCCGGGGGAGCGCTACCCCGCACGTAGGCCTCCACCGCCTCGAAGCCCGTGGTGTAGCGACCGAGGAAGTCCCGGTCCACGAGACCCTCCTCCAGGAGCACGTGCAGCACGGCGGCCATGAGCGCCGCGTCGGTGCCGGGCCGCACGGGAACCCACTCGTCGGCGAGGCGCGATGCGGTGCGGGAGCGCCGCGGGTCCACGGCCACCACCGGAACGCCCCGCTGCCGGCAGCGCCGGACCCAGGACTCCAGGCAGGCCCCGAAGCGCACGTCGGCCACGTTGGCCCCCCACAGCAGGATCAGGCGGGAGCGCTCGAGCGTGGCCGGGTCCAGGCCCGTGTGAGGCGTGCCGAACACGAAGGGCGCCACGAACCTCTCGGCGGCCGAGCTGAAGCTGCCCGAGGTGCCCGTGAAGCCCCCAAACAGGGAAAGGAAACGCTCGCCGAGCAGCCCGGTGTTGTGCAGGGCCCCCCGGCAGGAGCCGGAGCCGCCCAGCAGGAGCACGGCCCGGGGCCCGTGCCTTTCCCGGATTGCGGCCAGCCCCTCGGCCACGCGGCGCAGGGCCTCCTCCCAGCCGGCTTCGCGGAACTTCCCCGAGCCTCGCGGCCCGTCGGCCAGCAGCGGACGGGTGAGCCGGTCCGGGGCATAGACCATCCGGCTCATGGCGTAGCCGCGGGCGCAGCCGCGCGCGAGGGCAGGGCGCAGGGGGTTGTCGCGGATCGCCTCCAGGCGGCCATCCCGCACGCGGGC
>CAZMWZ010000213.1:2173-4927 GCA_964570045.1 uncultured Spirochaetaceae bacterium
CGCGCTCACCAGGGCAGGCCGTGCAGCAGCCACACCGCCACGACCCCGCCGATGGCCAGGCCGAGCAGGTAGCCGGCGGTCACGTCCAGCAGGTAGTGCACCCCAAGCGCCACGCGGGCGAAGCCCACCAGCAGTGACCAGAGGGCCAGCAGCAAGCCCGGCAGCACCAGCCCGCGGGCCAGCACGATCACGGTCAGGGTGACGGTCCGGGAGGCGTGCCCCGAGGGGAAGGAGTGCGGGTCGGTTTTCCGGTACAGCGCGCCCCAGTCGCCGGCGGGGCGGCGGCGGCGCACGGCGTACTTCACGAGGGTGGTGAGCACCACGGAAAGCAAAAAACCGGCTGCCAGGGACACGACGATGCTGCCGGCGGAAAAGCCTTCCCGCCACCACAGCAGGGCCAGGACGGGCACCAGCACGATCGAGTCGCCGGAGTGGGCGGCGACCGATAAGGCCGCGCGGGCGGCACGCCCGGGCGGCAGGGCCCGCAGCCAGGCGGTCCCGCGCGCGTCCAGGCGCCGCAACCGGTCCAGGCTCAACGACTCCCCCGCCGGCGCAGGGCTTCCTCCACCAGGTCGCGCTGGAAGGGCTTGTCCACGTCCATGCCCGCCTCCGGGAAGGGGCAGTCCAGTGCCCGACCGCGGATGCCCAGGCGGCGGCTGGCCACGCGCACCGCCTCCTCGATAGTCAGCCTCCCCAGCAGGAAACGCAGCAGCACCAGGGGACCGATGGCCGCCACGGTCTTCCAGCGGCTCTTGCGCACCTCCGAAAGCCTCCGCCAGAGCCCCATGTCCATGGCGAACACCGAGGCGCCGACCACGGCCAGGTCCCCGCCGCACACCTCCCGGTCTCGGAACCGGAAAAAGCTGCGACGGCAGCCGGGGAAGGAGCCTTCCATGGCTTTGCGGTCGATCACGCAATAATAGAAGTCGTGTTCGCTACCCTCGGCCTGGCCGACCACCCAGTCGATGTGCTCGGCCCTGATCGCCGGGATGTCCGCGGAGACCAACAGCAGGCGCTGGGCCCCGGGGTCCAGGTCCAGGATCCGGCGCGCCCCGGCCAGCACGTTCTCCAGGTACCCGCCCCTGCTTTCCAGGTAGTGCAGCTCCCGCGGAAAGGACAGGCCTGCTTCCGGGCCCACGACCACCACCCGCCCAACGCTCCGCGCGGCGGCCAGTGCCTCCAGCACCCACCGCAGCATGGTCTTGCCCGCCACAGGGAGCAGCGCCTTGGAGAGCCCTCGGGTCAGGGGATATAGCGGTTCGCCCTCCCGCGGAATGCCCGCGGCCAGGACCACGGCGTCCATGAGGGGGTATTATACCCCGGCGCCCCGATGCAAGGCAACGAACGTTGACCCGCCGCCGCCGCGGCCCTACAATATCAACGGGAAGCGGCACCCGGCGGGGGGTCAGTCGATGAGGGACATGGGGTTGCAGAGGTTGCAGTTCTCGTCGGCGACGCGGCCGCAGTTGAAGCAGATGAAGCGCGGCTGGCCGGCCAGGCGTTTGATCTTCTCGAACTCGCCCGCGGAAGCCAGCACGCAGAGGTGGCCCTGGTGGTCGCCGGTGCATTTCTTGTCTGCCATAGGTGACTCGATCATACGGATTGCGCGGGGAATTGCAAGTATGCCGGCCTGTGCGCCGGCTTTAGCCTGGCGTTGGTTGCTTCTCGGGGCGCTGCTGCTGGCCGCCAGCGCCAGCGCCTGGGCCCACCGCCCCCTGTTTTCTGAGGTTGCGCCTTCCGGCCATGGTCAGGCCCTGGAGATCCGGGAGCCGGAAGTATCGCAGGTGTTCTACAGCCGGCTGGACCCCGCGAGCCCCAGAACCTGGTTCGTCTTCACGGGCAGTGCCGGCCGGGAGACATACCTGAGCCTGGGGGTGCCGGTGCTCGAACGGCTACGCGCCTTCCGCCCGAAGCTGGCCCTGCTGGGTCCCGGCCTGCCGCCCGTCGAGCTGCCCTTCGACCTCCCTGCCGGGGTCGGCGGGATGGTCTTCGAAGCGGCGGGGGAGCCCCGCTTCTTTCACGAGCCGGTCACCGGCACCGACTCCTGGATCCTGCTGGAGGCCACGGTGCGCCTGCCCGTCTCCGGTCGCTTCTACGTGGTGGCCTTCCCGGCCCAGTCGCCGCCGGCCGGTGACAAGCTCTGGGTGTCCATCGGCACCCGGGAGCGCTTCGGTCTGCGCGAGCTGCTGGGGCTGGGCAGGATCAAACGCTTCGTGCGGGAGTTCCACGAGAAGAGCCGCGCTCAATAGCGCGCCCGCAGCACCAGGCCGCGGTACTCCTCCACGAAGCCGGAGGCCAGCAGCGCTAGCTTATAAGGGCTGGAGCGCGCGGGCTGGGCATTGATGCTCAGGACCCGTACGGTGCTCCAGGGGGCGAGCTCCCGCCGGAAGTGCGCTGGGAACAGCCCCAGCAAGGCAGCCAAGGCAGGATGATCCGGCTGCACGCGGAACTCCAGCTCCCGCCCTTTGGCGCGGGACACCAGGGCCAGATGGGAGCCCAGGTAAACCAGGTGGGTGCCCGGCAGCCGCGGCGGCAGGTCCAGGCCCGGGAGGCCCAGCCCGCAGGGGGAAGCGGGGTCCAGGGCAGCGATCCAGTACGCGGCACCGTCGGGCAGTCCTTTCTCCAGCCGGGCGAAGGCGGAAGGACTCATAAACTGCAGTCCCGGGATGCCTTCGAAGAAGCGGCCGCACAACACCTCCCCGCCCAGCTCCATCAGGCGCAGGGCGCGGAACACGGCCGGCCAACGCAGCGGCG
>CAZMWZ010000214.1:0-1073 GCA_964570045.1 uncultured Spirochaetaceae bacterium
GCGCGAATCGCTGCGGCGGTCCGGGCGCTCTTCCAGCTCGAAAACGACCCGGTAGACTCCGGGCTCCTGCGCCCCGGCGCCTTCGAACCCGGCGTAGCGGATTTCCCGCAGATAGGTGCAGCGGTTGGTCTCGTCATACTGGTAGTCGTACTCCACCGTGTTTCCGAAAACGTCCCGATGCTTGCTCAGGTACCAGCAGTACGTGCGCTCCCGCTGCGAGCGCTCCGGGCCCAGCCAGCCCTCCCCGCCCCCGTACTCGCGGACCTCCCCGCTCTTGGAGGTGACCTCCCAGCGGTCCTCCCCCGCACCCCGATACCGGAGGATGCGCCGGAACGCCTTCTCCGTGCGCGCCCGGTAGGCCAGGGCCGGGCCCTCGCTCCCTACCCGGACCAGCTCCTCGCCTTCCAGCAGGTACGTGTCCGTGCCGTCGTAGCGGGGCAAACCGAAACGCGTGTCCGTGCCCACCGCCGGCACCGCGATGTCGAAGCCCCGCCCCAGCCAGCTGTTGAGACTGTCGCTGGAGTACTGCAGGGACAGCTCGGGCCGCGCGCCCCCCCGCCCCGGCGGCAGGCGCAGCGGGATGCGGAACGAGGCCGCCCCGTAAGGCCCTGGCTGCAGTCCCTCCGGCAGAGGCACCCCTTCGTTCGGGTCGCCGGTCCAAAGGCTTTTAATCGAATTCACGTCGAACAGAATGGGCGCCGGTCCCTCCGGAAGCTCCAGCGTGGCGTTGACCAGGTCCGTGAAGTGCCCGGCGAGGCTGGTCAGGCGGCAGCGCTCCCGGTCGATCGCGACCCTCTCCAGGCGTTCCCAGCGCCGCTGCCGTTCGTCGAAGAAATAGGTGAACAGGTTCGACAGGGCGCTCTCCGAGCGCAGCAGCCCCGGGTCGAAGGGCAAGCTCACGCGCACCGGCACGGTGAAGCGTTGTCCGCGCGGCTCGAAGCGGTAAGCGCCCCCGCCGGCGGTGGCGTTGGCCAGGCCCGGGTTCAGGGGGGAGGAAGTGAAAAGCCGGGTGATGGAGAGGCGCACCGGCCGGTCCACGGCCCCGGCGGGGACCTCCAGGCTCAACGCACCCA
>CAZMWZ010000214.1:1173-4921 GCA_964570045.1 uncultured Spirochaetaceae bacterium
ACCGGCTTCAGCCTGACCTCCACCCTGATCGGCGCCTACCTGGCCATCTTCCTGACCGACGTGGTGGGTCTGGCCCCAGGCCTGGCCGCCGCCGCCCTGTTCATCGGGCGCACCTGGGACTACGTGAACGACCCCATGATCGGCTACCTCTCCGACCGGACGCGCAGCCGCTGGGGCCGGCGCCGGCCGTACCTGCTGTTCGGGGCCCTGCCTTTCGGGCTAGCCTTCGTCCTGCTGTGGTGGCGGCCCCCTCTGCAAGCGGCGCTGGCCCTGACCGCCTACTACGCGCTGGCCTACCTGGTGTTCGACACGGCCTCCACCTTCGTGGCCATGCCCTACCTGGCGCTCACCCCGGAGCTCAGCGACGACTACGACGAGCGGACCTCCCTGACCTCCTACCGCATGTTCTTCTCGATATTTGCCAGCCTGCTGGCCTTCACCGTGCCGCTGCTGATCATCGGCGCCTTCCGGCCCGAGAACGCGGGTCGGGTGCTGCTGGCCGGGCTGCTGTTCGGCCTGGCCGGCGCCGCGCCTCTTTTCCTGGTTTTCGCCGGCACCCGCGAGCGCAAGGAATACAGCGAGACTCCCCCGCCCCGCCTGCGCGAGTCGCTGAAGTCCGTGGTGGCCAACCGCCCCTTCCGCCTGGGCCTGGGGATCTACGTGTTCACCTGGATCGCCGTGGACCTGGTGCAGGCCATCATCCTCTATTTTTTAAAGTACTGCGTGCGCCGGGAGGCTCAAGGCGACTGGATCCTGGGCACGATCTTCGTGGCGGCCATCGCCTCCCTGCCGCTGTGGAACCTGCTGGCCCGGCGCTGGGACAAGCGCATCGCGTTCATCGTGGGCGTTTCGTTCTGGACCGCGGTCCAACTGGCCATCGTCAGCCTGGGGCCCTCCACGCCGCTTTGGCTCCTGATCGTGCTGTGCGTGCTGGCGGGCATCGGCGTGGGGGCCGCGCACGTCCTGCCCTGGTCCATCCTGCCGGACGCCATCGAGTACAACGAGTACACGACCGGCGTGCGCCAGGAGGGCACCTTCTACAGCGTGGTCACCCTGGCCCAGAAGGTGGCCTCCTCGGTGGCCATCCCCCTGTGCCTGCTGCTGCTGCAGGCCGCCGGCTACCGCCCGAACCTGCCCGAGCAGCCCTTCTCCGCCTCCCTGGCCATCCGCCTGCTCATGGGCGTGCTGCCGGGGCTGCTCCTGGGCCTGGCCACGCTCTGCGCCGCCCGCTACCCCGTGACCCGCGAGGAGTTCACCCGTATCAACGAGGAGCTGGCAAAGAAGAGACAAGCCGCGCGGGAGCCTCCTTCGTGACCCCGGTCCGGGTCACCCCGGCGCGGTCGCTCCTCGAGCGTCGCAGGTTTCTCACCTTTCCCTGGCGCATCTACTCCCGCGACCCCCTGTGGGTGCCGCCGCTCCTGCCGGACCGCGCGCGTGTCCTGGACCCGAGAAGCGGGCAGTACTACCATCGGGGCGGGTTCCAGGCGTTCCTGGCCCGCCGCAGCGACCGGGTCGTAGGCACGATCGCCGTGGTCGAGGACCGCGCCGCCAATGCGGCTTCTAACCAGGCCGCCGGCGCCCGCGACGCCCTGTTCGGGTTCTTCGAGTGCATCGAGGACCTGGAGGTGGCCCGCTCGCTGTTCGACCGCGCCGCCGCGTGGGCGCGCGAGCGGGGCCTGGACCGCCTGGTTGGGCCGTACAACCTGGACCACGAGGACAGCCACGGCGTCCTGGTCGAGGGCCGCGACCGTCCGCCCGTGCTTCTCTGCGGGCACGCGCCCCCCTACTACCAGGAGTTCCTCGAGCGCTGCGGCTTCGTGCCGCACTACGGGGACGGCCTGGCCTACGAGGTCCGCCTGGACCGGGACACGCCCGTGCTGCAGAAGCTCGCGCGGCTGGCCCAGCGCATCCGCCGGCGGGGATGGATCACCCTGCGCACCCCGGACCTGCGCGCGTGGGAGGCCGAGGTCGACGTGGTCCTGAACCTGCTCAACCGGGCCCTCGCCCACCTAAGCGGCCACCGGCCCTGGCAGCGCGAGGCGGTGGAGGGCCTGCTCCGGCCCTTCCGAAAAATCGCCGACCCGGAGCTGATCCTGTTCGCCGAGGTTGAGGGCCGCACCGTGGGCTGGTTTCCGGGGGTCCCGAACCTGAACGAGATCACCATCCGGTTGAATGGCCTGCGTTACCCGTGGGATTACCTGCGCCTGCCGGGCGCCTCCCGGGTCCGCCCCCGCTGCCTGACGGTCAAGAGCGTGCTGATCCTGCCGGAGTACTGGGGCAGCGGCGCCGCGCTGTTGCTGTTCGACGAGATGGCCCGGCGCGCCCGCGCCCGCGGCTACGAGTGGATCGACCTGTCCCTCACCTCCGCGGACAACCCCTACACCCCCTACCTGGCCGACCGGTTCGGCGCCCGCCTGTACAAGCGCTACCGCCTGTACCAACAACCGGTGACCGGCGCGTAGCCCGGCACGGAGGCCGGTTGACACCCCCTCGGGGTAGAACGTAGGGTGATGGGGATGGCCGATCCTGTCAGCCGCGGCGACGACATCCTCTGGGTCCCCAAGAAGACCCCGCCCCCCTGGGCCGAAGGCTTCCTGGAAACGCCGGCGGGGCGGGTCCCTCGCGTGTCCGCGAGCTGGGGCCCGGCGGAGCGGCGGGGCCGCTCCCGCTGCCGCTGGAGCAACGCCTTCCGGATGAACTACAAGGTGGACCCCGGGCTGTACGCGGCGGGAAGCCCCTCCGCGGACTCCCCCGTGCTGGTCACCGCCAACTACAAGCTGAGCTTCGACCTGCTGCGCCGGGAACTTGCCGGCATCGACGCCTGGATCCTGGTGCTGGACACGCAGGGCATCAACGTCTGGTGCGCCGCCGGCAAGGGCACCTTCGGCACTGGGGAGCTCCTCCGGCGCATGCGGGCCGTGAACCTGGAAGCCGTGGTCAGCCACCGCCGGCTGGTCCTGCCGCAGCTCGGGGCCCCGGGCATCCAGGCCCACGTGGTGCGGCAGCAGAGCGGGTTTGCCGTGGACTTCGGCCCCGTCCGTGCCGGGGACCTGCCTTCCTACCTGCGGGCAGGCAGGAAGGCGACGCCCGAGATGCGCACCGTGCGCTTTGGATGGCTGGACCGCCTGGGGCTCACTCCCATGGAGCTGCTGCCGGCGCTTCGGCGCTATCCGTGGCTGCTTCTGGGGCTGTTCCTGCTGTTCGGCCTGCGGCCGGAGGGGATCCTGTTCCGTCCGGCCCTGCTCGGGGGCTGGAGCTTCGCGGCTCTGGGCCTGGTCATGGTCCTGGCCGGCGGCTTCCTGGTTCCCCTCTTCCTCCCATGGATCCCTTTCCGGTCCTTCGCGCTGAAAGGCTGGCTGGTCGGGGCCGCACTCACCGCGGGTTTTCTGGCCCTGCGCTGGGGCGTCGTGAGCCAAAACGTGTTTCTGGTGGTGCTGGCGGCTTTCTTTTTCCCCGTGGCCAGTTCCTTTCTAGCGCTGCTGTTCACCGGCACCACGGTCTACACCGGGTTGTCCGGGGTGCAGAAGGAGATGCGCTACGCCTTGCCTCTGTACATCACCGGCCTGGCCCTGACGGCAGCCTCTGCCGTGCTGTATGTGTTGCGTGAATGGGGGTTGGTATGAAATATCTGGAGGGAGTGGTCACCCTGCGGTATCGCTCCGAAGCCTGCACGGGCTGCGGGCGCTGCCTGGAGGTCTGCCCCCGTGGGGTGTTCGTGCGCAGCAACGGCAAGGTGGCCGTGACCGAC
>CAZMWZ010000215.1:0-4848 GCA_964570045.1 uncultured Spirochaetaceae bacterium
ATCATGCTCCACATCTGGGCGTTGAGCTCGCCCTTGATCAGCTTGGCGTCGAAGTCCCTGGTGGCCGGGAAGCCGCCCAGCTGGGTGTAGATGGCGCTCATCCGGTCCTTGCGGTGCATGGTGCGGATGAACTCCGCCGCCTCTTTCTTGACCTTGGAGGCGGAGGACATGCCGATGCCCTGCACGTCCATGCAGGGCACCTTGGCCAGCTTGCCGCCGCCCCAGACCGGCGTGTTCATGTGCCCCAGGTTCCCCACACCCAGCTCCTTCTCGATGTCGGGCATGATCGAGCCCACGGCAATCGTGAACGCGGCCTCGCCCTTTTTGACCATTTCCTGGGCCTGGTACAGGTCCAGGGAGTTCACGTCCTTGTTGATGTAGCCCTTGTCGAAGAGGGTCTTGATCTGCTGCCAGTGCTGGTAGTACTTGGGGTTATCCCAGCGCAGCTCGCCGGTGCACAGCCTCACCACGTCGGCGTAGGAGTCCAGCTGCTGGTAAAGGAAGATCGCCTGCATCCAGTCGCCCAGCAGCTTGTCCTTGGAGCCCAGGGCGATCGGGATGTAGCCCGCGGCCTTGACCTTCTCGCAGACCTTCAGCCAGTCGTCGAAGGTCTTGGGCGGGATCATGGAGGCGGCCACCCCGGCCTCCTTGAGCATCTTCTTGTTGTACGCCCAGGCGAAGGAGAAGGCGTACCAGCCCACGCGGTAGGCGTTGCCCTCGAAGCTGGTGAGCGGGATCGAGTACATCCGGTCCAGCTCCTGCTTGGAGAAGTGCTTGTTGAGCGGCTCCAGGTAGCCCAGCCAGGCCCAGTCCATGGTGTACACCCCGTTCCAGGCGTACTGCAAGTCGGGAGGATTGCCCGCGGCCGAGGCGGTCGGGAAATCGCTGAACACGTTTTCCGTGGCCTGCAGGGTGGTCTCCACCTTGACGTCCGGGTGCTCCTTCTCGTAGATGGCGATGGTCTCCTCGAGCCAGCCGGTCAAGCCGGCGAACTCCTGTTCGCCCCACCACCAGATCACCAGCTTTTTGCCGGCCGCCGACGCGTCCAAGGCCACCAACAGCAACCCCAGCGCCAGCAGCACGACGAGGATTTTCCTGCCCCAATGCATACTGTCCTCCTTATAGAATGTGGATTCGCGATCCACCTCGATTTTAAGCCATTGCGCCGCCAAGTCAAGCAATTCCACCGGGCGTGCTATAATGCTGCGCCATGGAACCAACGCTGAAAGTGCTGCTCGTCGACGCGGGCAGCGGCTATTACCGGGTGCAGCGCTACCGCCTGGGGGACTTCTTCGGCCCGGTGGACCTGGGCCTGCACCTGGACGGCCGGCACCGCAGCCTGAACATCGGCACGGGCCTGCTGGCCGGCTCGATCTTCCCCGGCTCCAACCGTCTGATCTGCTCCGGCTTCTCGCCTTGCTGGCGCGGCTTCTACGTGTCCTCCATGGGCGGGGCGGGGCTGGTGTTCGACAACCTCGGGCTGAACATGGTCTCGATCGTGGGCCGCTCGCCCTCCCCCGCGATCCTGTACCTGAACCGCAGCCACGGTGAGGAGGTGGAAGTTCTGGTGGAATCCGTGGAGCTGGGGAGGGTTTTCCGGGAAGGCCGGGGCGGCTTCTATTCGCTGCTGGACCACACCTTCGCCCGCTTCGGGGAGCGCTACGAAACCGACCCGCGCATCCTGGCGGTGGGTCCCGCCGCGCTGGCCACGGACTTCGGGGCCATCGGCTCCGCGCCGATCGTCAACGGCAAGCTCACCCCCGTGGACACCTGGGCGGGGCGCGGGGGGCTGGGCAGCTCCCTGGCGGGGGAACACGGGATCGCCGCCATCATCTACGGGGGCACCTTCCTGGACGAGGATTTCCGCAACCGCGAGGTGGCCGACAAGTGGTTCCAGGAGCGCTACCAGAAGAAGGTGGCGGCCAAGGACTTCGAGGCCACGACCAAGTACCGCTTCGACCCCAAGTTCGGCACCGGCGGCACCTTCGGGGTCAACTACGCCTCGATCGGCGGGCGCCTGCTGGCCTTCAACTACCGTACGATCTACATGGAGGAGGCCGAACGCCGGGGACTGCACGAGCGCTTCATCCGGGACCACTACCTGAAGCAGTTCAACGAGGAGAGCATCCAGGGCCGCCAGCAGGCCACCTGCGGGGAGCCCTGCGTGGCGGTGTGCAAGAAGATGAACGGCGAGTTCAAGAAGGACTACGAGCCCTACCAGGCGCTGGGGCCGCTGTGTGGGGTGTTCGACCAGCGCGCCGCCGAGAGCCTAGTGCGCGCCGCGGACGCCGGCGGGTTCGACGCCATCGGGGCGGGCGGCGTGGTGGCCTGGCTGCTGGAGTGCCTGGATCGCAAGCTCCTCGAGCCCGAAGAACTGGGCGTGAAGGACACCCCGGTGTTCGCGCCGGAGGGCTTCGCCGTGGAGCGCGACTCGGCGCACAACGCCCGCCTGGGCGTGGAGCTGCTGCGGAGCATCCTGGAAAAGCGGGGGCTGCTGGACCTGTCGGAGGGGCCGCGCAAGCTGGCCCGCCGCCTGTCGCGCACCCGCGGGCGCGAGGTGCTGGACCCCCTGCTGGTCTCCGCCTTCGGGCGACAGGGCTGGATGGTGCCCAACCAGTACTGGACCCCGGGGGTGCTGGCCCCCATGGCCGTCGTGGGCAAGTACTACATGTACTACGGCGAGGACTTCCTGCCTCCCCGGCGCCTGGGCCAGCTCAACGCCGCGCGCCTGAAGCAGGAGCTGGTCATGGACAACCTGGGCATCTGCCGCTTCCACCGGGCCTGGGCCGAGGAGATGCTCCCGGAGATCATGGGCACCGTGTTCGGGCTGCGCGAGCCGTACCTGGAGCGCATCGCGGCCACGGCCAGCCGCCTCAACTCCCGCAACGCCTCGGTGTTCTGGGAGTCGGAGCGCTGCGCCGACTACGTGCACACCTTTCTGCGCAGAAAGCGCGAGGTGGATGGGGAAAATTCGGCCGAACTGACGGATTGGCTGGAACGCTTCCGGCGGGACAAGCGGGAAGCCGCCTTGGAGTACTGGTACGAGCTGCACAAGGGCGCGCACGAGAGCCTGCGGGAGTTCTAGAACCGCCGCCCGCGCACCTGCCGCCCCGGCCCCCGTGCCTTCCCGGCCGTAGCTCGCCCCGGCCCAAGGCCGCCGGGCTCAGCCGTTCCTGGCGGCGAAGTCCTTCATGAGCGCGGCCAGGGCTTTGGCCCCCTCCAGCGGCAGGCCGTTGTACAGCGAGGCCCGGCAGCCGCCGACGCTGCGGTGGCCCTTGAGGCCCAGCATGCCGGCCTTCTCCGACTCGGCCACGAAGCTCTTCTCCAGCTCTTCACTGGGCAGGCGGAACACCACGTTCATGGTGGAGCGCGCCGGCTTGTCCACCGGCGAGCGGTAATAACCGCCGCTCCCGTCGATGGCCTGGTAGATCAGGCCCGCCTTCTGCGCGTTGAGCTTCTCCACCGCCGGCAGGCCTCCCTGCGCCTTCACCCACTTCAGCACCAGGCCCGCGACCCAGACGGCGAACACCGGGGGGGTGTTGTACAGGGAGTTCTCCTCCGCGTGCGTCTTGTAGCTCAGGTAGGCCGCAAGATTCTTGGGGCTGCGCTCGAGCAGCTCGCCGGAGATGATGACCACCGTGAGCCCTGCCGGGCCCAGGTTCTTCTGCGCCCCGGCGTAGATCAGGCCGAAACGCTCCGCCGGGATGCGGCGGCTCAGGATGTCGCTGGACATGTCCGCCACCAGCGGCACACTGCCGCAATCCGGAAACTCCTTCCATTGGATGCCCCCGATGGTCTCGTTGGAGGTAAGGTGCAGGTAGGCGGAATCCTGCGGGACCTTGACGGACGCGGCGGCGGGCAGGGCGGTGAAGTTCCCCGGCGTGCCGTCGTAGGCCAAGCGGATCGGGCCGCTCAGCTTGGCGTCGGCTAGGGCCTTTTTAGACCAGGCGCCGGTCAGCGTGTAGTCGCAGCTTTGCCCCAAGGCCCGCAGGTTCATGGGCACCATGGCGAACTGCAGGGTGGCCCCGCCGCCCAGGAACAGGATGCGCCGGTCCTTGGGCACGGCCAGCAGGTCGCGCAGCAACTCGAGGGTCTCGTTGTGCATGGCCTCGTACATGCCGCCGCGGTGGCTGGCCTCGATCATGGAAAGGCCCTTGCCCTGCGTGTCGACGATCTCGGCTTTGAGCTGCTCCAGCACGGGCACCGGCAGCGTGGAGGGCCCGGCGTAGAAGTTGTACTTTCGTCCCATAGTGTTCATCGGCGACTATCCTATTCACATTTGCGCAGTGTGTAAAGTAGAATCGGGCATGGAGTGCCGGCCAGGCTGCGGGGCCTGCTGCATTGCCCTCTCGATCTCCTCGCCCATTCCCGGCCTGCCCGCGGGCAAGCCGGCAGGCGTGCGCTGCATGCAGCTCACGGAGGTCTACCGCTGCCGCCTGCACGGCACCCCGGACATGCCGCCGGTCTGCGCCGGGCTCCAACCCCTGGAACAGATGTGCGGCTCCAGCCGGGAAGAAGCCTTGGCCTACCTGGCTGGATTGGAAGCGTCGACCTTCCCCGGGTCCTGAGCCGGGGGGAAGAAGCGCAGCAGAGTCTGGCCCACCTGAGCGAGCCAGGCGCTGCGTTCGGCGGGGCCCAGGCGGCGGAGCGGATCCCACAGAAGGCAAACACCCCCTCCAGCCACACCCTCTCCAGCAGCCCGGAGCGTGCGGCCGCGTCGCGGGTGGCGAACACCAACGCGGCTTTGCCGCCCAGTAGCGGAACCGGAGCCTGTTCACTGAGTTCCTCGCCCGACAGCTCGTAGGCCACCCCCGGGCGCAGCACCCGGTCCACCCAGCCCTTGAGCAG
>CAZMWZ010000216.1:0-4843 GCA_964570045.1 uncultured Spirochaetaceae bacterium
TTCGGCTCCTACGCCCGAGAAGAGGCCCACGCCGGGAGCGACTTGAACCTGTGCCTGGTCGTGACCGAGGCGGGGGAGTGGTTGGAGCGGCACGCCGAGTTTCGGCGCCGCGTCGACCTGCCGGGTCTGTCCATCCAGCCGGTCATCTATACGAGCGAGGAGTTGGAGCGCCTGCGCGCGGAGGGGCACCCCTTCGTGCGGGAGATCCTGGAGGAGGGAAAGGTCCTGTATGAACGCGGCAGAGCGTGAGGCGATCCGCTGGTACCTGCAGGGCGCCAAGGACGCGAAGACGGCCGAGAAGAACGCCCGGGCCGGGGATTTCGAGGTTTCCTGTTTTTTGTTCCAGCAGGCGGCCGAGAAGCTCCTGAAGGGCTTCCTGATCCTGAAGGGGGAGCGTACCGTCACGGGGCACTCGGTGCTCAAGCTGGCCCAGGCCGGCGCCGTGCACGCCCCGGAGTTCCAGTCCCTGGCCGATGCGGCCGTACGCCTCGACGTGCTGTACCTGCCCACCCGCTACCCCTTCGCGCTGCCAGGTGGGGCTCCGTACGAGTTCTTCACCCTGGATCACGCCCGGGGCGCCCTGGACGCCTACCAGGTGGTCTACCGGGCGGTCTACGAGCACTTCAAGGGCCTGGTCGAGCACAGCGGCTGACATGCAGACCGTGGCGGAGCGCATCCTGCACCGGGACCGCTGGGTAGCCCTCAAGGAGAGGGTATACCGGGACCGCCGCGGGCGGGAGAGGAGCTGGGTGTACGCGGAGCGGACCGACGGCCGCCCGGCAGTGGTGGTGGTCGCCCGCACCGCGGCTACGGCTTCCCTGATCCTCATCGAGCAGTACCGCGTCCCCTTCGAGCGTCCGGTTTTGGAGTTCCCCGCCGGCCTCGTCGACCTCGGGGAGCAGCCGGCAGCCGCGGCGCTGCGGGAACTGGCCGAGGAGACCGGCTACCACGGCGAGGTGCTGGAAGTCGGCCCCGCGGTGTCCACGACCGCCGGCCTCGCCACCGAGACCGTGCACCTGGTGCGCGTCCGCTGCGGGGAAGAGCCCTCCGTGGCGCCTGTCCCGGAGGCTTCGGAGGCTATCCGGGTGTTGAAGATCGCGCCGTCCGAGTTCGCCGCAGCCCTCGCGCGCTTCACCACGGAGGGGCGGCTCCTGGACGCCAAGCTATACGTGTATTTGAAGGAGGCAACATGTTGAGAAGGGTCATCCTGGCCATCATTGTGCTGGGGGTGGTGGGGCTGGTGGTGGGCTACCTGATCTTCGCCCGCACCTCCCACGGCTATATGAGCTTGAAGAGCCTGGTCGCCCCCGCCAAGAACGTGTTCGACGACCTGGCCAAGAGCGTCCGGGGCATCCCCCAGATCCGGCAGAACATCCTGATCTGCGGAGCCGTGGGCGGCGGCATCGGACTGGTGGCTGGGGCGGTGGCCGGAGGGGGGCGCCGCCGGCGGCGCTGAAGCGCGCGGGAGGGTCCATGGACGGCGCGGAGTGGAAGCAGGCGGCCGCGGAGGCCGACCTGGCGGAAGGCAGGCCGCTGGAGCTCCCCGTGGAGGACCGCCGCGTCCTGCTGGTGCGCGTAGGCAACAGGATCCACGCCTGCGCGGCGGAGTGCTCGCATTACCAGGGGCCTCTGGCCGAGGGGCTGCTGACGGGACACACCGTGACCTGCCCGTGGCACAATGCCCGCTTCGACGTGCGCGACGGCCGCCTCGCCTCCCCCCCTGCCCTGAACGACCTGTCTTCCTACGAAGTGAAAGTCGAGAGCGGGAAGGTCTGGGTCAGGTCCCGGGGTGGGGTAACGATCGAGATGCCCGGCGGCTCGGACGGCAGGACCTTCCTGATCGTCGGCGGCGGGGCGGCCGGCAACGCCGCCGCGGAGACCCTGCGCCGCGAGGGGTATAGCGGGCGCATCGTGCTGATCACCGCGGAGCCCGTGGGCCCCTATGACCGCACCATGCTCTCCAAAGACTACCTTGCGGGGGAGGCCCCGGCCAAGTGGCTGCCCCTGCGCGGGGAAAAGTTCTACAACCGGCTCAAGATCGAGCTGGCCATGGGCAGCTCCGTGGTGGCCGTGGACCCGCGCCGCCGCAGCCTGAGCCTGGCGGACGGCTCCACCCTGCAGGGGGACCGCATCCTGCTGGCCACCGGCGGCGTGGCCCTGCGCCCGCAGATCCCGGGCATCGACCTCCCGGGCTGCTTCACCCTGCGCAGCCTGGCGGACGCCGACGCCCTGATCGCGGGGCTGCCGCAATCCGGCGCTGTGGCGGTGCTGGGGGCCGGCTTCATCGCTCTGGAGGCGGCCTCCAGTCTCCGGCGGCGCGGCCTGGAGGTGCACGTGGTGGCCCCTGAACAGCTGCCGCTGGAGAAGGTGTTCGGCCCCGAGATCGGCCGCCGTCTGAAGCGCCTGCACGAGCAGGCCGGCGTAGTCTTCCACCTGGGTTGCACGGTGTACGGCGTGCAGGGCAATGGGCGGGCGCGGGATGTCCTGCTCTCCGACGGCACGCATCTGGAGGTCGGCGCCGTGGTGATCGGCGTGGGGGTCAGGCCGGCGGTGGAATACCTGGCCGGCAGCGGCCTGGCCGAGACGGGAGCCGTGCCCGTGGATGCCCGGCAGGCGACCTCCGCGGAGGGCATCTTCGCCGCTGGAGACATCGCGCTGGCCAAGGACCCGGAACGCGGCCCTCCCCGGCGCATCGAGCACTGGGCCGAGGCCGAGCGCCAGGGACGGCGCGCGGCCCGGGCCATGCTCGGCAAGAGTCCGCTGCCGCGGGAGGCGCCCTTCTTCTGGACCCGCCAGCACGGACAGTCGCTAAAATATGTGGGCCACGCCCCGGGCTGGGACCGGGTGGTCTTCCGCGGCGACCCAGAGGGTGAGGCCTTCCTGGCCGGGTACTACAGCGGCGGGCTCTTGCGGGCCGCCGCCGCGGTGGGGCGGGAGCGCGAGCTCATCCGCCTGGGCGAGCTGCTGGAGGCCGGAGGCTCCGTGAGCGCCGGTGAGTTGGTCGACCCCGGTTTCGACCTAGTGGGTTCCCCGTGAAAGCCCTGGTCAAAAGGCGGGCAGAACCCGGGCTCTGGCTGGAGGAGGTGAGCGAGCCGGAGGTCGGGCCGATCGACGTGCTGATCCGCATCCGCAAGACCTCGATCTGCGGCACGGACCTGCACATCCACAACTGGGATGCCTGGGCCGCCAAGCACGTGCCGGTGCCACTGGTGATCGGGCACGAGTTCGCCGGCACCGTGGAGCGCGTCGGGGCGATGGTGCGGGACTTCTTTCCGGGAGAGGTGGTGAGCGGCGAGGGGCACCTGGTCTGCGGGCACTGCCGCAACTGCCTGGCGGGACGGCGCCACCTGTGCGCCCACACTGGCGGGGTGGGCGTGAACCGCCCGGGCTGCTTCGCCGAGTACCTGTCCATCCCCCAGACCAACGTCTGGCACGCGGACCCGCGCATCCCGCTGGAGGTGCTATCCTGCTTCGACCCGCTGGGCAACGCCACCCACTCGGCGCTGTCCTTCGACGTGCTGGGCGAGGACGTGCTGATCACCGGGGCCGGGCCGATCGGGATCATGGCCACGGCCATCGTGCGGCACGCCGGGGCGCGCTTCGTGGTGGTGAGCGACCCCAACCCCTACCGCCTGGAGCTGGCCCGCCAGCTGGGCGCCACGCGCGTGGTGCGGGTGCCCGGCGAAAGCGTCGCGGCCGCGCAGCGGGAGCTGGGCATGAAGGAGGGCTTCGACGTGGGGCTGGAGATGTCCGGCTCCCCGCAGGCCCTGGGGGAGATGCTGGCCAACATGTGCCACGGCGGCAAGATCGCCCTGTTGGGGATCCTGCCTGAGGCCACGGCCATCGATTGGGACCTGGTGGTGTTCAACGGCCTGACCCTGAAGGGCATCTACGGGCGGGAGATGTACGAGACCTGGTATAAAATGACCATGATGATCCAGACCGGCCTGGACATCACCCCGGTGATCACGCACCGCCTGCACTATACCGAGTTCGAACAAGGCTTCGCGGCGATGCGCTCGGGCCAGGCGTGCAAGGTCGTGCTGGATTGGGGGCAGCAGGCGTGAAGCCCGTGGCGCTGGTGCGCGACCCGCTGTGCCTGAGGCATTCCAACGGGCCGGGGCACCCGGAGTCCCCCGAGCGTCTGGAGGCCATCGACCGGATGCTGGCCGGCTTTCCCCTGCGCGATCGGCTCCAGGACCTGCCGGCCCGGGACGCGAGCTGTGAGGAGCTGGCCGGCGTGCACACGCAGGGGCACATCCGCCGCATCGAGGCGACCCGCGGGCGGCCGCTCACCGTGCTGGACCCGGACACCTCGGCCACCGCCGACTCCTGCGCGGCCGCGCTGCGGGCAGCCGGCGGGGTGCTGGCCGCCGTGGAGGCCGTGCTGGACGGGGGATATGCCGGCGCCTTCGCCGCCGTGCGCCCGCCGGGCCACCACGCCGAGGCCGACCGGGCCATGGGCTTCTGCCTGTTCAACAATGCTGC
The DNA here is from genome assembly GCA_964570045.1 of uncultured Spirochaetaceae bacterium. Classification (GTDB taxonomy): domain Bacteria; phylum Spirochaetota; class Spirochaetia; order SZUA-6; family DRHE01; genus MIBK01. Next base: position 4,489 of record CAZMWZ010000216.1, read on the forward strand.
AGTGGCGGCCCGCTTTGCCCTGAAAGTCCGCGGACTGCGGCGCGTGCTCCTGGTGGATTGGGACGTGCACCACGGCAACGGCTCCATGCACTCTTTTTACGACTCTCCTGAGGTCCTGTACTTTTCGGTGCACCAGTACCCCCATTACCCGGGGACCGGGGGGGTTGAGGAGATAGGCCGGGGGCAGGGGGAAGGCTACACCGTGAACGTCCCGCTGCCCGGGGGCCAGGGCGACGAGGAGTACCTGGCCGTGTTCCAGGATCTATTGACTCCGGTGGCGCTGGCGTACCGGCCGGAGCTGATCCTGGTTTCGGCTGGCTTCGACATCCACCGGGACGACCCCCTGGCCGACATG
>CAZMWZ010000217.1:0-4805 GCA_964570045.1 uncultured Spirochaetaceae bacterium
TCCTTGTCGTAGTCGGAGGTGGTCTCCTCGATCTGGACCTTGATCTGGGCGATGCGGTCCTTGATGTCCTTAGGCTTGCCGCTGCCCTCGATGATCGTGGTGTTCTCCTTGTCGACCTTCACGTTCTTGGCGCGTCCCAGCTGGCTCATCTCGGCGTTCTCCAGCTTCAGGCCCAGCTCCTCGGAGATGACCTGCCCGCCGGTCAGGGTGGCGATATCCTCCAGCATGGCCTTGCGCCGGTCCCCGAAGCCGGGGGCCTTCACGGCGCAGGCGCTCAGAGTGCCGCGCAGGTTGTTCACCACCAGGGTGGCCAGGGCTTCGCCCTCCACGTCCTCGGCGATCAGCAGCAGGGGCTTGCCGGCCTGGGCGATCTTCTCCAGCACGGGCAGCAGGTCCTTCATGCTGGAGATCTTCTTATCGTGGATCACGATGTAGGGGTCCTCGAGAACCGTGGTCATGGTCTCGCGGTTGTTCACGAAGTAGGCGGAGAGGTAGCCGCGGTCGAACTGCATGCCTTCCACGACTTCCAGGTGGGTCTCCATGGACTTGGACTCCTCGACGGTGATGACGCCGTCCTTGCCCACCTTCTCCATGGCGTCGGCGATGAGGTTGCCGATCTCCATGTCGTTGTTCGCGGAGATGGCCGCCACCTGGGCGATCTCTTCCTTCTCCTTGATGTCCTTGGCGCTCTTCTTGATGTCCGCCACGGCCACTTCCACCGCCTTGGCGATGCCGCGCTTGATCTCCATCGGGTTGATCCCGGCGGCGACGGACTTCAGGCCTTCTTTGATCATCGAGTAGGCGAGCACGGTAGCCGTCGTGGTGCCGTCACCGGCCACGTCGTTGGTCTTGGTGGCCACTTCCTTCAGGAGCTGGGCGCCCATGTTCTCGAAGGGGTCCTCCAGCTCGATCTCCTTGGCGATGGTGACCCCGTCGTTGGTCACGGTGGGAGCCCCGAACTTCTTGTCCAGGACCACGTTCCGGCCCTTGGGGCCGAGGGTGACCTTGACCGCGGTGGACATCTTGTCCACCCCGCGCAGCAGCGCTCTGCGCGCGGTTTCGTTGAATTGTAACTGCTTTGCCATCTCCTTAACCCTTTCCTTTTGGAATTCGTATAAAAATTGTTGCTGAACAGGTACAGGCCTGCGGCCTAAAAGTAAGATAACGATTTGGGGGGGGAACAGCAAGTGAAAACAGGCTTTTTTTTTGCGGGCTCTTCTGCTACAAAGGGGTGATGCCCCGAACCAAGCCCCTGCGGCTCCTGATCGGGCTGCGCCTGCGCGATCCGGCCTCGGCACCCGTGCTGCGGGCGGCCGACGCGTTCCTGGAGGAAGCCGCCTCGCTGGAAACCGGCTTCCGCCTGCCGCTCGCCTGGAACCTGCCCCTGTCGCCGCTGGAGGACAACAAGAGCCGCGCGGCCACGGACCTGGCCACCGAGATCAAGTCCCGGGTCCGCGCGCGCTCGGACGCAATACTATTGATGGGCTACAGCGGGGCCCCCCATCCGCTGCTCGCCGCCGAGGAGCTGAATAAAGAGCTCAGCTGGTGCCGCCGCAACCCCTGGGGCCCCGCGGCCCGCGCTCTGCTCGGCCAGGAGCCGCAGCACCTGCTGCCCGTCGCCGCCGACCTGCTGCGCGAGGAGCTGGAGGGGGTGTACGCCCGCCACGGCTTTGCATCGGTAGGCCTCCCCGAGCCGCTGGAACAAGCCCTGACCCGCCTGGGCCCCGGCCGGGACGCCTACCGGTTTGCGGGCGCGCGCCGACCTGGGAGGGCCGTCCTGTACCCTGCCTGGGTGCTGCCACCCGGCGTAGAGCCGAAGGACATCCGGGCTGCGGCGGGAATAGCCGGCCGGCACCCGCTGTTCCTGCTGCTGGAGCCCGGCGACGGGCCCCTGCTCGGCCCGCTGCTGCAGGCCCTCGGCACCCGCTTCGAACCGCAGTTCCTGACCCTGGAGGAAGCGCTCGCCGGGGAGGCGCCGGAAGCCACCGACCCGCCTGCCGCGGATCCCCTTCCCCTGCTCGCCCCCGCCGCCCTGGAGTCCACCTCCCGGGCCGAAGCCCTGCGCGCCCGCGCCCGCCGCAGGACGGACGCGGACATCCGCGCCGTGCTGGAAGCGCTGGGCAGCTCGGCAACCCGCCCCCGGGCTGCGGCGCGCTTGCGGGAGGCCCAGCGGCGCCGGGCGGGCGAGGGCCCGACCCTGGTCGCGGCCATGGGCGGCCTGGTCGCCTTGGAAGGGGCCGGTTTCGCCGCCACTTTCACCGACGGCCGCTTATCGGGCCTCCGGCGGCAGGGTCGCCAGCTGCTCTGCGGACAACCCGCCGACTCCTACCTGGTGGCCGGGGGCCGGCGCCTGCGCCTGACTACCGAGAGCGCCTTTTCCTTCGAGCAGGGGCAGGACAGCGGGCTGCGCACCGTGCTCAAGGCGGGCCTGTCCGGCGGCGAGGTCCAGCTGGTGATGCACGCCTGCTTCCGCGAAGGCCGGGAGGAGCTGGAGCTGGGTTTCACCGTGAGCTTTCCCGAGCTGCCTTCGGGGCTGCGACTGGAGGCGGTGGTGCCCCTGGAGCTTGCGGTATTTGCCCTGGCCCACGGGGAGCGGGCGAAAATCACGGCAGAGCTGGCCGGCGGCGGAGACTTCTCGGCCACCCTCGCCGCAGGGGAGGGCGAAAGGCTGTTCACCGGCTCCCGCCTGCTGCTGGAGAGAGCCGGCGGCGGGCCGGGCCTGGTCTTCTCCCCCGGCGCCCCCTCCGGGGTGCTCGTCCTGCCGGTGCGCGTGGCCCGTTCCCGAAGGGGCTGGCACCTGCTGGCCAGCCCTTTCGGGGCGCACGTCCCGGCGCCCGCCGGGCTGTACAGCGGCCGCACCCTGTCCTTCTCGCTACGCCTCGGCCTGGAAGGATAACTCTCCGCTATACACGGGGAGGACCCTACCCCCGGCCTCCAGCAGCAGTGCGCCGTCCTCCGCCACGCCGCGCACCGTCCCGCGCTCTATCCCCCCGGAGGGGCCGCTCAGCAGCGCCTCCCGCCCCAGACCGTACAGCCTGCGCTCGAGCCGGGCGCGCCAACCTTCGTCGCGCAGGGTGGCGTAGAGGGCGGCCAGAATATCCGCCAGCAGCTCGGGGAGCGGCACCTGGCTGCCGAGCAGCTCGGCCAGGGAACAGGCCCCGCTGGCGAGCTCCGGCGGGAAAGCGCGCTGGTTGCAGTTCACACCCATGCCCAAGAGCACGCGCGCGGGCTCCGGGGGCCGGGTGCGGGCTTCGCACAGGATGCCGGCCAGCTTCCGGCCCCGGTACAGCAGGTCGTTGGGCCACTTCACCTCGGTGGCCAGGCCGAAGCGGTCCTCCAGCGCCTGCGCCAGGGCCAGGCCCGCCAGCACGGGCAGGCGCTGCGGCGGGAAGGCGGGCTCCAGGTCCAGGAGCAGGGTGAACAGCAGGTTGCTGCCCGCTTCCGCGGCCCAGGACCGCTCGGGGTACCGCCCGCGCCCGCGCTCCTGGAACCCGGCGACGACGACCGTCCCTCCGGGGTACCCCGCTGCGCCTAGCCGCTGGGCGTCCTCCATGGTGGAGCCAGTGGAATCCAGGTAGAAAACCGGCGCGGACCAGGGGTTGGGGACTGGCCAGCGGGTCACGGCAGGATCACCCCCCCGCCCAGCACCAGCTCGCCCCGGTAGAACACGGCCGACTGCCCCGGCGTGACGATCGCCGGCTCCGCGAGGACGACGCGGCACCGCTCCGGCCGGTCGGCGGGCTCCACGCGGGCGGGGGACTCCCCGCTCTGGTAGCGGATCTTCACCGCGCAGGCGAGCGGCGCGCGGGGCGGCTCCACGAACCAGTTGAGCCCCTCCACCTCGAAGCTGACACGCTCGGCCTGCTCCAGCCGGGCCACGACCAGGCGGTTGGCGACCGCCTCGATCCGCGCCACGTACCAGGGCCCGCTCCCGAGCCCCAGCCCGCTCCTCTGCCCGACGGTGTAGTGGATGACCCCCCGGTGGCGGCCCAGGAGCGTCCCCTCCGGGTCCACGATGTCGCCGGGCTGGAACAGCTCCTCCCGGCCGCTCCTGTCCCGGATGAAGCGGGCGTAGTCCCCGTCCACGAAGCAGGCGTCCTGGCTCTCGGGCACGCGGGCCGAGGCCAGGCCCGCCTCCTCGGCCTGCCGCACGACCTCGCTCTTGAGGCGTTCGCCCAGGGGCAGCACCAGGTGAGGCAGCATCTCCCGGCGCACCTGGTGCAGCATGTAGCTCTGGTCCTTGGCCGGGTCCCGGCCCTTGGCCAGCATCGGCCCGTCGCCCGTGCGCAGGATGCGGGCGTAGTGCCCGGTGGCCAGGGAGAGCTCCTCCCCCGCGGCCAGCAGGCCCTCGGCCTCCAGGCGCGCCCGCAGCGCCGGCAGGAAGCTCCCGAAGCGCACGTAGCGGTTGCAGCGCACGCAGGGGTTGGGGGTCCGGCCCGCCAGGTAGACGTCCACGAAGTCGTCGACGACCTCCCGGCGGAAATCCTCCTGCAAGTCGACCTGGAAGTACGGGATGTCCAGGCGCCGGCAGACCTCCGCCGCCCGGGCCAGCGTTTCCGTCGAGCAGCATCGCGAGCCCGGCCAGATGAGATGGGTGGCCCCGACCAGCCGGGGCCGGCTCTCCTTCAGGATCAGGGCGGCGACGCTGGAGTCCACGCCGCCGCTCAGGGCCACCGCCAGCAGCATGGCCCAATCTACCAGAAAAACCCGGCCTTGCCAGCGCTCGGGCCGGCGGTGTAGGCTGCAGGCGATGAAGGAGATCTTCAGCAAGATCAAGATCATCCCGATCTCGAAGATCCTGCTTC
>CAZMWZ010000218.1:0-1316 GCA_964570045.1 uncultured Spirochaetaceae bacterium
AACTGGGCGCCTGGATCCTGAAAACCCAAAAGGCTAGCGGCCGGCGGCTTTCCTTCGTGGTGGAAGAGAAGATCGACGGCTCCTCGATCGTGCTGTACTACGAGGAGGGGCTGCTCGTGCGCGCGGTGACCCGCGGCAACGGCCTGGTCGGCAACGACGTCACGGGCAACGTGCGCACTATCGGGGCGGTGCCGCTGCGCCTCCAGCGGCCGGTCACGGTGGCCGTGCGCGGCGAGATCTTCCTTCCCCGTGCGCTGTTCGACTCGATCAACGCCCACCTGGAAACCCCCTACGCCAACCCCAGGAACCTGGCAGCGGGCACGCTGCGCCGGGTGAAGAGCGCGGAGGTTGCCGCGGTGCCGCTGGACATCTTCGTCTACGAGGGGCATTTCGTACGGGCGGCGGCAACGCATGTGGCCATCCTCGAGGAGCTGGAGGAGCTGGGCTTCAAGTGCAACCCGCGCACGGGCCTGTTCGCCGACGAGGAGGACCTGGCGGGCATCCGGGAGCGGCACCCGCGCTGGCGGGTCGGGGGCTTCCAGGAGCTGGAGGGCTACCTCGAGGAGGCCCGCCGGGAGCGCGCCGGCCTGCCCTACGACATCGACGGCCTGGTGGCCAAGGTGAACGAGCTCGCGGTCCGCGAGACCCTGGGCTTCACCGGCCACCACCCGCGCTGGGCCCTGGCCTTCAAGTTCGAGGCCCCGGAGGCCGAGTCGGTCGTGGAGCGCATCGAGGTCCAGGTCGGGCGCACGGGCCGGGTCACCCCCGTGGCCCGCATCCGGCCCGTGAAGCTCTCCGGCTCCACGATCGCCAACGCCACCCTGCACAACCAGGACTACGTGGATTTATTAGAGCTGGCCATAGGCGACCGGGTGAGCATCTCCAAGCGCGGGGACGTGATCCCGGCCGTGGAGCGGGTGGTCGAGAAGAACGAGCAGGGCAACTCCACCTGGCGGATCCCCGCCGCCTGCCCCGCCTGCTCCACTACCCTGGTGGTCCAGGGGGCGCACCACTTCTGCCCCAACCCGGGCTGCCCGGACCAGGTGCGGGGCCGCCTGCGCTTCTTCGTGGCCCGCGACCAGATGGACATCGAGAATGTCGGTCCCGAGACCCTGGAGACCCTGATCGAGCGGGGACTGGTGCGCGACGTGCAGGACCTGTACGCTTTCGATCCCGCCGCGCTGCTGGAGCTGCCCGGTTTCGGCGAAAAGAAGGTCGAGCTGATCCGCGCAGGCCTCGCGGCCAGCAAGGCCCGTCCCTACCGGCGGGTGCTGGCAGCACTGGGCATCCCGGAGGTGGGACCCAAGGTGGTGGAG
>CAZMWZ010000218.1:1416-4805 GCA_964570045.1 uncultured Spirochaetaceae bacterium
GGAAAGGTGAGTCCCTCGGTCACCTCCAAAACTACCCACCTCCTGGCCGGGGAGAACCCGGGCGGCAAGCTGGACAAGGCCCGCCAGCTGGGCGTGCGCATCGTCGAGGAGGAAGAGTTCCTGCGCCTGTTGACTTGACTTCCCCCGTCGGTGGATTTAGACTTCAAGGCAAATCTAATCCAAGAGGAGGGACGCATGAAAAGATTCTTGTTCATTCTCCTTGCCTTTCTGCTCCTTTTTTCCTTCCTGACGGGCTGCAAGAAGAAAGAGGCCATGGCGCCCGCGGGGCCGAAATTTAAAATCGGCATCTGCTTCGACGTGGGCGGCCGCGGGGACCAGTCCTTCAACGACTCGGCCTACAACGGCCTGGTCCTGCTGGCCAAGCAGTTCAAAGGCTACATCAAGGACGACCCTAGCAATGTCGACTTCGGCAAGGACATCGAGCTGAAGTACCTGGAGCCCAAGTCCGGCGGGCAGGACCGGGAGCTGATCCTGCGGGCTTTGGCCGAGGACGGCTACAACCTGATCATCGGCGTCGGCTTCCTGTACTCTGACTCCCTGTCCAAGGTGGCCAAGGATTTCCCCAGCATCCACTTCGGGATCATCGACGGCTACATCCCCGACCTGACCGAGTCCAGCAACATCACCTGCCTGGGCTTCGCCGAGCACGAGGGCTCCTTCCTGATGGGCGCCGCGGCCGGCCTGCTGAACAAGGGCGGCAAGGTGGGCTTCCTGGGCGGCATGGACATCCCGCTGATCCACAAGTTCCAGGGCGGCTTCATTGCCGGGGCCATGTACGTGAACCAGGACTTAAGGAAGACCGGCATGATCCTGGGCCAGTACGCCGGCAAGGACCCCACGGCCTTCAACGACCCCAAGACCGGTGAGAGCATCGCCGTGAACTTCTTCAAGCGAGGCGCCTCGATCGTCTATCACGCCTCCGGCGGGACCGGGGCCGGGCTGTTCAAGGCGGCCAAGGACCTGGGCAAGCTGGCCATCGGCGTGGACTCCGACCAGGGGCTGATCTATGCCACCTCCAAGAGCGAAGAGGAAAAAAAGATGTCGGAGTTCATTGTGACCTCCATGCTCAAGAGGGTGGACAACGCGGTGTTCCTGGCCGGCAAGGAGATGATCGACACGGGCAAGAACGCCGGCGGCTACAAAACCTTCAGCCTCAAGGACGACGGCGTAGGTTACGCCCTCAACGACTACAACAAGGGCAAGCTGGATCCGATCCTAGCCAAGTTGGATGAGCTCAAGAAGAAGATCATCGCGGGCGAAATTACCGTGCCCGACGACGACGCCAAGGTGGCCGCGTGGGCCAAGACGGCCTTCTGACGGAGCAAACCTGGAAGAATGTAGCGAAAAGCGGGACGGCTCATCGTCCCGCTTTTTTTGACCGCAGGAGAATCGGAAAGACCGCCATGACGCTCTTGAAAATGGACGGAATCACCAAGGTATTTCCTGGAGTGCGGGCCAACGACCGGGTTACCTTCGACCTCGCCCCCAGCGAGATCCATGCCCTGGTGGGCGAGAATGGGGCCGGCAAGACCACGCTCATGAAGATCCTATACGGCCTGTACCGGCCGGACTCGGGGACCGTTTCGATACGGGACGAAGCGATCGCCATTAAAAACCCGCGAGATGCCATCGCCCGGGGCATCGGCATGGTGCACCAGCATTTCATGCTGGTCCCGCCGTTCACAGTACTGGAAAATATCATCCTGGGCAGGGAGAGCCAGACCGCCGGGGTCCTGCGCCTGGAGGAGCCGGCCCGGGAGATCGCGGAGATAATGCACCGCAACGGGCTGCCCGTGGACCTCGCCGCCCGGGTGGAGGACCTGCCCGTGGGGCTCCAGCAGCGCGTGGAGATCCTCAAGCTCCTGTACCGCGGCGCGGAGATCCTGGTCTTCGACGAGCCCACCGCCGTGCTCACCCCGCAGGAGGTGGTGGAGCTCTTCAAGACCTTCCGCATGATGCGCGACCAGGGCAAGGGCCTGATCTTCATCAGCCACAAGCTGGACGAGGTGCTGGAGATCGCCGACCGGATCACCGTGATCCGCCGGGGCCAGGTGGTCAGGACCCTTCCGAGTCGGGAAGCGACCAAGCCCCTCATCGCCGAGCTCATGGTCGGGAAGCCCGTGTTCCTGCGCGTGGAGAAGGCCCCCGCCTCGCCCGGAAAGGTAGTCCTGGAGGCCAGGCAGCTGCGCCTGCGCTCGGAACGCGGCAACCTGGTCCTCGACGGCTTGAGCCTCGAGGTGCGCGCCGGTGAGATCTACGGCCTGGCGGGGGTCGAAGGCAACGGGCAGAGCGAGCTGGTCCATGCCATCACCGAGTCGGCCCGCCTGGAAGCGGGGGACATTTTTCTGGAGGGGCGTAGCATCTCGCAATGGGACGTGCGCACCCGGCGGGACCGGGGGATCGGGCACATCCCGGAGGATCGCCATCGCTACGGGCTGCTGCTGCCCTTGAGCCTGGCGGAGAACCTGGTCCTTGGGCAGCACCACCGCAGGCCGTTCGTCAGGGGATCCGTGGTCGATTCGGGGCGGGTGCGCCAGTACGCGCGTGAGAGCATCGAGAAGTTCGACATCCGCACCCCCAACGAGCTCACCCCGGCCCACGCTCTTTCGGGGGGCAACCAGCAGAAGGTCATCGTGGCCCGGGAAATGCGCTTCGACCCCATCCTGCTGGTGGCTTCCCAGCCCACCCGCGGGGTGGACGTGGGAGCCACGGAGTTCATCTACCAGCAGTTGATCGCGGCGCGCGAGCGGGGCAAGGCCGTTCTCCTGGTCTCCGCGGACCTGGACGAGATCCTGTCCCTGTCCGACCGGATCGGAGTCATCTTCAAGGGAAAAATCATTCGGGAATTCCGCCAGGAGGAGGCCACCAAGGAGCGCGTCGGTCTGTGCATGACCGGGGAGAAGCAAAGTGCGTAGGTCCAGAAGCAAGTACCGCCTGCTGGAGATGTTCTCCCCCATCCTGGGGGTCCTGGCGGCGATAGTGGTCCTCCTGTTGATCGCCATGGTCATCGGGGAAATGCCCGGCAAGACCCTGGACGGCATCTACAGATTCACGCTGGCCAACACCTCCCGCCTGGCCACGATCTTCTCGATGGCCATTCCCCTGTTCCTGGCCGGTCTGGCCGTGGCGATGGCCTTCCAGGCCAATGTGTTCAACATCGGGGTGGAGGGGCAGTACTTCATCGGGGGGCTGGTCGGCGCGATGGCCGGCATCTACCTGAAACTGCCGGTGTACCTGCACCTGCCGGTGGTCGTGATCGCCGCCATGATCGGCGGGGCGCTCTGGGCGGCTATCCCGGCGCTGCTCAAGGTCAGGATGGGCATCCACGAGGTCATCTCTACGATCATGTTCAACAACATCGCCGCCGC
>CAZMWZ010000219.1:0-4781 GCA_964570045.1 uncultured Spirochaetaceae bacterium
AGTTGATGAACTTCCAGATGTCAAGCTTCGCGAAGCCCGGGCAGTCGCCGCGGCATACGCACAGAAGAAACCTTGGTTTCTCTTTCATCATAGATCTCCTTCTTTCGCTATTTCGGCGGATATCGATCCCGAAGTCCCTTGATGATCTCCTTCACCTCGGTCTTCTTTGGGAAAGAGATCGCCTCCAGACTGCATTGGAACTGGCAGCTCTGGCAGAAGACTTCGCAGGAGTAGGGGTTGGCCACGAGCGCCTTTTTTTTCGGCTTGTCGAGCGCATACACCTCGTGTTTGCAGGCCTTCACGCAGATCGAGCAGCCGTTGCACTTTTCTTCATCGACCGAAGGAAACCAGGGGATCAGCCTCCTTGGGATTCCCAGATAGTCCTTTAGCTCGCCTTCCATCCCGGCTACCTCCCGATATCCTTCAGGATTGACAGCGGCGGGAACGAAATGGCCTCTTCCTTGCACATGCCAGCGCAGGTGCTGCAGCCGACAACGCATTTAAACGGCTGGGCCACGACCGTCTTGTCGTTGGTCTCGTCCCAGGAGTATACCTTCTGCCGGCAGAAGTTGAAGCACTCCTTGCATCCCGCGCATTTCGAGATGTCCACAGTGGGGAACCAGGGTATCTTCTCGCGCGCAACGCCCCTCCACGTGCCATAGCTGCCCATAGGGCTAGGCCTCCTTTACCAGTTGTTTGATCTGCTCGACGGTCGGGATCTTTCCCTGCAACGCGAGCTTTCCGTCGATCACCAGCGCCGGGGTCCACATGACTCCCTTCTCGATGATCGCGTCGATGTCCGTCACCTTCAAAATTTCCGCCTGGATGTTCAGCTCGGCGAGGGCCTTTCTCACGTTCTGTTCGGTATTCATGCACTTCGGGCACCCAGGACCCAGCACTTCTATGGTCATTTTTCCTCCTCGATTCGTGGCCTATTTGCCATGCCTTTTCGTTTCCTGCGGCGCTTAGATCTGCGCACTTGAGGAAGTCCAGGATGGAGGGAAGGCGCAGAGTATAATAGACGGAGCCACCTCGCTTCTCTCCTATTACGATGCTGGCGTTTTTTAGTATACGGAGGTGCATGGAGGCGGGTAATAGGTCGCTTCCTACTAGCTCGGTCAACTCGTCAACGCAGCGCTCATGTCCCGATAGCATTTCAACCATGTAGAGGCGGCTGACGTGGGAAAGGGCTTTGATGACCTTTGCCCGCCTTTTGCAGGTTTTTTGTACTTCAGTCTCCATGGTTAATTGGCAATATTACCATATAAATGAGAACTGTCAAGTCACTCAGGTATAGCTTTCTCAAATGCAATATACTCAAGATGAAAAACATGGGAATGAAGCCGGTATTCGATGAATGTCTCCAGCTATTGGAAAAACTGGAAATGGAATTCCCTGATGAACCCAACCTGGAAGCGTTACACTCTGTCACCGGAATCTACGCCAAGCTAAAAAAATACCGAGATAGAATCAGCGAATTCCCGATCCACGTGCGAGTTTTCTGCGAGTTTATCCACGTTGTAAGATGCCCAAGCGCTGAAATAGCGACTTTCCTGGATTTCATGCGAAATTCCCCGGGATCCTTTTCGTCGGCGGAAGGAGGGACTTTTCTGGAAAAACGTCAAAGAATCGCGGCAGTCGCTGAGCGAGCCGGGCTAGAGCCTGCCCGATTGTTTCATTTCATCAGCATGGCGAGGCTCAAGGGCATTGTAAACAAGAAAAACGAGTTGGTGGAGGAGTTCGGCTCGATAATCGCGGATTACCTGGGATCCTAGCCAGAGGTCCTAAAACGAAGAGGCCGGCGCCAACGCCGACCTCTTCGTTTTAGGTTTAGCCGTCTCCAGAGCGATTAGTATCTCTTGAACGACCTGAACTTGCGCAGCTTTTTCATCCGCTTGCGCTCGAGGGCTTTTTTCTTGCGGTTCTTGATCGTGGAGGGCTTCTCGAAGAACTCCCTCTTCCTCCACTCCCGTACCAACCCTTCCTTTTCGACCATGCGCTTGAAGCGCTTTACGGCCTTGTCGAGGGGTTCATCTTCACCTACGATGATTGCCGGTATACAAATCACCTCCTCTCGTCCCGGTACAGCTCCTCCATAATACTGTAATAGCGACTTTTGTCAACGAGCGGCCGGGCCAGGAAGGCCCGGGGGTCTACGGGCTGGGCGTTCACCCGCAGCTCCCAGTGCAGGTGCGGCCCGGTGGCCAGCCCCGTCATGCCCACCGCCCCAATCCGCTGCCCGGCCTGCACATCCTGCCCCTGGAGGACCGCCAGCTCCGAGAGGTGGAAGTACAGGGAATACACCCCAGGCAGGTGCTCCAGCACGACGCTCTTGCCGGTCAACACCCGCTCTGCCGCCAGCACCACCCGGCCGGACCCGCAGGCGGTCACCGGGGTGCCTTCCGCGGCGGCCAGGTCCACGCCGTTGTGCAGGGACAGGGAGGAGCCGCCGTCGGCGTAGAGATACTCGCGGCGATCGGCGAAGCCGGAGCTCAGGCGGGCCGCCTCCAGCGGCGGAAGAAGCTTCCCGGTATGGCGCACGGCCTCGGGCCGGAAGACCTCCAGCTCGGCGCGCAGGCGTCGAAGCTCCTCCTCCTTTTTAGGGTCCGGCGCGGTCAGGAGGCGGGAGAGTCCCTGGTCGAAGCGAATGCTTTGAGAGCTGTACACGGTGGCTGCCACCCGGACGGCGCCCCCGTGGGTGAAGCGGAGCACGCCTTCCGGCGCACCACCCTCCAGCCTCAGGCTGTACTCCCCGCCCCGCAGGGTGCTGGGCAGCGCGAGCAGAAAGCTCCAGACCTTCCCGGCCTCGTCGAGCGCAAACCCTCGGGCGGAGGAGACCGGCACACCGGCGCGGTCTGCCAGCGCCACCGCCAGCCAGGTGAGCCCCTCCTCGCTCAGAACCGCGCCGCTCAGCGCCTCGCCGCGCGCCGCTTCCCCGGGGTACAGCGCCACCGGGACCAGGGCCCCCGGGGCAGCGCTCAGGACCGACGCCGCCGCCAGCAGCAGGAAGGCGGCCAGCGGCCCGCGCGCGGGAATCATCGCCGCAGGTCCACTACGGTGAGCTGCAGGCTCTCCGTGTTCTGGAAGTAGTTTCGCCCCAGGCGGTAGACCACGTCCACCGTGTCCCCTGGCGCGAAGTCCCTGCCGGCCCGCTCCGCGGCGTTCCAGTAGACCGCCGGCCACTTGTAGCGGTCGGCGGCCAGGAGCAGCCGAACGTGGTCCGCCTTCCTTGAGCCCACGATCTCCAGGCTCTCGATGCGCACCCCGCGCGTGAGCAGGGTGATGGGGGGGGAGCCCTCTCCGAAGGGCTCGAAGAACTCCACGACCCGGATCAGCTCCGGGTTCAGGTAGGCGGGCGGCACCTCGGCGTCGATCAGGAGCCGGGCTTCGGCCTGCGGCGGCGGCTGCAAGTCCTTGGCGAGCAGGAAAAGGCGCGCTTCGAAGCGGGTGAGCTCCTCACCGTCGAGGGTGAACCCCGCCGCGCAGTCGTGCCCGCCGTAGTTGGCCAGCAGGTCGGCGAAGCGGTCCAGGAAGCCTTCCATCGAGAAAGGGCTGCGCAGGGAGCCCACGGACTTGCGGGGGCCGGCGGAAACCACCAGGGCGGGGACCTTGAAGAAGCCCGAAAGGCGGGAGGCCAGCAGGCCCGTAATGCCGCGCGGGATGGCGGGGTCGGCCACGTACACCAGCTTCTGGCCGGTTCTGGACAAGGTCTCGTAGGCCTGCGACTGGCAGCGCTCCCAGGCCCGGTCTCCCAGCGACTTGCGCCGGGTGTTGAGCTCCAGCACGGCCTCGATCAGGGTCCGGGTTTCCTCGGGGTCGGTGCTCAGGAAAAGGCGGGCGGCCTTGGCCGGCTCGCCCATGCGGCCCGCGGAGTTCAACACCGGCGAGAGCTGCCAGGAAACGTCGCGCGCGGTCAGCCGCCGGCCGTGCAAATTCTGCCGGATGAGCAGCTCGCGCAGGCCCGGCCGCCCCAGGCGGTTCATCACCTCCAGGCCCCGCCGCACGAGCAGGCGGTTCTCGTCGGTGAGGGGCATCAAGTCGGCGATCGTCCCCAGCGCGGTTAGGTCCAGCGAGCGCTCCAGGCTCTGCGCCAGGCCGTGCTTCTTCCAGGAGGCGCGCGTGTACACGGCGGCCAGCGTGTCCAGCTCCGGGGCTGCCTCCAGCCGGGCGGGCGGCCAGCTCTCCCGCAGGCGCAGCAGGCTCTTGCCGGCCAGCTCGGGCAGGCAGTCCCGCAGCAGCGGCTGGATTTCCTCCAGCTCGAACCCGGGGTCGGCCGTCAACCGGGACAGGTTAGCCGCCTCCTCCTCACGCTGCAGGACCAGCACGGTCCGCCCGGCCAGCGCCCGGGCTACCCGCGAGCCCTCGAAGCCCCCCTGCGGGACGCTGTCGCTGAGGCGCTCTGTAGGCGCGAGGTTGACCAGGCGCAACGCCTCCACGGTGAGCACCGCGTTGGCCGGCCGGGTGGCCAGCAGCCACACCTCCTGCCCGTACAGCGGGGTGCGGGCCATGGCCAGCGCCAGCGCCAACTTGGCCACCACGCCGCAGCCGGCCAGGTCGCGGAACGGGTAGCGGCTGCCGCGGAGCTTCGGGTCGATCAGGGCCAGGGCCGCCGGCAGGGTCTCGGGCGGGTTGTGGTGGTCCAGGACGATGGTCTGGATCCCCCGCTGGCTGGCCAGGCCGATCTCCGCTGCGTTGCCGATCCCGCAGTCCACGGTGAGCAGCAGGGTGCAGCCCTCACTCGCCAGCTTCTCCACCGCCCCGCGGGGCAGCCCGTAGTCGTC
>CAZMWZ010000220.1:0-4755 GCA_964570045.1 uncultured Spirochaetaceae bacterium
ACAGGTAGGAGTTGTCGTCGAAGCGCTCCACGAACTTGAGGCCCTGGTGCTGCAGGTAGGTTTCCACCTCGAACTCGTCGGTGAAGTCGAAGCCGTACTGCTCGCGGTGGCGCAGCCGGCGGCCGAACTTGGAATGCATGGACTCGTCGGAAAGGTAGGTGACGTGGCCGATCATCCGGCCGATGCCCAGGCCTCGGTGCGGCAGCTCCTTTCCGTAGTATTCCCCGCCGCGCCAGCGCGGGTCGGACATGATGGCGCTGCGCCCCACGGCGCTAAAGGCGATGGCCTGGGCGGTCATGCGGGCCGTAGCGGCCAGGACCAGTGCGGAGCGCACCTTGCCGGGGAAGGAGACGGCCCACTCCAGGGCCTGCATCCCGCCCATCGAGCCCCCGACCACCGCCAGCAGGGAGGGAATGCCCAGGTGCTCGATCAGGGCGTGCTGCACGCGCACCATGTCGCGGATGGTGACCACGGGGAAGGCCAGGCCGAAGGGCCGGCCGGTTTCCGGGTTGTTGCTGGAGGGCCCGGTGGTGCCCATGCATCCGCCCAGCACGTTGGAGCAGACCACGAAGTAGCGTTCCGTGTCGAAGGCCTTGCCCGGCCCGATCATCCCGTCCCACCACCCCGGGGCCTTATCGCGGGCCCCGTGCAGCCCGGCGGCATGGGCGTCGCCGGAAAGGGCGTGCAGGATCAGGACGGCGTTGGTCCGGGCCTCGTTGAGGCTCCCGTAGGTCTCGTAGCGCACGTTGATAGGGCCGAGAGTGCGCCCGCTGTCCAGCCTGAACAGCTCGGGGGGGTGGGCGAAGGTGTATTCCCGGGGGTGCACGATACCGACCGAGCCGGGCCTGATTTTGTCCTTGCGCATATCGGATAGCTGAGCAGGATTGTCAGCCTAAGCCCAATTGCTTTCCGTGTCAATACAAGCGCGATGCGCGCCGGTGCGGGTACCCTGCGCACCTTGACACCCTTTTGGCTTTCTTCCTAAGATGCCTCACGCCCGGGACGCGTCGCGGAGGCAGCATTGTATAAGCCCGTGGATCCGAAAGTCGATTTCCCGAAAATGGAGGAGGCGGTCTTAAGCTTCTGGCAGGAGCACCGCATTTTCGAGAAGTCCCTGCGCGGGCGGGAGGGCGGCGCGGAATACGTGTTCTACGACGGGCCACCGTTCGCCACCGGCCTGCCGCATTTCGGTCATTTCGTGCCCGGGACCATCAAGGACGTCATTCCGCGCTACCAGACCATGAAGGGCCGGAGGGTGGAGCGGCGCTTCGGCTGGGACTGCCACGGGCTGCCGGTCGAATACGAAATGGAAAAGGAGCTGGGCATCTCGGGCAAGCGCCAGATCGAGGAGTACGGCGTGGCCCGTTTCAACGAGGCCTGCCGCTCGATCGTGCTGCGCTACACCCAGGAGTGGCGCGCCATCGTCACCCGCCTGGGGCGCTGGGTGGACTTCGATCACGACTACAAGACCATGGACCCGGACTACATGGAGTCCATCTGGTGGATCATCCGCGAGCTTTGGCAGCGCGATCTACTGTACGAGGGCTACTACATCCTTCCCTATTGCCCGCGCTGCTCCACGGCGCTGTCGAACTTCGAGCTGAACCTGGGAGGCTACCAGGACGTGCAGGACCCCTCGCTCACGGTGAAGTTCCGGGTCAAGGGGGAGCCGAACACCTACTTCCTGGCCTGGACCACCACGCCCTGGACCCTGCCCTCGAACCTGGCCCTGGCCCTGGGCCCGTTTATAGAATACGTGAAGGTCGCCGACGGTGAGGAGTTCTACATCCTGGCCCGGGAGCGCCTGTCCGCCTATTACAGGAGCCAGAGCGAGTACCGGGTCGTGCAGGAGTACAGCGGCAAGGAGCTGGCGGGCCTGGAGTACGAGCCGCTGTTCCCCTATTTCGCTTCCCTTTCCGCCAAGGGTGCCTTCCGCACCTGGACGGCGGAGTACGTGTCCACCGAGGACGGCACCGGCATCGTGCACACCGCCCCCGGCTTCGGCGAGGACGACTACGCCCTGCTGAAAGGCACGGGCGTGCCCACGGTCTGCCCCGTGGACGCGGAGTGCCGCTTCACCGCGGAGGTGAGCGACTACCAGGGGCTATTCGTCAAGGAAGCCGACAAGCCGATCCTGCGGGACCTGAAGGCCCGCCGGGCGGTCGTGAGGCAGGAGAGCTACCGGCACAGCTACCCGCATTGCTGGCGCTGCTCTTCCCCGCTGATCTATCGGGCCATCACCTCCTGGTTCGTGAACATCGGCAAGGTCAAGAAGAGCATGCTCGCCGCCAACGCCCAGATCTACTGGATGCCCTCCCACCTGCGCGACGGCCGCTTCGGCAACTGGCTGGAGGGGGCCCGCGACTGGGCTATCTCCCGCAACCGCTACTGGGGCAACCCGATCCCGATCTGGAGGTGCGAGGACTGCAATCACCTGGAGTGCGTGGGCAGCCGCGCCGAGCTGGAGAAGCTGTCGGGACGGAAGGTCGCTGATTTGCATAAGCACTTCATCGACGACATCAGCTTCGCCTGCACGCACGGCTGCGGCGGCACCATGCGCCGCATCCCGGAAATCCTGGACTGCTGGTTCGAAAGCGGCGCCATGCCCTATGCCCAGAACCACTACCCCTTCGAGAACCGCGCCCATTTCGAGGCCAACTTCCCGGCGGACTTCATCAGCGAGGGGCTGGACCAGACCCGCGGCTGGTTCTACACCCTGACCGTGCTGGCCGCCGCCCTTTTCGACAAGCCGGCCTTCAAGAGCGTGGTGGTCAACGGCCTGGTGCTGGCCGAGGACGGCAAGAAGATGTCCAAGAGCGCCCGCAACTACACGGACCCAATGGGGGTGATGAACGAGTTCGGGGCCGACGCCCTGCGCCTGTTCCTGATGCACTCCGCCTGCGTCAAGGCGGAGGACCTGCGCTACTCGGACGCGGGGGTGCGGGAGGTGCTGAAGAACGTCATCATCCCCCTATGGAACGCGTATAGCTTTTTCGTCACCTACGCCAACATCGACGCCGCCTCCCCCGCCGCCGCGCCCGGCGAGCCGGCCAACTCCCTGGACCGCTGGATCCTGTCGGAGGCCGCGCGGCTGGTCGAGGAGACCACCCGCGAGCTGGACCTGTACGATTTACAGAAGGCCATCGACCCGATCGTGGAGTTCATCGACCTGACCAACAACTGGTACATCCGCCGTTCCCGGCGCCGCTTCTGGCGCTCGGAGAGCGACAGCGACAAGGGCGAGGCCTACCAGACGCTGCGCGCGGTGCTGCTGACCCTGGCCAGGGCGGCCGCGCCCTTCATCCCGTTCATCACCGAGGAGATCTACCGCAACCTGCGCACCCCGGACATGCCGGAGTCGGTGCATCTGGCCGAATACCCGGTTTACGACGCCTCCCGGCGGGATCTGGGCCTGGAGCGGGAGATGGCCCTGGCCCGCCGCGCCGTATCCATGGGCCGGGCACTGCGCACGCTGCATAACTTGAAAACACGCCAGCCGCTCAAGGCCCTGCACCTGGTCACCCGGGACGCGGGGGAGAAAGCAGTTCTAGAGCACATGCGCGACCTCATCCGCGAGGAGCTCAACGTGAAGGAAGTGGTTCTGCGGGAGAACGAGGAGGAGCTAGTCGAGTACTCGGCCAAGGCCAACTTCAAGGTGCTCGGCAGGCGGCTGGGCAAGGATATGAAGGAGGCCGCCGCCCGCATCCAGAATCTGGGCGGGAGCGACATACGGACGCTGCTGGCCGGGGGCAGCGTGGAGCTCGCGCTCGGCGGCCGCTCCTTCGCCCTGATCGCCGAGGCGGTGCTGGTGACCCGCGCCGAGAAGGAGCACTTGAAGGTGCTCAACGAGGGTACGCTGACGGTGGCCCTGGACCCGGAGCTGACCCCGGAGCTGGTGCAGGAAGGGCTGGTCCGGGACTTGGTGCGCGGGGTGCAGAACCTGCGCAAGGAACGGGGGCTGGCCGTCACGGACCGCATCGAGCTGGAGCTGGCCGGCTCCGAGGAGCTGCGCGGCGCCGTGGCCGCCTTCCAGGAAAGGCTCACCGGCGAAACCCTGGCCGACGGCTGGGCGTGGCGGCGCCACCCCGACGCCGTCGAGGTGGAGTGCGGGCAGGAGAGCGCCTACGTGTACCTGCGCAAGCGCTGAACAACGGGCACGCGAGCTGCGGGCCGGCCTGCCGGCGCTGCTCGCCGTAACGGCCCTGCTGCTGTCCTCCTGCGCCACCCTTCCTGCGGCGCGGGTTGTCGAATCCCCCTGGGCGGCCCTTCCCTCCGACGGCGACCTCTACCTGTTCGCGGATGTTCAAGAGGCCCGGGGCCTTCTTCAGCCCCTGGCCGCAAGTTTCAGCGGGCAGGAGCCCGCGCGCCTCGACCCGCTCCTGGACCGGGTCGAGCAGGCCCACGCCTGCCTGTACCTGGGCGCCGCGGGACCCGCCCAGACGCCGCCGCCACCCGCGGGTGAGGCTTCGGGAGGCGCCGGCGAGCCCCCCTCCGGCCGCGGCGCCGAGCTGGCCGTGACCGGCCGGTTCTCCCCCGACCTGGTGAGTTTTCGCTTAGGCTTCAGCTGCGCCTGGGTGCGGCACGAGTCCGCACTGCCGTCCGCGCGGCCATACTGGAGCGCGCGCGGACGCTCCCTGGAGGTGGGCTCGCCGGCGCCGGGACTGCTGCTGGCGGCCGCGGGCCGCCCGGGCGGCCTGGGGCGGATGCTGGCCCGCCGCCTCGTGCCGGCTGCCGGCCCCGTGGAGCGCGCGCGGG
>CAZMWZ010000221.1:0-4751 GCA_964570045.1 uncultured Spirochaetaceae bacterium
CAGCTTTTTCAAGCTGCCTGCGCGAGTAATTTCTGCTTTTCTGGCGCTTACTGGTAGATGTAGGACTGACTGCCCGGGGCGTCCACGTTCAGCCTGGTGAAGAAGAAGAACCCGGGGATGACCTTCTTGGGCACTTTGACCTTCTTGGTCAGGTAGTTGTACCCCCACTCCGCAGCCAACTGCCCGATCTGGTACGGCCTCTGGGCCAGGACCAGGTCGACCTTGCTGTCCTTCAGGGCCTGGATCAGGTCCGGCGTGGCATCCCAGGCGGCGATCTTGACTTCTCCGGAAAGCCCGGCGTTCTCCACGGCCTGGTAGGCGCCCTGGGCGCTGAACAGGTTGGTACCGAAGATGCCCTTGAGGTCTTGGTGTTTCTGCAATACCGCGGCGGTCTGGCGCTGGGCGGTCTCCTGCACGTCCAAGTTGTAATCGATGCCCACCACCTGGATGTCCGGGAACTCCTTCATAGCCCGCAGGAACCCATCCCGTCGGCCGGTCACGCTGGATGCATCCGGATTGGTGGTGTTCATGTAGACCTTTCCGGTGTTTCCGATCAGCTCGGCCAGGCGCTTGCCGATCTCGTAGCCGCCCAGCTCGTTGTCCGTGCCGATGTAGGCCAGGGGGAAGGAGAAGTTCGACGACTTGGAGTAGTCTCCGTTCCCGAGGAAAGTGTCCGTGGTGATCATGGGGATGCCCTTGTCGCTGATCTTCTTCAGCGGAGCGATCAGGGCTTCGTTGGAAGTCGGCACCACGATGAGGAAGTTGAACCCGCCCCGGGCCACTAGGGCTTCCAGGATCGGCACCTGGAGGTCCGGGCCCCAGGCTTTCGGATACTCACCGACGATGAGGGTCGCGCCCAGCTCCTTGGCTTTGGCCGCGGCGCCCTTCTCGATCATGCGCATGAACGGGTCCTCGATCCCGGGCATGTAGGCGAAGGTCACCTTCTGGGCGAAGCCGAAGCCCGCCGCGATGAAAAGGAGAAGCACTACGATAGTTAGAACACGCTTCATACCAGCCTCCTTCTATGGTGATATTGAAGACATTATATAGTATTGATCAACTCGCTGGCGACGTCAAGTTTTTTTCTGCGACTGTAGGGGTTAGGCCCCGGCCGGGAGTAGTGCAGTTATCGCCTCAGCCAGGCGATAATCGATGTATGCGGCCGCAGATACGGCCTCCGGGAATTCCCATGGATGAGTTCGCCGCGCTGCGCCGCCGCCTGTACGAAGAGCACGGCGCGTTCGGGGCTCCGGGCGCGGGAAAGGCGACCGAAGCGCTATACGCCGCGCTTTCCGGCGGTGCGGCTCGGGCCACGGCGGTCCTCGACGAGGTCCGGCAGGCCCGAGTGCTGGCCGAAGGGGCCGGCGGGGTGGACGCTCTTTCGCCGCTGTTGGAGCGGCTCGGCGCCAATCCCTACCTGGATCGCTATCTCACCGACGCCCTGCACCGCTGCGGCCCAGCACAGGCCATGCCCGCCTTGCAACGCTGCCTGGAGGAGGCCGCCGGCCGGAACCCCCCGGACACCGACCGTCTGGCAGCCTGCCTGCAGATCGCCGCGGAGCTTGGCCTTCCCGCGTTCCCCGCCGAGCGGGTCGTGCCGGGCCTCGTCGGAGTCGACCCGAACCTGCGCGCCGCTTCTGCATATTATATCGCCGCCCTGGGAATGGGGGAGGCCATCGAGCCGCTGCTGGCGAGCCTGACCCGGGGGGAGCCGGCGCTCACCGACGCCGAACAGGTGGAAGCGGCCGGCGCGGTGGTGGCCCTGGCCCTGGAGTGCGGCCGGGAGCCGGCGGAAGCGGCGGGCGAAGCCTGCCGGCGGCTGGCCCGCCCCGGCCTGGCCGCCGAGCTGCTCTACACCGGGCTGCCCCGTGCATCCTCGGGGCTCGTGCTGGTGCAGACCATGTTTTACGGGGACCCCGCCCGCGCCGGGCGCGGCAACAGCGGCGGCATCGCCACCCTGCTCCGCGACTTGGGCAACGAGCTGGCCTCCGGCGGCGCGCTGGTGCTGACCCTCGTGCCGTACAATACCACCGCATCCCCCTACCCTTTCCGCGCCCTCGAACTGCTCGCTCCCAGGCACGCGGTGCTGCGGCTGCCGCTGCACCTGGCCAGCGACGATGCCCTCGGATTCCTCCGGGCGCAAGGCCGCATCCGCGCGGGGTTGCGGCGGCTTTTCCGCCTGGCCGGAGTGCGCCCGCAGGTGCTGCACGTGCGCTTCCTGGACGACGCCTCGCTGGCCGCCGCCCGCGAGGCGGAAGGGCTGGGGGCAACCCTGGTCACCACCCTCACCCCCGACCCGCACCGCAGCCTGTGCGACGCCTCCGGCCGCTTCCGGCCGCTGGCAACGGAGGCGGCGCTGGAAGCCCTGAACAAGATCGCCATCGGGGACGAGCTACTGCGACGCTCCCGGGGGATCGTGGGGATCGGCCGCCGGGCGGTGCGGGAGCAGCTGCTCCCTTACTTCCCGCAGCTGGAGGATCCCCGGGGCAGGCTCATCACCGGCATCGACGAAGGCATCCGCATGCAGGTGCCGGCCGCGGGGCTGGACGTGCCCGCCCTGTTCGCCGATCCTTCCCTCGAGTTGCGGCTGACCGAGCCCGGCACCGGAAGGCCTGTCATGTTGAACGTCGGCCGCCTGTCCCCCCTGAAGGGCCAGCTGAACCTGCTGCGCGCCTGGCTCCAGGGGCAGTGGTGGCGGCGGTATGACCTGGTGCTGATCGGCGGGGAGTTTCGCAGCCCCAGTCCCGGAGAACGGGAGATCATCGGCGAGATCCGCGGCCTGGCCGCGGCGCACCCGCCGAGCCGGGGTCACCTGGCGCACCTGGAAGCGCTGCCCAATGCCCAGGTGCGCGAGATCGAGGTCTTTTTCGGGTCCCGCACGCTGGTCCCCTCCCCGGACCTGTACGTCTGCTCGAGTCTGAAAGAAGAGTTCGGCATCTCGATCATCGAGGCCATGGCCGCCGGCATGGTCGTATGCGCCCCGCTGCGGGGGGGGACCCGGCGGTACCTGCGTCACGGCGTGAACGGCTTCCTGATCGACACGGCGGACGCCTCCAGCCTGACGCGGGAGCTCTCGGGGCTGCTCGCTGGGCCCCCGCTGTCCACCGAACGCGTGCTTGCCATCCAGCACAATGCCCGCGAGACGGTGCGGCTGGAATTTTCGATCGAGCACGTGGCCGGACAGTTCGCGGCGTTGTATAAAAGCGTGCTGACGGTCGCGTGAAACGGAGGAAGGCCTTATGGAAGAAGCGCAGCTGCGGGGGATGCTCAGACGGCTGCTTGGCGAACAGCTGTTCGCCGTGCTGGCCACGGTGGGGGAGCGGGCGCCGCACCTGAACATTGTCTCCTTCGTTTCCGCCGATGAGCTGGCCACCGTGCTGTTCGCCACGCCCAGGCAGACGAAAAAGTTCACCAACCTGCAGGCCCGGCCCGAGGTGAGCCTGTTCGTAGACAACCGCTCCAACCGCCCGCGGGACCTGGAGGAGGTTTTCGGCATCGAGATCTTCGGGGAGGCCGGCGAGGCGGCGGGTGCGTCGGCCGCCCACTACCGGGAGCTGTACCTGGCCAAGTACCCGGAGCTGGAGGGCTTCCTGGAATCTCCGGGCACGGCGCTGATGGCCGTTCGGGTGAGGCGCTACGACGTGGTGCACCGCTTCCAGGACGTGGTCGTCTGGGAGGTTCCGCGATGATCCACTCCCTGGGGGAGCTTGAAGGACTCGGCGTCGAACAGCAGGCAGCCTGGGGGGAGGAGGCCGCGCGGCTGGCGCGCTGGCTGCAGGCGGGGCAAGCTGTCCCGCGCGGCCTGCTGCTCGCCCCGGCGTTCCTGCAGGCCTGGCTGCGGGCCGGCGGCGTGCAGGAGCGCCTCTTCCTGGTCTTGGACCGCCTGCCGCCGCAGCCGGAGCCGCTGGAGCTCTGGGACTTGTGGCTCGAGCTGCAGGCGTTGCTGCTGCGCTGCAGGATTCCCGAGCATCTGGAGGAACCGCTGGGCCGTCGGGTGCAAGAGTTGGGCGGGGCGGGCTTCCGGGTGTGGGCGTCGCTGCCCGCGGGTTCCCCGCTCACTCTGCAGAGGGAATTTCCCGGCATTCGGGGCACGGCCGCAGTGCTTGAGGCCGTGCGGCTGGCCTGGGCCGCGGTCCTCTGTGCGGTGCCGAACGCCGCCGCGTTCCACGAAGTCGCCGGCGCGGTGGTGGTGGAGTCAGAGGAGCCGGGCGCCACCGGCACCGCCCGCGAGAGCGGCGCACCTGCAACCTCTCCGGCCGGCGCAGCCCGTCGCACCGCACCGATCGGCCCCGCCCCTCCAGCCCCGGACGCGAGTCTCCTGCGCCTAGCGGAGCTGCACGGCCGGCTCCTCCTTCCCGACTTGCCGCGGCGCTTCCAGGCGCTCCTGGATCTCGGGCCCTGGGCACCCTTCTCCCCCGGGCGAGCGACCCGCGGGGCGGGTGGGCGTGGCGCCCATGCACAATCCTTCCGGAGGCCTTTCCCGCCGGCGATCGACACCGCCGAGGAAGAGGAGCTTCTCCGCGCGGCGGATGCCGCCGGGTTGAGCGGCACGGCAGAGCTGCTAGGAAGGGCCAGGGCGAGCTGGATCGCCTGGGTCGATGCGTACGCTGCCGCGCCACCGCTGCCGGCCGTGCCCAAGGAAGGAACCTTTGCCGGTGATGGAGAGACGGCCGGCCGCGGGGAACCTCCGGCGGCTGCCGGAGCCGGCGGTCGTCCGGGCCACCGTCAGCTGGCGGGCAACCCCGCGGCTC
>CAZMWZ010000222.1:0-2403 GCA_964570045.1 uncultured Spirochaetaceae bacterium
GCGTGGCCATGTTCATGTCCGGGTCGGCGTCGATGACCACCACCGGGTCGCCGGCATCGCGGATGACCCGCGCCGCCAGCGCCGCCAGGCTGCTCTTGCCCACCCCGCCTTTTCCCGTGATCGCGATCTTCATGGTTCTCGTCCGGCCGCCGCCAGTATAGCCGAGCCTCCGGCGGCTGTCAAATCGATATTTACATATCGATTGCGCGCTCCTCAAGCCTTCGGCTAGCCCCGTACTCGGGCGCGGCTAGGCGGTGGTGACCCGCTCCGGCGCCGCGTACAGGTTCATCCGCTCGCCGCGAGCGAAACCCGCCAGGGTCAGGTTCAGGCGCCGGGCCTCCTCCACGCTGCGGTCCGTAGGGGCCGTGCGGGAAACGAGCACCGGCACGCGGCAGCGGACCGCCTTGGCGAGCACCTCCGAGGAGACCCGCCCGCTGGTCAATAGCAGGCAGCGCTGGAAACCGCCCCCTTCGGCCAGGCGCCGCCCAATCACCTTGTCCACCGCATTGTGCCTCCCTATGTCCTCGCGGAACACGCGGATCCCCCCCTCGTCGGCCAGGGCGGCGCCGTGCACCCCGCCGGTCCGGCGGTGCACCTCCGACAGGCGGGCCAGCTCGTGCATCAGCTCGCCGATGCGGGCTGCG
This sequence comes from uncultured Spirochaetaceae bacterium, assembly GCA_964570045.1. Lineage (GTDB taxonomy): Bacteria > Spirochaetota > Spirochaetia > SZUA-6 > DRHE01 > MIBK01. The sequence continues at coordinate 645 of CAZMWZ010000222.1, forward strand.
CTCACCCGAAAGCCGTCCTCCACCAGGGGCGCCGGCGCGTCGCGCAGCTCCGGGGGCGGCAGGCTGCCGCACCCCGACCCGACCACCCCGGCCAGCACGGGCACCTCCTCGTCCAGCTCCGGCGCGAGCTCCACGAAGGCCGAGCAGGTGGCCCGATTGACCGTCACCGCCCGGATCTGATCCGCCCGCTCGATCACCCCCAGGCCGAACAGGAACCCCCGGACCAGGTCCTCCAGGTCGGCGGGCGAGCACAGCAGGGAGGCGATGCGGCGGTCCCCGGCGTACATCTTGAGAGTGACCTCCTCGGTGAGCAATTCCTCCACGGTTTCCCGCGCCCCGCCCTGGACGCGCACGACCTTCAGGCTCCGCATATCTTATGGATGTCCTCCGGGGTGTTGAGGTTGGTGAATATCCGGCGGGTGGCCGCCGTGTCCTCCAGGTCGAAGTACTCGGTGCGCACCGCCGGGAACAAGCGGCGGATGGAGTTGCCCTTTCCATCGCTCAGGATGCGCTCCATGTCCCCCAGCAGGCGGCGGTGATACAGGGCATGCAGCGGTTCGATCTCCCCCCTGACCCGCGGGAGCAGCACGTCGCAGCCCAGCTCCCGGAAGCGCCGCGCCAGCTTCCGGATAAGCGCAGCCGATAGGAACGGCATGTCGCAGGCCACGCAGAAGGCGGCCTCCCGGCCGCAGCGGCTCAAGCCGGCGTGGATGCCGGCCAGCGGACCCTGCCCCGGAAACAGGTCGCCGGCAAGCAGGACCCCGGCCGGCGCGTCGGGATACCCTGACGCCGAGTTGGTCACCAGCACGACCTCCTCGAAAACACCGGCCAGCAGCCGCACCGCGCGCAGGGCAAGCGGCACTCCCCGCAGAGGGATCTGCCCCTTGTCCAGCCCGCCCATCCGGCTGTTCCTGCCCCCGGCCAGCACCACGCCGGACAGGCTTTTCTCCAACCCGCGCACAGCCTGCACTGTAGCATCCCCGCGCGCGGTTTGTCGCCGCCTGCCCGGCACTCGCCAGAAGGCTGACGAGCCGGCGCCGCCTACAGGCCGAGCCCGGAGCGCAGGTGGCAGGTATCGTTCAGGGACACCAGGGTGAACTCTTTCCCAGCCATCTCGATTTCATTGATGGCACAGGTATCCTGCCGTAATCGCCAAAACCTGTCGTTTCCCAGTCCGAGCACTAATAGAAGGATTACCCGATTGATCACCGTATGCCCGACCGCGACCACCGTCCGGTCCTCGTGAGCATGGCTGATTTCCCGGATCGCCTGCAGCCCGCGAGCGGCAAGATCGCCAAGGGATTCCCCGCCCGGAATCCGAGCCTTCTGGGGAGTCTGATACCATTCGGCCAGCAGCCGGGGCCAGCGGGCCCGGACCTCATCCGGGCTCAGCCCCTGCCATTGCCCGTAATCGATATCCGCCAGGCCGGCGTGGACCTGTACAGGAAGGGAAAACCGGCGAGCTATCGCTTCGGCAGTCTGCACGGCCCGGGACAACGGACTGGCGTACACGGCCGCCGGCTGGTACCTCGAGGCGATGCAGCGGGCTGTGGCCTCCGCCTGGGCGAGGCCTTTGGCGTTCAATGGAATGGCGGCTCGTCCCCGGAAGCGCTCCTCCCGGTTCCATTCGGTTTCCCCATGGCGCACCAGCAGCAAACGGGTCATCTGCAGATTATTATAGCCTTGACAGTTACCGAGAATCCATCGCGAACGTCGACGGCGTGGCCGGGGCGAAGCCCGACTACCGTCGGCTTGACAC
>CAZMWZ010000222.1:2503-4735 GCA_964570045.1 uncultured Spirochaetaceae bacterium
GCCGGGGCGAAGCCCGACTACCGTCGGCTTGACACCGGCGTCCCCACCGTTTATCGTGAACCCGGTCGTGTATCTTTCCACCCGGTTTCGCCTTATATCAAGTTTTCTCGTGATGGCTATCCTGGTGGGCGGCCTCTCCCTTATCGTGGGGGCGCTCCTGCTCACCCGCTCGGTCTTCAATGAGGCCTCCAACCGGGTGCGCCAGGACCTCAACACCGCGCGCGAGATCTACCGCAACGCGGAGGACCGCCTGTCGCTGGGCCTCACCCTGGTCGCGCTGCAGCCCGAGTTCCGTTCGGCCGTGCTCGCCCGCGACCTGGCCGGTGTGTCCTCCTGCGTCGGCACCCTGGCCGCCCAGCTTCACCTGGACTTCGCCGGCCTGGTCACGCCCGCGGGCTCGACCCTGTACCGGGCCAGCCCCCACCCGGGGGACCCGCGCGTGGTGAACCCCGCGGCGGCCTTGGCCCTGGAGCGCCGGACCACCGTCTGCGGCACGCTCAGCCTGAGCGGCGCCGAGCTGGCGGCCGAGGACCCGGAGCTGGCCGCGCGCGCCCGCATACGCCTCGTGCCCACGCCGATGGCCGTGCCGCGCCCGGAAACCGAGGAGACCGAAGGCCTCACCCTGACCTGCGCCCTGCCGGTGTACGGCTCCAGCGCGTTGGTCGGCGTGCTGTACGGGGGGGTGCTGCTGAATCGTAACAACGAGATCGTGGACCGCGTGCGGGACACCGTGTTCCAGCAGGAAATCTACCGCGGCCAAGAGGTCGGCACGGCCACCCTCTTCTTCCGGGACCTGCGCATCGCCACCAACGTGCTGGACGCCCGGGGCGAGCGGGCCATCGGGACCCGCGCCTCCGCCGAGGTCAAGGAGCGGGTGCTGGACCAGGGGGAGCGCTGGACCGCGCGCGCCTTCGTGGTGCGCGACTGGTACATCACGGCCTACGGCCCGATCACCGACGTGTTTGGCCGCACGGTGGGCATGCTGTACGTGGGGGTGCTGGAGGCCAAGTACGCGGACCTGCGGCGCAACGCCATGCTGGTGTTCGTGCTCATCACCGCCACCGGCATGGCGCTGGCCGTGCTCCTCGGCAGCCTGCTGAGCTCTCGCCTGCTCAACCCGGTGCAGCGCCTCATCGAGGCGAGCCACCGCGTCTCGCAGGGGGACTTGAGTCCGGAGATTGGGCCTTACTCGCGCAGCGAGCTGGGGGTGCTGCAGCGCACCTTCCAGAAAATGCTCACCTCCCTGCGCGACCGCGACCGCCACCAGAAGGCCGAAAGTGAATTGAGGCTGCTGCAGTCCGAGAAGCAGGCTTCGGTCGGGCGCCTGGCCGCCGGGGTGGCCCACGAGATCAACAACCCCCTGACCGGCGTGCTCACCTTCACCCACATGCTGCTCAAGCGCCAGGACATCGACTCAGGCATGCGCGAGGACCTCCAGACCATCGCCGCGGCCACGGAGCGCGTGCGCAAGATCGTGAAAGGCCTGCTGGACTTTTCCCACCAGAGCAAGCTGGAGCCCCAGAGCACCGACCTCAACGGGCTCATCAACGCCACCATCCCCCTGGTGGCCAACCAGGCTCTGGTCAAGGGCGTGCTGTTCTGTTTCGACGCGGGGCCGAACATCCCCCTGCGCACCATCGACCGCAACCAGTTCCAGAGCGTGCTGCTGAACATCATCCTCAACGCCCTGGACGCCACGCAGCGCGGGGGGCACATCGACATCGCCACCCACCTGGCCCTTTCCGAGGGGCGCAAGGGGATCGAGATCGGGATTGCGGACACCGGGCACGGCATCCCCCCGGAGCACCTGGAGCGGATCTTCGACCCCTTCTACACCACCAAGGAGGTGGGCAAAGGTACGGGCCTGGGGCTATCGGTATCGCAGGGCATCGTAGAACGGCACGGGGGCAGCATCCGCGTGCAGAGCCAGGTGGGCAAGGGCAGCACCTTCACGATCTGGTTGCCCATGGACGGGGAGGTCGCCTGAATATCCTGGTGGTGGACGACGACCCGGTGGTGCGCGCGAGCTGCCGGCGCATTCTGGAGGGTGAGAGCCATCAGGTGAGGGTTTGCGCCAGCGCGCCGGAAGCCCTGGCGGAGCTCCAGCGCCAGTCCTGCCAGCTGCTGGTCGTGGACGTGATCATGCCCGAGTTCGACGGCATCTACCTGATCGGCAGCGTGCGCCGGGACTCCCCCGACCTGCCGATCCTGGTCATGAGCGGCTACCCCACC
>CAZMWZ010000223.1:0-4696 GCA_964570045.1 uncultured Spirochaetaceae bacterium
CGCAGGTCGACCGCCGCCTCCTCCACCTCGCCGTACTCCACGCGCGGCACGATGTAGATCACCAGCTCCGAGTTCTCCAGGGATTCCTTGCGGGCCTGGAACAGGATGCCCAGCAGCGGGATGCGGCTGAGCACCGGGAACCTCGACACCTGGACGTTGGTCTCCTGGCGCATCAGCCCGCCGATCACCACCGGCTGGCCGGAGAAGGTGCGGGCCTGGGTGTTGACCACGTTCTCGGTGGTGGGCGGCAGGCTGCCCACCGTGGTGGACAGCTGGGTTCCCCGTTTGGACACGGTGGCCTTGACGTCCATGGTGATCATACCATCGCCGGAAACCCAGCCCTGCATCTTGATGATCAGGCCGGAGGTGATTTCCCGGGTCACCCCCGTGAAGCGGGTGTTTCCCTCTTCGTCGACCTCTACTTCCTGGTAGCGAAAGGTGTCGGTGTTCTGGAAGTTGATGTCCTTGCCGGACAGGCCGACCAGCGTGGTGTCCGCGAGCACCCGCGCCTTGTTGGTGCTCAAATCGAAGTTGAGCTGCAAGGCGAAACGAATGCCGAAGGTGGAGATCACGTCGAAGCTCAAGTTGAGAAGTTTCCCGACCGTGCCCAGGAAAGAGTTTTGCGCCCCCGCGACGGCGGTTGAGGCCTCTAGGGAGTCGCTCCAGTTCAAGCCTTCACCCTCATAATATTGAAGGACCAGGAACTGATAGCGGATTTGGGGCACCGGCCGGTCCACGGTTTTCAGATCGCGGAAGAAGTCTTGCAGCTTCTCCGGCGAGCTGCGCAGGAAAACCACCGAAGGATCCCCGGTTTCAATAACCTCTTCCTTGGTAATGGAAGGGGGAAGCTTTTTCAGGAGATCCTCCGCCTTCAGGTATTTCAGCTTGACAGTAGTGCTGGCCGTCGGCACATCGATTATTGCCAGAAAATCCGCCAGGGCCGCCTTGGTTTCCGGCGCCAGCAATGCCACGAAGGAGTTGCTGTCGGGGATCACGATGGGCTCGATGTGCTTGAGGGACGGAGGGAACAACGTCTGGATCTTGGCGACGCTCAAATAACTCAACCGAAACAGGGTATACTCCTGGCCCGCGATTGGTTGATCGAGCCTGGTGATCAGTTCCTGCACCGGGCCGATCTCCTCCATGCTGCCGCTCAGGATGATGGCGTTGTGGAAAGCATCGATCTTGAATCGTTGCGAGGCCAGATAATCGGGCGGAAGGAGGTTGGGGACCTCCCGGGCGGAGAGGTGCGCCAGCGGGAGGCGCACCGTGGTGCTGAGCTTCTTCAGCACGTCCCGCTGCTGGATTTCGAATATGTAGTAGATGCTGCCCACCAGGGCGTAGTCGGCGCTGGCCTGCTCTAGGAGCAGGCGCAGCACCTGCTCGAAGGACTTGTTTTCGAAGCGCAGCTTTTCGATGATCGTGTCTTTTCGGGACAGCAGCGAGTATTCCCGCCCCCCCTTCAGGAACAGCTCATCGAGAATGACCTGGAAGCGCTCTTTTTCGACTGCCAGCGAATACAGTTCCCCCCGCCGCTCGATTTTCGTCTGCGTTGCCCCTGGTCTCCCGGAGGCAGGCTCGGGGGGTTTGGCTGGGAGGCGCTTAACGTAGAAGTAGCTCGGATCGCTCTCCAGGCGGAAATCGGCGAAGCGCTTGACGATGATCTCCAACAGCTTATCAGGAGGCAAACGGATCACGTGGATGGTCAGGGGCTGAGTGGGCAGGGCATCGAAGAGAATGGTCTTACCCAACGCCTTGGAGGCGGCCCGGATAAGGAACGATGCATCTACGTCCTCGGCATCCATGGAGATGCTTTGGGTCGGCGGATCGTACTCGACGCGGATGCGGGAAACATAGTAGACCTCGCCTTCCCGGCGCAGGTACATCTTGTAGGTGGAAAGAAAGGATTGCAGGGCCGTATCGAAATCGGTCTGGGAAAAACGATACGACGCGCTGCCGCTGACCGTCTCATCCGCAACGAGGGACTTGCCTGACACTTCGCCCAAGGCCAGCAGAATGTCCGTAACCGGCTGGTTTACGAACTGCATCTCTTTGATCTGCTGGCCGAAAAGCGGCGAACCGAGGGACAGCAGCAGGAAGAGCGAAGCTCTAAGCGTACACCGCATCATATCAGGCTCAGCAGGCGACCGGTTAGGAAATACGAGCCCAATGCTCCCACCACCAGGAATGGAGCAAAGGCGATACGCTGTTTGAGGGGAACCTGCAGCACCAGCAAGCGCAAGACGAGAAGGAGGATCCCGCCCAGCGAAGCGAGGAAGACGGCAACAACCCAGCCCTCTGCGCCGACCAGGAAACCCACCAGCGCGGACAACTTCACGTCCCCGAAGCCCAGGCGCCCCTTGGCCGCCGCCCACAGGCCCAGAAACAGCAGGAACCCGGCGGCGGCGCCGAGGAAGTGGTCGGCGCGCAGGCTGTCTCGCAGCGCGCGGACCAGCAGGAGCAGTCCCGCCGCCAGCGCCAGGAAGATATCGGGAATTCGGTGATGCTTCAGATCGAAGTAGAGGACGGGGGCCAGGCAAGCGGCGAAAACGGCCGGTTCGAGCGCCAGGATGGACGTCTACCCCTCCTTCGCCCTCCCAGCGCCGGTATTATAGCCTATTGCAGGCTGGTTGAGAAGTTTTTCGTTCGACAGCCGGCGATCGCCGCGGCTCAGCTACTTCCAGCCGGCCTGCACTTCCAGGGCTTCCTTCAGGTCGTCCTCCTCGCCCTGGCTCCGTTGCGGGAGCCCCTGCAGCTGGGCGATGGCCCAGGCCAGCAGCTCCCGGGCCTCCTCGCGGTCGGATAAGTTTTTCAGGGTGAGCGTACCCTCGTAGTACCAGTTCTTCTCCATGGGGTCGGACTTGGCGGCGTACTTGGAGGCCTTCCCGGCCTGCTCCTTCTGGCGCTTGGCGACGTTCCAGTTGCGCTCCCAGAGGTGCTTGGCCAGCTCCGTGTGGTAGTCGTAGTAGATGTCCTTCTCCTCGCCGGCCTGGACCTGGGCTGAGCGCAGGTCCACGGCCTTGCGCCCCAGCGACACGGCCCAGTCCTTGTCGCCGAAGGACACCGGGGCCCCGGGGACCTGCTCGTAGAGTTGCCCCAGCACGTAGTAGGAGTCGGCGTGGTCGGGCTTGAGCGTCAGGGCCTTCTGCAATAAAACGCGCATGGGCTTGGCCTTGAACAGGGAGTTGAGAATGCCCTTGACCTGCCCCCAGCGGCCCCCCGTGGCGGACTTCCAGAAATAAGCGAAGTGGTTGTTCGGGTCCGCGTCGATGCCCTTCTGCGCCAGCTCCTCGCCCTTGGCGAAGTAGGCCAGCAGGGCGTCCCCTTTCGCGCCTTTGTCTTCCGCCTGGTCGCCCAGGTTGAGCCAGGCCCGGGCCAGGCGCCAGTAGATCTCGGCCTTCTCCTGGTTGTCCGCCGCCCGGGCCAGGCCGGCCTCCAGGAAGGTGCGGGCCTCCGCGTGGGCGTCCTGCTCGTGCAGCAGGTCGGCCTTGGCCATGTCCTGCCGGAAATCGGCCAGCAGGGCGGGGACGGCTATGAGGGAAACCAATAGCAGAACCGCGAACCGTTTCATGGGCACCTCCGAGTAGCTTCGCTGCTGCGATAGCAGTATGGCCATGCTAAAAGAGCGCTCTCGCGCTGTCAAGGACAGCGGGGGCACAGGGGAGGGCACGAGCTTGCAGCCTCGCTGCCGGGAGGTTATCTTTTTCCGATGGCGGAGGGCATCCACCCCGGCACCACCCTGGGCACGGTGCATCTGGCAGTGCAGGACCTGGGCCGCGCGGTGCGATTCTACACCCAGGCCATCGGCCTCGCCGTGCTGGACGAGCAGGGCCCCCGCGTGAGCCTGGGGTCGGGGGATCACCCGGTGCTCGCTCTGGAGGAAGAGCCTGGGGCCTCCCGGCGCAGCGGCACGGCCGGTCTCTACCACCTGGCCCTGCTCCTTCCCTCGCGCCCCGCCCTGGCCCGCGCGCTGGAGCGCCTGCTGCGGGCGCACACGCCCCTGGAAGGCTTCGCCGACCACCTGGTGAGCGAGGCCGTCTACCTGTCCGACCCGGAGGGCAACGGCATCGAGCTGTACTGCGACCGGCCGCGCGAAAGCTGGCGGGAGCCGGACGGAAGGCTGCGCATGGGCACCTACGATCTGGACCCGGATGCGCTGCTGGCGGAGCTGGAGCGCGCGGGGCCGCCGGAGGCGGAGCGCCTGGCGCTCGGGCACGTGCACCTGGAGGTGAGCGACCTGGCGGCCTCCGACCGCTTCTACGTGGGGGTGCTGGGCTTCGAGCTGATGATGCACCTGGGGCACTCCGCCTCGTTCGTCTCCGCCGGCGGCTACCACCACCACATCGGCTACAACACCTGGACCGGCCACCTGGCGGGCGCGCCGCAGCGGGGTGTGCTGGGGCTTTCCCGGTTCAGCGTTTTGCTGCCGGACACGGTCGCGCTCGCGGCGGCACGGAAGAGTGTTGAGCGTTCGGGCATACCCTGGGAACAGGACGGTGGGGCTTTGCTACTCCACGACCCGTCGGGAATCCGCCTCACCCTGGAAAGCGCAGTTTAGGGCATGGTGCGCCGGCTGGTAGGATAGTCCGCATTATAGCCCTGAGTGCCCGGCCGGCTCGCCCATAATCCGTGCGGGCGGCAGCGGGGTCCAAGCCCGGCGGTGCTTTCCCGGTTTTGATGAGGTGACGTAGGATCT
>CAZMWZ010000224.1:0-2107 GCA_964570045.1 uncultured Spirochaetaceae bacterium
CGACCCTATACCTGTACCTGCCCAACACCGCCGGCCTGGGCGAGAAGCGCGACCGTCTGGTCCAGGCCCTGAACCTGGCCGGCTTCGAGGCGCAGAAGCCCAAGGACGAGAACGCGGCCCTGACGGCGGTCACCGCCGCCTCGCCGCGCTACGAGGTGGACAAGCGCGGGGTGGACCGCGTGGAGCTGACCCTGGCGACGATCGATGAGGTTTTAGGTCTGGTGCGCAGCGTGCTGGCCGCGGTGAACGCGATCGGCACGCTCATCGCCGCCATCATGCTATTCATCATCGCCGTGTCGATCTTCATCAACATGCGCATGGCCATCAACGAGCGCCTGCGGGAGATCGGCACCATGCGGGCCATGGGGATGGAGTCCGGCGGGGTGACCGGCCTGTTCGTGCTGGAGAACATCCTGATGTCCCTGATCTTCACCCTGGCCGGGGCGGTGGTGGCCCTGGTCGTGGTGCTGGTGGTGCGCACGGCCGTGCCGCTGCCCGCAGGGGGCAACCTCGGGCTGTTCCTGAACCGCGGCCGCCTGGCCCTCGTGCCGAAGCTTACGGACATCCTGCTCATCCTGGCGGTGACCACCGGCTTCACGGCGCTGTTCTCCTTTTTCCCGGCCCGCCGCGGCGGGCGCATCCCGCCGGTGGAAGCGCTGACCCGGGTTTTTTAAAGAACATAAAGGCACTGGAGATGAAAATGACGAGATACCTTTTCGCGAGCCTCCTGCTCCTGCTGGGGGCAGCCTCCCTGGCCACGGCCCAGAAGCAGAACGACCCGCGGGCAGTGCGCATCGTGGAGGCCTACGAGGACAAGCTCAACCTGCGCGGCCTGGACGTGACCTCCACCTTCACCCTGGTGCAGAAGCAGGAGGGGCAGGCCGACCGTGTGCTGCAGGTCAAGATCTACCGCCGCGACGCCGCGGACGCCTTCACGCTGATCTTCCAGTACCCGGACAGCGAGAAGGGCAAGGGCTACTATCGCAGCGGCGACGACCTGTACCTGTACCTGCCCTCCACCCGGGAGTTCGTCTACCGCAACCGCAAGGACGACGTGGGCTCCACCGACGTGCGCACGGACCTGTTCGGCCAGCCCAAGACCCTGGAGCAGTACTGGGCCAGCTACCAGGGCACGGCCACCGTCTCCAAGTGGGAGTGCGACGTGGTGCGCCTGGACGGGAAAGCCCTGGACGTGTCCTTCCCGATCCAGAAGTGGTTCTTCCGCAAGAGCGACGGGCTGCCGGTGAAGGTCGAGAACTTCAGCGTGTCCGAGACGCTGCTGCGCACTTTCTACTACATCGACTATGCCCCGGTGGCCGGGAACAAGTTCATCTTCACCAAGCTGCTGGCGGTGAATCACCTGGAAAAGGGACAGAAGACGCTGCTCACCAACGAGAACCTCTCCACCGCGGCCATCCCCAACTACACCTTCGGCAAGGCCTTCCTGGAGGAGCAGTCCAGGTGAGCCCGCGTGTTTTGCGCCGGCTCGGGGCCGTCCTGCTCGCGACCGCCGTCCTGGCGCCGCTGGGCGCCCAGGAGGCCGCTGAGGAGGACATCTTCAGCGCGGAGGCCTTCGACCAAAGCGTAGCCGTCAGCCGCCAGGAGGAGCAGGCTAACAAGCTAGAATACCTGGTCGGCGGGACGTTTCTCTACAGCAACACCGCCGTGGCCACGGAGCGCTTCGACGGCTACACCGCGGGCGGCGCCTTCTCGGGCAAGGCCTTCGTGCGCCTCAACGTGCCCACCTACGGCTCCCTGTACCTGGGCTACAACCTGAGCCACACCCTGTACCTGGGCGACGGGGGAGCGCTGGACTCCCCGCTGCCGGGAGCAGACCTTTTCGAGAACACCTACGCCCTGTCCGAGTTCTACCTGAGCTTCGACCTGGGCAAGCGCGTGTTCTTCCGGGTGGGAAACCAGCTCCTGGCCTGGGGACCCTCCTTTATCTGGACGCCGGTGGACTTCGTGAACCTCCAGCGCCTAAACCCCTTGGCCAGCGTCGACTTACGGAGAGGCAAGCCCGCCCTGCGGGTCCACGTGCCCTTCCATAGTAGCAACCTCTTCCTGTTCGCGGACTTCTCCCGCACCGTGGATCCGGACACCCTGG
>CAZMWZ010000224.1:2207-3406 GCA_964570045.1 uncultured Spirochaetaceae bacterium
ACGCCCGGATGGTTCACCCCCCTGTACCTGGGCCAGTGGTACGCCTACGCCGCGCTGGCCAAGCAGGACCTGCTGGGGAACTTCCTGGACGCCACCCTGTCCGGGCTGCTCAACGCCTCGGACCTGTCCTACACCGTGCGCCTGGCGGCGGCCTTCGACCCGGCCGGGTTCCTCCCCTTCACCCTTACCTTGAGCTACCTGGGCGGCGGCGAGGGCAAGGAGTTCACCTGGTACACGGGGGCAAACGCCCTGAGCGCCTCCCTGGAAGTGCGCTTCGAGTTCTGAATCAGTTGGCGTGACGGGGGTTACTCCTCCTGGCCGAAGGCCTCCAGACGTTTGCGAACGTCCGGGTCGTTCTGCAGCTCCAGGTAAGCCCGCAGGGCGGCGGCGGCTCGCGGCCGGTTCTGAAGCCGGTGCTCGTAGATGTCCGCCAGGCTCAGGTACAGGATCGCTTCACGGTGCCCACTGCCCTCCAGGCTTTCCAGGACTTCGGCCGCTTCGCGAGCGGCCCCCGTTTCCAGCAGGTACAGGGCCTTCAGGTACAGTTCGACGGGGTCGCCGGCATCGATCTTCTCGGCCCGGGCCAGCAGGGAGTCGGCCTCCGCGAGTTTCCTCTTCTCCAGGGCCGCTTCCGCCTGCTCCAGAAGCTGCCGCAGGGAGATGACCCGCAGGTACAGGATCTGGTCCCGGTTCAGGAACTGGACGCTTACCTCCAGGTCCTCGAAGCCCGGCTTGCGGACCCCGATCCGATGCTCGCCGCGGGATAGGTCCCCGAGGATGAAGCGCCCATTGATATCCGTCTGCGCCCGTTGTTCGCCGTCCACCAGGATGGCGGCGGCCTGGCAGGGTTTCTGCTCGTGGTCGTAGACCATGCCGAACAGCGGCGCCTCCTGGAACTCGCGCAGCTTCTGCTCCCGTTGGCTGACACAGGAGGAAGCCAGAAGAAGCACGACAGGCAGGAGGTGAAGGTACCGTCGCTTCGAGAACATGGCACCTCGCTAGGGCTTCCGCTTGATTATATAGGGTTTCCCCCCGAACTCAAGCAGGAAATCCCGCTCTCGGGCTTCCAGCAACTTCCAGCCCTTGTTTGCGGAGCCGGCTTTCAAGGAGAAGACCGTGCGGGTGCGCGTGTCCTTGAAGATATAGCTGCGCGCTGCGTTCTGCTCCACGACGTACCCGATGGCCTGGATCCAAGAGGC
>CAZMWZ010000224.1:3506-4682 GCA_964570045.1 uncultured Spirochaetaceae bacterium
GCGCCGAGCGCGAAATCAGGAACCCAGCGGCTCAAGCGTTTCATAGCCGATTCGAAAAACCGCGTCCACGGCGCCCGTGCCCCCACGAGCATTTATCGAAAGAAAAGGCATGGACCAGTGCTTCCCCGAGTTGGATACCGCCTCCAGGAACTTCATCAGATCCAACGCGCTTCCTTCGACCGAAAACTCCAGCAGGATCTGTTTTCCCACCTCCAGCGTCTGGTAGCGTTTGATCTGCAGCCGGCTGCCGACCAGGAGGTCCCGGATCAGGATCCCAAAACGGTAGGGATCGATCTGGCCGGTTTCATAGTAATGGTTTCGCTCGGCCTCCAGCTCCGCTTGCAGCCGCTGCCTGCGCGCGCGCAGCTGCGCCTCGCCGGCCGCGTGGGCGCTGAGCTGCGGGATTTGCCTTTCCAGCTGTTGGATCTTGCCGCGGAGGCCAGCCCGCTTCTCCAGCGTCGCGGCGGACAGGAAACCCAAGGCCACCGCCGCGACAATCCACGATAATATGTTCAGCAGAAACCTCTCGCGCCTACTCACCGCGCACGCTCCCCGTGATCTTGAACAACTCCTGAGCCGAACCGCGCAGCGGCACGGTCTGCAGCAGCTTGGCCTCCCCAAAATAGTCCCGCTCGCGGAAGGAGTCCATGAGCGATAGAGGATTGGAGCCCACGGCCTCGAGTTGGAAGAATCTTCGCTCCAGGATGAACGATTGGATGCGGGCGGCCGGGCTCAGGGTGCCGTGCAGCTCCGAGAGCAGCCGGTAGGGGTCGATGGGGCGTTTCTTGAGCAGGGCCGCCTTCTGCTGCGAGAGCGTTTCCACCTCCGCCTGCAGCGCGATCGCGGTCGTGCTCTGGCTTTGCAGCAGGCCGGCCTGGCGCATCAGGGAACGCAGATAGGCCTCCTCGCGGTCGGTCAGCTTTTTCAGCGCCAGCAAGGCCAGAATAAGCAGGGCGATGGCCAGGAGTTGGCGCCGCCATCCCCGGGAGAGCAGCGGCGCTCGCCTTGCCGGAGCGAACAGGCCCCCGTCTCGCGGGCTTAGGCGACCCAGCGCCTCTTCCACCCGTATCAGGCGCGGAGCGCTTCCGCCGGCCGCGAGGCTTTCCCCCTGGGCGGCAAGTCCTTCCGCGTCCCCGGGGCCAAAAACAACGACCCACCGCGGCGCGGGGTTTTCGC
>CAZMWZ010000225.1:0-1231 GCA_964570045.1 uncultured Spirochaetaceae bacterium
TTGCGGCGGTAATCCAGCAGCACCGCCGGGGTCACCAGGCGCTCCAGCGGGAAGCTCGCCGCGTCCAGGCCGTGCCGGTTGTGGTGGTACGGGAACTCGATGTGCGTGCCGCAGTGCGAGGACATGTGGAGGTCTTGGAGGATGTACCACACCTCCTTGTCCTTCTTGTACTGCGGGTACAGCTCGGTGGTGTCGTGGGTCTCCAGCTCCAGCGGGTACTCTTCCTTTCCCGGGTACAGGGGGTGGCTTAAGTCCACCAGCCGGTAGCCGGGGATGGGGAAGCCCGCGGAGGCGGGGGGTTGAATCGTTTCCAAGCGATCAGCTCCTTTCAGGAAGCCGCAGCAGGCCTTCCATCCGGCGGTTGACCTGCTCGTAGTCCCGGGAGCCCCTGCGGAAGCGGGTGGCCAGCAGGTACATGGCGTCGACCAGGCACAGCTGGGCCACCCGCGAGCTCAGGGCCGTGACCGTGACGCGCGTCTCCGGGAAAGAGGTGCAGAAGAAGAAGCTCGACGCCGCGTGCAGCGGGGACTGCAGGTAGTTGGAGATGCCGATGGTGAGCGCCCCGCAGGACTTGGCCAGCTCGAGGGCGCGCACCGTAACCAGCGTCCGCCCGGAGTGGGAAATGCCGATGGCCGCGTCGCGCTGCCCCGCGGTGGACGCGCGGAAGAAGACTTCGCTGGGGTCGGAGACCGCCTGCGCGGGCAGGCCCAGCAGGGAGAAGCGCATGGCCGCGTCGCGGGCGAGGATGCCGGAGGAGCCCACCCCGAAGAACAGCAGCGCCCGGGACCGGGTCATCCTGCGGACGGCCTCCGCCAGCGCGGCGGGGTCCAGCAGCCTCAGCGTGTCCTCCAGGCTCTGGCGGTTGCCCAGGAACACCTTGGTGACCAGCTCGGCGTCGGAGTCCTCCGCCTCGATGGCCTTGTAGAAGTAGGCGGGGGGCGCGGCCAGCTCGCGCGCCAGCTCCAGCTTGAACTCCCGCAGGCCCGCGAAACCCGCCTTGCGGACCAGCCGGCTGACCGCGGCCACGCTCACCGAGCCGCCAGAGGCGATCTGCCGCACGGATAGGGAAGGGACCCGCTCGCGGGCCGCGAGGATGAAATCCGCGAGACGCCTTTCCACGGGAGAGAGCTTTCTATAGAGAGAATTCAGCGTGAGCTCCACGCGCGACATGCCCGCACCGCTCCGGTTGATATTTAATTACATATTGTCGCATGAAAGATGTAACCTATTT
>CAZMWZ010000225.1:1331-4615 GCA_964570045.1 uncultured Spirochaetaceae bacterium
CGCGACCGTCCTCTTGACCCTGGGCGGGCCCTCATGGTAGTTTCGGCGGATGTACGCGCTCGTGGACATAAAAGGAAAACAGTACAAGGCCGAAACCGGGGCCTTGCTGAAGGTGGACCTGTTCGACAACAACGCGGGGGACGTGCTGGAGTTCGCTTCGGTGATGCTGGTGAGCGGTGAGCAGGGCACCCAGGTGGGACAGCCGTACCTGCCCGGGATCACGGTCAAGGCCGTGGTCCAGGAGCACGGGCGGAACCGCAAGATCCGCATCTTCAAGTACAAGAAGCGGAAGAACTACCGCCGCACCCGGGGCCACCGGCAGAGCTTCACCCTGATCAAGATTCAGGAAATCGTCGGGCTGTAAGAGGCCCGTGATCCGTCTGAGCGTGCGGCTGCAGGCGGACGGCTGCCTGCGCAGCTTCGCGGCTTCCGGACACGCCGGGGCCGGGCCGAAGGGCGGCGATCCACTGTGCGCGGCGGTGACGGTGCTGCTGCGGACCTCGGCGCGCCTCTTGAGCAGCCAGCCCGACCTGCGGGTGGCCGGCGAGAGCCCCGCGGAGGGGGTGATGCGCCTCGCGCTGGACCCGCCTCCGGAGTCACGAAGGGAGTGGGTCCGCGGCGTCACGGCTACGCTGCTGGCGGGCCTGGCGGACCTGGACCGGGAGTTCCCCGGCCGGCTGAAACTGGATGTAGGAGAGGAACCGAATGGCACATAAAAAAGGCGGCGGCAGCGCCAAGAACAACCGCGATTCCAATGCCCAGCGACTGGGCGTGAAGCGCTTCGGGGGCGAGCAGGTGAGCGCCGGCTCCATCCTGGTTCGGCAGCGCGGCACCCGCTTCCACCCCGGCGTGAACGTCGGCAAGGGCCGCGACGACACCCTGTACGCCAAGGTGACCGGCAAGGTGGTCTTTTTGCAGAAGCGCGGGAGGAAGCTGGTCAGCGTCCAGCCCTGAGCGTGGACAGGTTCGTCGACGAGGCCCTGATCGAGGTCTCCTCCGGCGACGGGGGGGCGGGGTCCGTGCACTTCCGGCGGGAGAAGTTCATTCCCAAAGGCGGCCCGGACGGCGGCGACGGGGGCGACGGGGGCAGCGTCCTGTTCATCGTCCGCTCCAACCTGAAGACCCTTTCGCACCTGGCCATGCACCGTGTGTTTCGGGCCGAGAACGGGTGCCCCGGCGGGGGTCAGCGCAAGCACGGGCGCAACGGCCGCGACGTGGAAGTCGCCCTGCCGCCCGGCTCCCTGGTCAAGGAGGCCGAGTCGGGCCGCCTGCTGCGCGACCTCGACGCGAGCGGCCAGTCATGGCTGTTCCTGAAGGGCGGGCGCGGGGGCAAGGGCAACTGGCATTTCCGCTCGCCCACGCGCCAGGCACCGCGTTACGCCCAGAAGGGCCTGCCCGGTTCAAGCCGGCGCCTCGTCGTGGAGCTCAATCTGATCGCCGACGTGGGGCTGGTGGGCCAGCCGAACGCCGGTAAATCCACCCTGCTCGCCGCGCTGACCAACGCCAGGCCCCGGATCGCCCCGTACCCCTTCACCACCCGCAACCCGCACATCGGCGTGTTGCGCCTCGGCGACAGCGAGCTGGTGCTCGCCGACATTCCCGGCATCATCGAGGGGGCCTCACTTGGAGTCGGGCTGGGCCTGCGCTTCCTGAAGCACGTCAACCGCACCCGGGCCCTGGCCTTCCTGATCGACCTCGGGGAGCCGGAGCCGGGCGGGTGCTTCGAGGTGCTGCGGCGCGAGCTGGAGGCCTATGACCCCGACCTGCTGGCCCGCCGTCGCCTGCTTTTGGGCACCAAGCTGGACCTGGACGGCAGCGGGGAGCGTCTGCAGGAATTGCGGCGGGCGGCCGGGGTGGGGGAGCGAGTCCTGGGCATTTCAGCCTGGAGCGGGCAGGGGATGGAGGAGTTGCGCGAGGCGCTGGGCGAATTGGCCACGGGTGGCGCATGAGGCTGGCCATCCTGGGGGGCACCTTCAACCCCGTGCACGTGGGGCACCTGTTCCTGGCCGAGGAGACGCTTGCACTCCTGGGCTACGACCGGATCCTCTTCGTGCCCGCCAGCGTACCCGTGCACAAGATGATGGAGATCGAGGTGGGCGCACGGCACCGGCTGCGCATGCTGCAGCTCGCCGTGACCGGCTACCGGGGCTTCCGGGTCGACGACTGCGAGCTGGAGCGAGGGGGTGACTCCTACGCCATCGACACCCTTCTGGACGTGCTGGAGCGCTACCGCCCGGAAGGCCGCCCGGGGTTGATCATCGGGGACGACCTGGTGGAAGGCTTCACCTCCTGGAGGCAGGCCTCACGGCTGGCCGAGCTGGCGGAGCTGATCGTGGCCCACCGCAATTCGGCCCAGCGGGTGCCCCTCGAGTACCCTTGCCGGTACCTCCTGAACACTCTCCTGCCCGTCTCCTCCTCCGAGATCCGCCGGCGGCTGGCCTGCGGGCGGTCCGTGCGCAACCTGGTCCCCGAGCGGGTGCTGCGCTACATCCGGCGGCATGGGTTGTATGTCTGACGCGGCGGCGCGGCGGCGCGCGGCACGAGCGTGCGCCCGCCTGCTGCGGCAACATCTGGGCAGGGGGCGGCACCGGCACTGCCGGAACACCGCGGCGCTGGCCGCCCGGCTGGCGCGCCGTTTCGGCGCAGTGGCCGGCGGGGCCTACCTGGCCGGCCTGGCCCACGACCTGGCGCGCGAGCTGCCCGAGGGGGAACTCCTGCGGCTGGCCGGCTCGGAGGGCGGCCCCATCCGGGCCTGGGAGGCGGAGTGCCCGGTGCTGCTACACGGCAAGGCGGCCGCGGTCTTGCTCGCGGCCGCGGAAGGGTTCGGCGCGGAGGTCCGGGAGGCCGTGGCGGACCACGTGACCGGCAGGCCCGGGATGTCGGCGCTGGCCAAGATCGTGTACGTGGCGGATTACCTGGAGCCCGGGCGGGGTTTCCTGAAGGCGGGCGTGCGCCGGCGGGTGCTGGCTCTGGGCCTGGACGAACAGACCGCCTGGGTTACGGAGCGCGTGGCCGAGCATCTGCGCCGGGAGGGCCGCGCGATCGCGCCCCCCGCCCTGGCGCTGTACGAGGAGTTGAAGGGGCATGCTGCGACGCAAGCGCGGGTGGGATAAGAGCCTGGTGGTGCTGGGGTTGATCATCGCCGTGGTCCTGGCCTCGACGGTCATCGGCTATCTCCAGCTGCGGACCGATCTGCTCTCCGAGAGCCTGAAGAAGGACCGCCCTCTCTCCTTTCTGTTCGCGATCAGCGGGGATCGGGAATACCGCTTTTTCGAGGTCCTGCA
>CAZMWZ010000226.1:0-4613 GCA_964570045.1 uncultured Spirochaetaceae bacterium
CAGCAGATCCTGGCGGGGCTGGCCGCCCCGGCCCGGCAGGCCAACCAGGTCCTGTATGCCGTGCTGGTGCTCTTCCCCCTGGCCCTGCTGGCGATCATCGTCTACCAGCTGGTGCGCCTGGCCCGGGAGCGAGCGGCCCGGCGGCCGGGGGCCCGGTTGAAGGGACGCCTCCTGCTGTTCTTCGGCTTCGTGGCGCTGCTGTCCGCGGTCCCGCAGGCGCTGCTCTCCATCAGCTTCATCGGCTCCACCATCAGCTTCTGGCTGCGGGCCGGCATCGGCGAGTCCCTCGCCGCGGGGCTGGACCTGTCGCTGGCCTACTACCACGGCCTGGTGGAGAACCTGGCCCGTTTCAACTCCAGCCCGCTGGTGCCCACAATCCTGCAGGACCTGGGGCGCAACCCGGAGCGGCTGTGGAAGAACGTGCAAACGGCCAACTCCCAGGTGCATTTCATCCAGGTGTTCGACACTGACGGGGCAGAGGTCCTGTTCCGGGGGCAGCGGGAGGGCCGCCTGCGCGCATCACCAACGGCCCCCGGGTACCTGCCCAAGGAGGACCGAAGTGAGGTGAGCCTGCTGCGCCACGCGGCGCTCCACTCACTCGCGGGGCGGACCTACACGGTGGTGGTAGGCACCGCGCTTTCCGAGGGCTTCGACCAGAAGGCCGCCGGCCTGAGCGCCTCGCAGGAGAGCTTCAACCAGCTTAACCGCTACAACCGCCTGTTCCTGGTGGTCCTGATCATCTTCTACCTGCTGTTCTCGCTGCCGGTATTCCTCCTGAGCATCCTGGTGAGCTTCCTGCTTTCCGAGGAGGTCGTTCAGCCCATCGTCAGCCTGGAGGAGGCCACCCGGCGCGTGGCCGAAGGGGACTTCTCCACCCGCATCCTGACCCGGCCGACCGACGAGCTCGCCGTGCTGGCCGACTCCTTCAACCGCATGGTCTCCGAGCTCGCCCGCTCCCGCTCCAAGCTGCTGCAGGCCGAGAAGATCGCCGCCTGGCAGGAGATCGCCCAGCGTCTGGCCCACGAGATCAAGAACCCCCTCACTCCGATCAAGCTGTCGGCCCAGCGGATATTGCGCAAGTACACGGGCGAGTCGGCGGAGTTCCGCGGGATCCTGGAAGGGGCGGTGGCGGCCATCATCCGCGAGGTGGACAACCTCAACGACATGCTGACCCACTTCCGGGATTTCGCCCGCCTGCCGGTGCCCAGGCCGGAAACCTGCCGCCTGCGCGAGGTGGCCGAGGAGGCGGCGGGGATGTACGCCACCGCCAGCGTGGCGATCGACTGCAGCCGGGTCGGGGCGGACAGCGTGATCACCGCCGACCGCAGCCAGCTCCAGCAGCTGTTCGCCAACCTTTTCCAGAACGCCATCCAGGCCATGCCCGCCGGCGGGCGGATCTCGGTGGCCTCGGCCGTGGTGAGCAAGGAGGGCAAGGGCTTCTGCCGCCTGCAGGTGCGGGACACCGGCAGCGGGATTGCCGAGGAGATTCGGGATATGATATTCCGACCCTACTTCACGACGAAGAAGCAGGGCGCCGGGCTGGGGCTTACCATCGTGGAGCGGATCGTTTTCGACCACGCCGGTTCGATCCGTCTCGAGACCCAGGCCGGGGTGGGCACGACCTTCGTTATCGATCTGCCGATGGGGAGTTGAAGCGGATGGGTTTGATCCTGATCGTGGACGACGAGGAGGGCATCCGCCTGGTGCTCTCCGACTGCCTGCGCGACGAGGGCTACCGGATCGCCGTGGCCGAGGACGGCTTCGAGGCGCTGCGCCTTCTGGGCAGCGAGCCGGTGGAGCTGGTCATCCTGGACGTCTGGCTGCCCAACATGGGCGGCATCGAAGTGCTCCAGCGCATCAAGGCGGAATACCCGGAAGTGGAGGTGATCGTGATCTCCGGGCACGGCAATATCAACCTGGCCGTGCAGGCCGTGAAGCTGGGGGCCTTCGACTTCCTGGAAAAGCCGCTGTCGCTGGAAAAGACGATCACGGTCGTGCAGAACGCCCTGAAGCTGGAGGAGTTGAAGAGGGAGAACCGCAGCCTGAAGGCGGGGCTGGCCGAGGAGGACCGGATGATCGGCTCCTCCCCGGGCATCCTGCGGGTGCGCGAGTTGATCGAGCAGAGCGCGGGGAGCGACTCGCGCATCCTGATCCTGGGGGAGAACGGCACCGGCAAGGAACTGGTGGCCCGAGAGGTGCACCGCCTCTCCCGGAGGGCCGCCGGCCCGTTCGTGGAGGTGAACTGCGCCTCGATCCCCGAGACCCTGATCGAGAGCGAGCTGTTCGGCCACGAGAAGGGCTCCTTCACCGGCGCCTTTAACAGGCGCAAGGGCAAGTTCGAGCTGGCCCACCGGGGCACGATCTTCCTGGACGAGATCGCCGACATGTCCCTGGCCACCCAGGCCAAGGTGCTGCGCGTGATCCAGGAGTTGCGCTTCGAGCGCGTCGGCGGGGAGCTGTCGCTGCATGTGGACGTGCGCCTGATCGCGGCCACCAACCGCAATATCCAGGAGGAGATCCGCCTGGGGCGCTTTCGGGAGGACTTGTATTTCCGGATCAACGTGATCCCGATCCAAGTGCCCGCCTTGCGCGAGCGCCAGGAGGACCTGGAACCGCTGCTCGCCTACTTCCTGGAACGCTTCCGGCGCGCCGGTGCGGCGGTCCCGCAGCGCATCGCCCCGGAGGCCCTGGAGGTGCTGGCTCGCTATTCCTGGCCGGGCAACATCCGTGAGTTGAAAAACTTCGTGGAGCGCGTTACGATTATGGCCGAAGGGGAGCTGATCACGCCGGACACGGTGCGGCGGTATCTGACGCTGCGCGAGGATCCCGAGCGGGATGAAGCCTACCGGGGTTTCGAGGCCATGAAGCTTTCCGAGGCCAAGGACGAGTTCGAGCGGGAGTTCCTACTGCGCAAGCTGGAGGAGCTGGGAGGCAGCATCAGCCGGGCCAGCGAGGCGCTGGGCATTACTCCCTCGCACCTGCACAACAAGATCAAGAAGTACGGGATCAACGTGAAGGACTTCAGATGAAGGGCCTGACCGAACGGCAGAAGCAGGTCCTGGAGTTCATCAAGCACTACATCCGCACCTTCCGCTACCCGCCGACCATCCGCGAGATCGCCGAGCACCTGCAGGTTTCCGTGAAGGGGGCTTACGACCACCTCAAGGCCCTGCAGAAGAAGGAAGTCATCAAGTGCATCCTGAACCGGTCGCGGGCCATCAAGCTGATCGGGGACAACGAGGTCTACGAGGACTCCAGCTTCCAGAGCGTCCCCATCCTGGGCGCGGTGGCCGCCGGCAAGCCCCTTTTCGCCGAGGAGAACATGGAGGGCGCCGTGCTGGTACCACCCGGTATGCTGGCCAAGGGCAAGTACTTCGCCCTGCGGGTCAAGGGGGACTCCATGAAGGACGCCGGCATCTTCGACGGGGACCTGACCCTGATCCGCCACCAGGCCAGCGCCGACAACGGGGACATCGTGGTCGCCCTGGTGGACGAGGCGGTGGCCCTGAAACGCTTCTTTCTGGAGAAAAACCGCGTGGCACTGCGCTCCGAAAACCCCTCCTACCCGCCCATCTACACGCAGAACGTGCGGCTGCTGGGCAGGCTGCAGTTCCTGCTGCGCTCCTATGGCTAAGGACGCCTGCGGACTGTACCTCTTGTTGGGCCCGGAGGAGGGCGAGAAGGACGCCTTCGTCCGGCGGCTGCTGGAAAGGATCGCCAAGGAGCGTGGCGAGCCCCCCGAGGTGCACCGCTTCTACCCCTTCGAGGCCGACTTATCGAAGGTGCTGGCGGTGCTGGCCAACGGCTCCCTGTTCGCCGGCTTCCGTGTGGCGGTGCTCGCCAACGCCGAGGAGCTCAATACCAAGCGGGACATGGAGCTGCTGGGCGGCTATGCGGCCCACCCCCCGCCCGACACCGCGTTGCTGCTGTTGTCCGCGGAGGTCGGCCGCGTGGACAAGCGCATCGAGCGTCTGGTATCCCGGGAGAACAAGGTCATCTTCTGGGAGCTGTTCGAGAGCCAGAAGCAGGGCTGGGTCAACAATTTCTTCCACACGCGCGGCTTGCAGGTCGACCCTTCGGCCGTGGACTTTCTGCTGGACATGGTCGAAAACAACACGCGGGAGCTCGCGGCCACCTGCGAAAGGCTCGCCCTGTTCTTCGGCCCGGGCGCGCGCGTAGGCTACGACGACGTGGAGCGGCTCCTGTACCACAGCAAAGAAGAGACCGTGTTCACCCTTTTCGAGAAGTTGGCCGCCCGTGACCTGGAAGGTGGCCTGGAGGTGCTGGCCAAGATCCTGCTTTCCCGCGACGCCGACGCCGTGCAGCTGCTGGCGGTGCTGGCCGGGCAGTTCCGCAGGCTCTTCGCCTTCCAGCGCCTGCTGCAGTCCAACTACGGCGCCGCGGAGGCCGCCGAGCGCGTGGGCATCCGGGGCAAGCGCGGCTTGCAAACCTTCACGCAAGCGGCGCGGCGCTTCCGCGTCGAGGAGCTGCGGCGGATCACCCGCCTCACCGCCCTGTTCGATTTTCGCGCCCGCTCGCTGAAGGCGGCGCTGCACCCTGCGCTGCTCCAGCTCTACCTGTACTACGCCGTGGTCCGCGGCGGGGATTGCGGG
>CAZMWZ010000227.1:0-4612 GCA_964570045.1 uncultured Spirochaetaceae bacterium
AAGGCCTACTTCAAGGGGATGTCTGAGAGCCAAGGCCTGGTCAGCTCGCCGGTGGATCGCCTGTACCGGCGGGAGTAGCCTCTTTCAGTCCTCTTCCGCAATGGCGGCGAGCTGGTCGCGCAGGTCCTCGATCTCCTTGATCCAGAACGCCTCCCCTCCCCAGCCCGGGTTGGACTCGCGGAAGCGCCGGTCGTCGCGTTGGCGCGACGACCAGGCCAGGTAATAAATCAGGCGCATCAGGCGCAGCGGCTCGATCAGCGGCAGGCTGTCCCGTGCGAAGGGGAAGAAGCCCTCGTAGCCCTCCAGGATGAGCTCCAGCTCGCGCCGCGAGGCACCCGCGCGGTCGGGCAGCAGCAGCCACAGGTCCTGCACGGCCGGGCCGCTCATCATGTCGTCGAAGTCGATCAGCAGCAGCCCTTCACCTGGGCGGTCCAGGATGTTTCCCCGGTGGCAGTCGCCGTGGATGCGCTGCAGGGCCACGCCCGTAAACAGGGGGACGATCCCGGAAAGCGCCTCCCGGGCCAGGCCGAAGAACTCCCCGGCATGCTTGGCCGGCACTACCCCGGCACTCTCCAATTCCTCCAGGAAAGCGGCCGTGGAGGCTTCAGGGACGCAGGCCAGGCGGTGGGCGGCCTGCAGCCGGGCGCCCACGGCATGCAGGCGTCCGACCAGGGCGCCCAGCCGCACCCAGTCCTCGTCGGACTCCGCGTCGAAGGAGCGCCCCCCTTTGCGCGGGTACAACGCGAAGTCGAAGGTCTCCTCCCGATCCCCTTCGTCGGCCGTCACGGAGGCCAGGGTAGCGCCGTCGCGGTCGGCCAGGGGCGGCACCACCGGCAGCTCCTCGCCCGCGCAGTCCAGCACGAAGCGGTGCTCCTCCAGGATCGCCTCCTCGCTCCAGCGCCCGGGGCGGTAGAACTTGGCTACGTAGGGCGCCCCGCCGTCGGTGGCCAGGCCGTACACGCGGTTCACGTAACTGGGATAGACCGACAGCGTGCCGTCTAGGCTGAGGCCGTAGGCGGACTCCACGGCGCCCAGGACCACGTGCGGGGTGAGCAGGTCGAAGGTGCGAGTCTGCATGGCAGGGCCCCAGGGTAGCACGAAAGAAGGCGCGGGGTCGACCCGGAGCCCGGCTGCGATATTGACCCTGCAAGCGTCCCACACTATGGTTTGGCGATGGAGCGGAAGATCGACTGGTACCGGACCCCAATAGACAAGGACCTGCTGAGGCGGCTCACCGCGCGCAGCGACCTGCGGGGGTTGCTGCAGGCGGGCAGCTTCCTGCTGATCTTCGCGGGCACCGCCGCGCCCCCCCGGTTCCGGTCGTGAGCCCCGCTGCCGGCCCCGCCCGCCTGGAAGACGAGCTCAAGAGGCTCTTCGGCTTCGACTCCTTCCGACCCAACCAGCGCCGGATCATCGAAGCGGTAGAGGCCGGCTGCGACGTGTTCGCGGCCATGCCCACCGGCGGCGGCAAGTCCCTCTGCTACCAGCTCCCGGCCCTGCTGCGCGAAGGTTTCACGGTCGTGGTCAGTCCGTTGATCTCGTTGATGAAGGACCAGGTGGACGGCGCCCGGGAGAACGGGGTGCCGGCCGCCTTCCTGAACAGCACCCTGGGGGCCGAGGAGGCTCGGGCCACCTGGCGGGAGCTGGCCGCGGGGCGCGTGAAGCTGCTGTACGTGTCCCCCGAGCGGCTGGCCATGCCGGAGTTCCGCGCCGCCCTGGGCCGCCTGGGCCTGTCGTTCATCGCCGTGGACGAGGCCCACTGCATCTCGGAGTGGGGCCACGAGTTCCGGCCGGACTACCGCAACCTGGGCCTGCTGCGCCCGGAGTTCCCCGGCCTGCCCATCGCCGCCTTCACCGCCACCGCTACCCCGCAGGTGCAGGCGGACGTGGTGCGGCTGCTGGGCCTACGGGAGCCCCTGGTGGTGCGGGCCAGCTTCGATCGCCCCGAGATCTTCTACCGGGTCCTGCGCAAGCAGGAAGTGGAGAAACAGATCCTCGACTTCGTGGCGCGACATCCCGGGCAGTCCGGAATCGTGTACCGGGGCACGCGCAAAGCCGCCGAAGCCACGGCCGAATCCCTGGCCCGGCTGGGGGTAGCCGCGGTGGCCTACCACGCGGGGCTGGACGACGAAACCCGGCACACCCGGCAGGAGGCCTTCGTGCGCGACGAGGTGGCGGTGGTCGTGGCCACCATCGCCTTCGGCATGGGCATCGACAAATCCAACGTACGCTGGGTGGTGCACGGGGACCTGCCGCGCAGCCTGGAGGGCTACTACCAGGAGACTGGCCGCGCGGCCCGGGACGGGGAGCCGGCTGATACCACACTGTTCTTCGGCCCCGCGGACATCGCCTCGATCCGCTGGCACATCCAGCGCACCGAATCCCCGCTGGAGCGGGAGCGGGCCGAGGCCCGGCTGAAGGAGGTCCTGCGCTATGTGGACTCCGGCGTCTGCCGCCGCCGGCAGCTCCTGGCCCACTTCGACGAGGCCTACGAGGGGGACTGCGGCCGCTGCGACGTGTGCGCCGG
The DNA here is from genome assembly GCA_964570045.1 of uncultured Spirochaetaceae bacterium. Lineage (GTDB taxonomy): Bacteria > Spirochaetota > Spirochaetia > SZUA-6 > DRHE01 > MIBK01. The sequence goes on from CAZMWZ010000227.1 coordinate 2,528, forward strand.
GGAGGTCAGCCTGGAGGACGCAACGCTCGAGGCCCGCAAGCTGCTGTCGGCCGCGGTCCGGACCGGGGAGCGCTTCGGCGCTCATCACCTGGCGGACATCGTGACGGGCAACGCCACCGACAAGGTGGTGGAGCGCGGGCATCAACGCCTGCCCACCTTCGGCGCGGGCAGCGGCGAGCCGCGCTCGTTCTGGCTCTCGCTGGCCCAGGACCTGGCCGCCGCGGGCTACCTGGCGCGCGGCGAAGAGCGCACGGCCGGGTACAGCCTCACGGACCGCGGGCGGCTTCTTCTCGCCGGCAAGGAGAGCTTCCTGGCTCCCCGCCGTCCCGAGCACTCTGCGCCTGCGGGCAGGCGCGATGAGCGCAGCGGCCAGGAGGACTCCACTGTCCCGAGGGCCGACGCCGAGGAACTGTTCCAGTGCCTCAAGCGGCTGCGCAAGCGCCTGGCGCAGGCCCGCGACGTTCCTCCGTACGTGGTGTTCAGCGACAAGACCCTCCGCGCGATCGCCGCCAGCCAGCCGGCCACGCGCGCCGCGTTCCTGCGCTGCCCCGGCGTGGGGGAGCGGAAGCTAGAGGCCTACGGAGAGGAGTTCCTGCGCGCCGTCAAGGAGTACCTGGCCGACGGGCGGTGCGGGGAGGGCTGAAGAGGCCCGACGTTTTGACAGCCCGGTGGCGCTGCTCTACCTGGGCACGCACTCCGGGCGCAATGGAGACAAGCTCTACGCGGTGCGCGACTCGAAGGGCCGCTTCAAGGACATCCAGACCTACAGGCGCGCCCACTCCCAGGACATCAAGCGGAAGGCCAAAAAAGAGAAATAAGCCCGCAGGCCTCGAAAACCCGGCGCGCCGGCATTCTGGACAACCCCACCTCCTCATGGTACGTTCCCTTCAATGGAACAGTTTGAAAAACTCGGGGTCTTCTATCTGGGTCGACAGACAGAACCCGGAGGCGCCGGGCCCCTGCTCCTGTATGACTCGAAGGACCTGCTGACCCACGCGGTGTGCGTGGGCATGACCGGCAGCGGCAAGACCGGCCTGTGCATCGGGCTGCTGGAGGAAGCGGCCATCGACGCCATCCCGGCCATCGTGATCGACCCCAAGGGGGACCTGGCCAACCTCCTGCTCACCTTTCCGGACCTGAAGCCGGAGGACTTCCTGCCTTGGATCAACGAGGACGACGCCCGCAAGAAGTCGCTCGCCCCCGCCCAGTACGCCGAACAGCAGGCGTCGCTGTGGCGCAAGGGGCTGGCCGACTGGGGGCAGGACGGGGCCCGCATTCGAAGGCTGCGGGAAGCGGCCGATTTCGTCATCTACACCCCGGGCAGCAGCGCCGGGGTGCCAGTCTCGATCCTGCACTCCTTCGACGCGCCCGCCAAGACGATCCTCGAGGACCCCGACCTGCTGCGGGAGCGGGTCATCACCACCGTGGCGAGCCTCCTGGACCTGCTGGGCCTGGATACCGACCCCCTGCAGAGCCGGGAGCACATCCTGCTTTCCACCGTCCTGGAGGCGACCTGGCGGCAGGGGCGCAGCCTGGACATCGCCGGACTCATCCAGGCGGTCCAGTCACCACCCTTCCAGCGCATCGGGGTGTTCGACCTGGAGTCCTTCTTTCCCGCCGGCGACCGCCAGGCTCTGGCCATGAAGCTCAACAACTTCCTGGCCGCCCCCGCGATGAGGGCCTGGACCGAGGGGGAGCCGATCGACCTGGACCGCATGTTGTACGGCGCGAAAGGAAAGCCGCGGGTGGCGATCTTCTCGATCTCCCACCTGGGAGATGCCGAGCGGATGTTTTTCGTCTCCCTGCTGCTGCTGCAGGTGGTCGGCTGGATGCGCTCGCAGTCGGGGACCACCAGCCTGCGGGCTCTGCTGTACATGGACGAGATCTTCGGCTACCTCCCGCCGGTGGCCAATCCCCCGTCCAAGGCCCCACTGCTGACGCTGCTCAAACAGGCCAGGGCTTTCGGGGTGGGGGTCCTCCTGGCCACGCAGAACCCCGTGGACCTGGACTACAAAGCCCTGTCCAACGCCGGCACGTGGTTCATCGAACGCCTGCAGACCGCGCGGGACCAGGAGCGCGTGCTGG
>CAZMWZ010000228.1:0-4592 GCA_964570045.1 uncultured Spirochaetaceae bacterium
TGGCGGTCATGCACCGGAGAATAGGAAGAGAACCGTGAAAAGTCAAGGTTGCGGGCGCGCTCAGTCCTCGGGGCGGATGGAACGCCACCAGGCGATCAAGCCGAGGGACAGGCCCAGGGTGATCGCCCCGGTGATCAGGAATCCCCTGGAAACCGCCTGGAGTACGGGGCGCAGCGCTTCAGCCAGCGCCGCGGCGAGCTGGCGCGAGGCCCAAAGCTCGTGCGGCGGAGCGCGCAGCAGCCACTCGCCCAGGAAGGCGAAGCGCACCCCCAGGCCGACCGCCAGGGTGAGGAGCGCGGGGGCCAGCAGAGACCAGCCCAGGAAGGCGGTGACTTCCGCGCGGTTGCGCCCCCCCAGGAAGGCCGCCCCTAGCCAGAAGGCAGCGGCGATCAGCCCCAAAATCACGGCCGCCCAGGCCAAGCGCGCGCCGGCCACCGGGCCGGCCCAGCCAAGGAAGTGCGGCTCGGGGGTGAGAGGGTAGCGGTCCGGCACGCGGTCCAGCGCCCCGGGCAGGGCGGCGGAAATGAGCTGGGCCGCCCTCTCCAGCGGCATCCCGACCGGGCGGCAGGCCAGCAGGCGGGACCCCGGCTCGAGCGGGTCCTGGCCGGTGCGGCAGGCGGGGAGGGCCTCCGCCAGGGCACGGGCGAAGGCCTGGCGGGAATCGCCGCGCAGGCTGGCCTTCAACGGCCGCAGGTCGAGGGCGAGCTCCGTCGCGCTCACTCGCCCCTCCAACACGTCGAAGAGGGCGTCCACGGCGGCAACGGCCTGGTTCCGCAAATAGCCGGCGCTCACGGTCTGCGTCAAAGCTTTGGCCAGGGCTTCCTTGGGCACGCCTTCCAGCGCGCCCGGACCAACCCAATCGCCGACCTCCCACGGCCTGTCCTTCTGCCGACGGGCATCGGCCAGCAGCGCCGCGTACAGCCTCTCCTCCGCGAGCAGCTCCCGGTAGAACGAGCGCTTCAACACCCAGCCGCTCACCGAGAACAGCGTCAGCGCGGCATACAGCAGGGGCATGACCAGCACCAGGATGAGGATGACCGCGAGGACCTTGCGCATGGTCGGGGCGACTCCCTTCAGCCGCGGGGCCGGGTAAGCCTTTCTGCGGTCTGGATCAGCCGTTGGGGTTCGAAGGGCTTCTGCAAAAAGGCCTCCGGTTGGTGGCCGTAGTGATCGGCCATGTCGGCGGCGGAGAAGCTGAATCCCAGCTTTTCGCTGACCGAGGTAAGCACGATGATCGGGATGGCGCGGAGTGGCTCCTCCGCGCGCAGCTCCTCGTAGGTGGTCAAGCCGTCCTTGCGGGGCATGAGGATGTCGAGGATGATCAGGTCCGGCAGCAGCTCGCGGGCTCTTTCAACGCCTTCGGCGCCGTTGGCCGCGCTGGACACTTCCCAACCCGCACTCTCCATGACGGTGCGCACGCTGGACACCATGTCCAGGTCGTCGTCGATCATTAGCAGACGCATGGCCCCTATTATAGCGTCGCGCGAGGGTGCGTCAAGGCGAATCCTCCGCCCCCGGCAGCGTGAGCAGCAGCAGGCCAGCCAGGATCAGGGCGACACCGACCCATTGCAGCGCGTGCAGCCGCTCCCCGAGGCCAAGCCCCCCCCCGATCACCGGCACCAGGATGCTGCAGGAGGTGAAGTAGGGGATCAGCCGGACCGCGCGGTCGTGCCGGTAGGCGAACTGGATCACGACCATGGAGGCGGCCGAGAGGGCGACCCAAAGCAGGGTGAAAGGGCCGGCCACAGCCAGGGCCCAGTGTCCCTCCTCCAGGACTTCGGCCAGGAAGGAGAAGCCGCGCCCCGTCGCCGAGCTGGCCGCCTTCTGGAACAGGGGCACGAAGCCGCCCAGCGCGCCGGCGAACCCGGCGATGATCGGCCCGACGATGCGGCTGCGCCGGCGCGCGGCCAGCCACGACAGCGAGGCGGCGAAGCTCAAGGACCCCAGGAACAGGAACAGCCGGAGCAGGGACGGTTCTACGGCCGGGCGCTGCCGATGGAACAGCCCGATCAGAGCGCCCGAGCCCACCAGGAGTGCGATCCCGATGATTTCACGGCCGCGGATCTTCTCTTTCAAGACAAGAGCGGAGAACACGGTGAGGGAGGCCAGTCCGGAGCCCATCATGGCCCCTACCAGGGAGGCGCTGCCGATGGAGACCGCGTACCAGCCGATCAAAGCCGCGACCGAGGTGCCCAGGAGGCTACCGGTCCACAGCAGGCCGCCGCGCAGCCGGTTGCGGCGCATAAGCGCCAGGCCGAGCTTCTGGCCGGCCTGGGAAATGTTGAGGACAGAGGAACCCACGAAGGCAAGCAGGATCGGCAGCCAGCTCATGGCGGACCATCTTGCCATAAAACCGCGAAAAGGTAAAATCGGGAGATGCCCGAGTCACTGCTTCCCGAGAGCTTTCTGAGCGGGACCCCCTCGTACGGTCCGGACGTCTTCATGGGCGCCGGCGCCCGCATACTGGGGGACGTCCGCCTGGCCGCGGGGGTTTCGATCTGGTACAACTGCGTGCTGCGGGCGGACCTGAATGTCATCTCCATTGGCGAGAACACCAACATCCAGGACGGCGCCATCGTGCACGTCGAGACCGACCGGCCCTGCGCCATCGCCGACCACGTCACCGTGGGGCACGGGGCTATCGTGCACGCCTGCACCGTGGAGAGCGGCTGCCTGATCGGGATGGGCGCGATCATCCTGTCGGGTGCGTTCATCGGGCGCGGCAGCGTGATCGCGGCGGGTTCCCTGGTGCGAGAGAATGCCCGGATCGAGCCCTTCTCCCTCATGGCCGGGGTCCCCGCGCGCCTGGTGAGGAAGCTGCCGGAGGAGACCCTGGCGCGGCATCTCACGGTAGCCGTGAAGTATGCCGAAGCTGGCAGGCGGCACCGCCAGCTGGCATTGCGACCGGACCCTTCTGCGATATAATTCTAAACAATACGGCGTAAAGCGCGAAAATGGGAGTAAGGTGAAAAAACCCCCCCTACGCAGCCCGCTCCTGGCGCTATACTGCCTGGCCTTCTCGGCCCTGCCGCTGGCCGGCCAGGAGGCAGCGGCGAAGCCCGTCGTAGCCGTACTCCCGTTCCAAGCCGTAGAGGCATCCGTCGCCGTGGCCCGCAGCGCCGCGGCCTTCGTGGAGAGCGCCCTGGTGAAGACAGGGGTCCTGACAGTAGTGAGCCAGGCCGAGCGGGACCGGATCCTGCAGGCCCAGGAAGCGGCCCTGGCCGACTGCGCGGAGGAGGATTGCGCCATCCGGATCGGCAAGCTGCTCGCGGCCGGACAGATCGTCGTGGGCGAGGTGGTCGGATTGGGCAGGAGGCTCATCGTCAACGCCAAGATCATCGACATCAATACGGGCCAGATCCTGGCTGCGGATACCCGCGGCGCAGCCGGGGAGCAGGAGCTGGAGCAGGTCTGCCTGGGCCTGACCCTGTCCCTGGTCGCAGGGGCCCTGCCCGCGGTCGCCGCCGGGCTGACCGCCGAGGGGAAGGAAACGGTGGCGGGGCAGGAAGAGGGGCCGGTCGCGGAGGCGACTGCAGGGGCGCAGCCCGGAGAGGTCGCCGGCGAGGAACCCCGGCGCCGGCAGCCTCGGCGACCCCGGCGGCCGAAGACCCCCGCGTCAGCCGCGGCGCTCACGCCGGAACAGCGGGCCGGCAAAGCGGCCAGGCTGGCCAACACCGGGGCCATTGCCATGCAGGTCGCCAGCATCGCCTCCGCCATAAGCTTCGAGCTGCAGCAGACCAGCGAGGAGGCCTACACCAGTTACCTGCAAGCTGCGGCCGACGTACAAGATTCCTATTCGGCATACGCCTGGGCATACACCGGTCATCTTGCCCTGGGCCTGGGCGCGGACGGCCTGTGGGCGGGTGGCGCGACGGCCGTCGCGGCGGCCGTTTTCAAGTACCCCCAGGAAACCTACGTTCTGTCCCGAGCCGGAAAGGCCATGTTCGCTGCCTCCTGGTCCCTGATCCTTTCTGGAAATGTCCTGGGCCTGCTGGCCGGCAACCAATATTACACGAACGAGAAGCTGTACCAGGACTACCTGCAGGCCGCCGCCGACATCGAGGACTTCCGGAAGCGCTACGAGGCCGGACACGCCTGGTACCTCACCTCCCGCATCCTGAGCTACTCGTTCTGGGGCCTGGGCGGGGCAGGGCTGGTGTGTGCCTCGCTGCTGCCCGGCGACAGGACGCCGATCCTGTCCGGGCCGCGGGACCGCTGGCTGATGGCCGGGGGGACCGCCCTGGTCGCCGCCGGCAGCCTGTTCCAGTCCATAGCGTTGAACACCCGGGAGCTGGCCGAGGACCGGTACAAGGACTACCTGGCCGCGTCGGCCGACACCGGGGATTTCTATAATTCCTATCTCAGCGCCCGTACCCAAAACGTGATCTATAGCGTCCTCGCTTATACCCTGTGGGCCGGGGGCGGGGCGGGGATACTTGGCTCGCTGTTCCTGAGTCCGGATCGCGGCAGGCCGCAAAAAGAACCGCGGGCCGCGCTCGTCATCGTGCCGACGCCGACCGGGCTGGCGGTATGGATTTCGATCGATCCAAAGGGGATTCGTCTATGAAAAAAAACTTGCGATGGCTGATTGC
>CAZMWZ010000229.1:0-2311 GCA_964570045.1 uncultured Spirochaetaceae bacterium
TCATCAGCGACTCCTGCCAGCAGCCCACCAGGCAGGAGATGCACTTGCGGATCTCCTCCTTCTGCCCCGCCTTGGCCTTGTTGGCCCAGTAGGGGTCGGCCACCATCTGCCGGCACAGGCCGACCAGGTCGGTCCTGCCCTCGGCCAGGATCTTCTCGCAGTAGTCCGGGTCGCGCAGGGTGTGGCTGGTGATCACCGGTATCCTCACGTGCTTCTTGACCTCCTCGGCCGTGTAGGTGTTCCAGCCCTGCGGGTAGTACATCGGGTCCATGGTCGGACCGGGCGCTTCGAAGATGCCCGCGCTGATGTCCAGGAAGGCCAGCCCGTGCTCCTCGAACAGCTTGGCCGCCCGCGCGCTCTCCTCCAGCACCCGGCCCCCCTCGACGTGCTCCTCCCCCGAGTAGCGGATGCCGATGGGAAAGTCCGGGCCGCACTTGTGCTGGATGGCGTGGATGATCTCCAGGGGGAGGCGCATCCGGCCCAGAAAAGAACCGCCGAAGCGGTCGTTGCGCTTGTTCACGTAGGGGCTCATGAACTGGGCGATCAGGTAGCCGTGCGCCGCGTGCAGCTCCACCGAGTCGAAGCCCGCCGACTGCAGGCGCCAGGCCCCTTCGGCGAACTTGTCGATCAGGTCGTAGATCTCCTCGACGCTCATGGCCCGGATGGACTTGCCCTGGGCCTCCGCCGCCGCGTACACCACCTCGTGCCCGGCCGAGGCCGGGAGGTCGGCCACCTGGTCCGTGGCCGAGATCAGGTCCTTGCGCGGCCAGGCCGCCTGCCGGCCCGGGTGCTGGATTTCCAGCGAGCATTTGGCCCCGTGCCGGTGCATGGCCTCGGCCAGCGTGGCCAGGCCGGGGATCATGGGGTCCTCGTCCACGGCGATGCAGGTGACGGTCGGCCGCCCGGTCTTCTTGTCCGGGGTGGAGGCCCCGACGATGATGAAGCCGCACCCGCCCTTGGCAATCTCCTCGTAGTAGGTGATCACCCGCTGGTTCACCGACCCGTCGGGGTTGGCCGAGGAAATGTCGGTCGGCACGCAGCAGACCCGGTTGGGCACCTCGAAGTTCCCGATGCGGATCGGAGTGAACAGATGGGGGTACTTAATCTGGCTCATACGCTGCTCCTCGTTATGGTCTCGGCGCCCTCGGGGCGCCGGTTGGGCTGCTATCCGCTCCGTTGTCCGACATCTGCCGCTCCAGATACTCCACCAGGTGATTGGCGTGGGACATCAGCAGCGCGGCCACGGCTTCAGTCTCCCCGTCCTCGATGGCGCGCAGCATGTCCGCGTGCTCCCGGGCCAGGACCTGCGGGTCCACGGCCTGGAGGTAATCCAGAAGGAAGCGGGTGCGCACCTCGAAGGCCAGGGAATCCCACTGGGCCAGCAGGATCTGGTTCCCGGAGGCCTCGACGATCGTCCGGTGAAAATGCTGGTTCTGGTCCTGGAACTCCACGAAATCATGTCTCGCCGCGGAATCCAGGATGAGCTGGATGTAGGAGCGCAGCCTGGGCACCAGCGGCATGAGCCTGGGCCCGGCCAGGCGCGCGGCCAGCGCCTCCAGCACCGCCTTGACCCGCAGCGCGTCGATCGTTTCCACCATGCTGACTTCCCGGACCCGCGCCCCCCGGTGGACCAGGTACTCCAGTACTCGCCTGGCCACCAGCTCGCGGATCGCCTCCCGCACGGGGATGGTGCTCACGTGCAGCTCCTCGGCGATGCGGGCTTCGACGATCTTGTGGCCGGGGGGAAACTGCCCGGTGGCGATCCGGGCCAGGATGTGGTTACGCACCTGCTCGCTCAGGGAAGATCTACTGGCGATCACCGACTGGGCGGGTTCCATGGATGAAGACCTATATCATATATTATATATGATTTCTGTCAAGAAAAATTTCCAGCACAACTCTGCGGGTCGTGAGGCAGCTTGACCATATAGCCATAATGAAGACCACGCTGAATATCAGTGAGTCCCTGATGCGGAAGCTTAAAGAGGAGGCGGCGCGCCGAGGCAAGCCCATGTCCGCGCTCGTGGAAAGCGCGCTGCGCGACCTGCTGCAGCAGAAAACGCCGGCGCCGGAGCTCCTGCCGCTGCCGCGGTTCGACGGGGAAGGGTCCCTGGTCGACATCGCGAAGCGAGACCTGCTCTACGACGTTATGGGGCGCGGCTGATGTTCATGGTGGACACCAATATCCTTCTGTACGCAGCAGACCAGCATGCCCCGGAGCACGAAGCGGCGCGGCGGTTGGTGGAAGCGTGGCGAAGGCAGAGCGGAGCCTGGTATGTCACCTGGGGGATCTTGTACGAGTTCCTGCGCG
>CAZMWZ010000229.1:2411-4577 GCA_964570045.1 uncultured Spirochaetaceae bacterium
TGCGCGAAACCCTCTCGGTGGTTCCCGAGGTCTGCGGTAACCTGGTCTTCGTCATGCATACGGCCGTCCTGATGAAGGAGCACGGGGTCCGCGAGGTCTACACGCGCGACATGGACTTCCACCGCTTCCCATTCCTATCCGTGGTGGACCCTATCGCCAAAGCCCGGTAGCCGGAGCGCGTGAGCCGTCAGGCCAGGCTCAGGAACTGCTTCACGTAGTTGCGGCTCTGGACCAGCGAGCCCTTGCGGGCCTCCAGCGAATCCTCGAAGGCCCGGTCCTCCACCTCGATGCAGGCCGAACCATTGTACCGGATGTCGGTCAGGGCGGAGAAGAACCTGCCCCAGTCCACGTCCCCCAGCCCGGGCAGCTTGGGCGCATGGTACTCCAGCGGCGTGGCCAGGATGCCCACTTCGGCCAGTTTTTCCGGCAGGACCTTGGCGTCCTTGATGTGCACGTGGAAGATCCGCTCCTTGAACTCGTGGATCGGCCGGATGTAGTCCATCTGCTGCCAAACCATGTGGGAAGGATCGTAGTTCAGCCCGAAGTTGGCGGAGGGGATGAGCTGGAACATCCGCCGCCAGACCGCCGGGCTGATGGCCAGGTTCTTGCCGCCCGGCCACTCGTCGCGGGAGAACAGCATCGGGCAGTTCTCGATGCCGATCTTCACCTTCTTCTGCTCGGCGTGCTTCACGATGGCCGGCCAGACCTTCTCGAAAAGCTGGAAGTTCTCCTCCAAGCCCCGGGTGTGGTCGCGCCCGACGAAGGTGTTGGCGATGCCTATGCCCAGCCGGGCGGAGGCGTCGATCACCTTGAGGAAGTGCTCCCGGTACACCTCGGCCTGCGGGCCGGCCTCCAAGGGGTTGGGGTAGTAGCCCAGAGCCGAGATGGCCACCTTCTTTTTTTCGCAATACTGGCGGATCTCCGCCGCCCGCCGCTCGTCCAGGGCGGCCACGTCGATGTGGGTGACCCCCGCGTACCGCCGCTCCGCCTTGCCCACGGGCCAGCAGAGCATCTCCACGCAATCGAAGCCCTTCTCCGCGGCCAGGTCCACCGTGGCCTCTAAGCTCAAGTCCGCGACCACCGCGCTGACGAATCCCAGTTTGATCATTCACTCACCTCTCGGGCGATACTAAAAAGCCGCGCGGCGGCTGTCAAGGCAAACCGGGGTGCGTCCAGCGCCCGCGACAGCCGCAGCGCCACCCGCAGCGGCGGCCGAGTTGACAGCGGCGCCCGCCGGGTTGAAACTGCGCTGCATGAGCCAACTGCCCTATCCGCTGGAGTTCATGCACAAGTTCAACCTGCACAAGTGGCTGCACCTGCTGGTGGAGGACGAGGACCTGGGCTCCATCGCCCGCATCTACGGGGTGCGCCGCGGGGAGCTGGCCCGCATCGACCGGCGCTATCGGGAGAACGTGGGCCGGCTGGCCGCCTCACTCCCCCGCCGCGCGGACCCCCCCCTGGAACGCCCGGTAACGATATTGGCGTTGGGCGACTCCATCACGAGCGACCGCGAGAGCTGGGCCCGCATCCTGGCCCGCTACTGGCAGGCGGACCCGCGGCGCCGCATCCTGGATTGCGCGGTGTCCGGCGACACCTCCGCCAGCCTGCTGGAGCGCTTCAACTCCACGGTGGCCAACCAGGAGTTCGACTGGGTGGTGCTGTTCATCGGCACCAACGATTGCCGCCAGCTCGCTGCCGGGCTGCCGGTGGTCAGCCCGGAGGAGTACCGCCGCAACCTGGAAATCCTCACGGATCGCCTTCAGGCCGCCGGCAAGCGCATCGTGCTGGTCACCCTGCCGCCCGCGGACAACGCCCGCTTCACTGCCTTCTTCCCGGAATCGGGCAACCGCTATGAGGCGGCGATCCTGGCCGCCGCCAACCGGCTCATTCGCGAGCTCTCGGCGCGCAGGAAGCTCGCCCTGGCGGACCTGGCGGCTCGACTCGAAGCCCTGGGCGGGGCGGCGCTGGAGCCCGACGGGCTGCACCTGAGCTCCGCCGGGCAGCTGATCCTCTGCCGCCTGCTGCTGGACCTGCTGCCCTGATGGGCTTCGCTGCCCTGGAGGGCAGCGAGACCGACGAGAACGCCATCGTAGAGGTGAACCAGTAGCCATGCCGGCCGCGCGCAGGGCCTACGCCGGCCGTACCTCGACCCACCCGGAGTGGGTG
>CAZMWZ010000230.1:0-4567 GCA_964570045.1 uncultured Spirochaetaceae bacterium
CTTAAGGCGATTGCGGATGTGTTCCAGGCGGTCGATCATGCTTTGGCGCCCAGCAGCCTCAGCAGCAAGCGGTAGGGGGCGGCGCGAAGAGGCCTTGGGGCGGAAACCCGTTCGGCGAAGCTGAACCCGGAAAGGAGCGTCGCGTAGGAGGCTCCCGGCGGGTAGCCGCCCATCAGGTCGCGATAGAAGCGGGAGACCGTCACGAACAGGTCGGCCGGCTCGGCACCGGGGAAGCGCCGCGCCAGGGCCGAGGACCGGAGCAGCGCGCAGGCGGGGCGGAAAAAATCGGAGAGCCACCGCCGCGCCCGCTCGCGCGCAGCGAGCTCCGCCTCCCCGAGGCCTTGATAGGCGGCAACCTCCTCCAGGAGCGTGGCGTAGCCGCGCTCGTAGGCCAGACGCACGCTCTTCAGCCCCGTCTCCTGTTCGAAGCGCCTGCGGGAGGAGGCCCCCTCCAGGGCGGCGCGATCGGCCAGGGGGATGCACTCCGTCACGTGGGCGTCCAGGTACTCAAGGCCTTGCTGCAGCGCCGCGGCCACCCGGCGGTTGCCGTCGATGACGTAGTACTCGCCGGACAGCAGGTAGGCGGCGATCGGCGGCAGGGAAGTGATCGCCAGGTTGGCCTGCTCCAGGCTGCGGCGGCGAAAGCGCTCGCGGCGGTCGCGCCGGCGCCCGAGAAGGCGGAAGCGGCCGTCCAGCTCGCCGCACTTGTCGACCGTTCCGGTGACGCGGGCCACCTCGATGACCCGCGGGCCCGCGTCCAGTGTCCGGTAGGCCCCGATGCGGGCGGCCTCCTCGGCGAAGCATTTTACGCGTCTCATGCCTGAGCCTCCAGCGCTGAGAGGACCCACTTCACGTGGCGGCTCTCTTGTGCCGCCAGGAAGGCGAAAACCCGCCGCGGCAGGCGCAGCGCGACCTTGCGGGAGAGCAGCCCGTAGTGCGCGACCGCCAGCCGCTCCTTGCGCAGAGCCAGGCGCCAGACGTCCGCGGGCCGCAGATCGGCCAAGTCGGCCGCCGGCGCGAGTGACCCGGGCGCCGGCGCGGCGTCCACGAGCAGCTCCTCCTCCATCGCGTTCACCGCCTCCACGGCGAGGTCCGTCTCCCCGTGGCGCTGCAGCTCTTCCAGCTTCAGGCGGTGGCGCAGCTCCTCCGCGCACAGCCGGCGCAGCAGTTTACGGGCCGCCGGCTCCCGGACCGGCTCCAGGGCCGCCTCGTAATAGCGGTAGGCTTCCTCCTCTCGACGGATCGCCTCCTCCAGGATGAGCCTGAGCAGGAATTGCCGGAGCATGCTTTCAGTATGTCACGATCGGTAGGCTTGGGAAAGCCTTGAAACAATCCGCCGCTTTTCGTAAATTGGATCCTGTGGAGGTGAACATGGGAAAAAGCTGGGTGCGCTGGTTGCTGGTGAGTCTGGCGGCGGTGGTTCTTTCCTCCTGCGGCTACAACCTGCTGCAGGGCAATGAAGAGGCCGTATTCAAGGCCTGGGGCGACCTGGACAGCCAGCTGCAACGCAGGGCCGACCTGATCCCCAACCTCGTGGCCACGGTCAAGGGCTATGCCTCCCACGAGCGGGAAACCCTGGAAGCGGTCATCTCGGCGCGGGCCAGGGCCACCTCGATCACGCTCAAGGCCGAGAACCTGGGCGACGTGCAGGCCATGGAAAAGTACCGGGCCGCGCAGGGGGAACTCTCCTCTACCCTCTCCCGCCTCCTGGTGGTGGCCGAGGCCTATCCCCAGCTTCAGGCCAGCCAGAACTTCCGCGACCTGCAAAACCAGCTGGAAGGCACTGAGAACCGGATCAGCGTGGCGCGCCAGCGCTACAACGAGGCGGTGGAGCGCTTCAACTTCTCCATCCGCAGCTTCCCCTACTCCCTGACCAACAACCTGCTGCTGCACCTGCAGCGCAAGGAGTATTACCAGGCGGACGAGGCGTCCCGAGAAGCGCCCAAGGTCCAGTTCTGAGCCCATGGCGTCCCGGCGCGCTCTGTTATCAGTAGTCGTGTTCGCCCAGCTGGCGGCCGGCGCGGCGCTGTCCGCCCTGGAGGTCCCTCCCCTCACGGGACGAGTGAACGACTACGCGGACATGATCTCCTCCTCGGCGGAGCAGGCGATCGCCCAGAAACTGGAGGAGCTGGAGGCCTCGGATTCCACCCAGGTGGCCGTGCTCACCGTACCGGGCCTGGAAGGCGAGGACCTGGAAGGCTTCTCCATCCGGGTGGCCGAAGCCTGGAAGATCGGCACCGCCGAGAACGACAACGGCGCGATCCTGCTGGTGGCCCGTGATGATCGCGATGTGCGCATCGAGGTGGGCTACGGCCTGGAAGGGCGGCTGACCGACCTGCTGGCAGGAAGGATCGTGGACCAGATCATCGTCCCTAGCTTCAAGGCCGGGCGCTTCGACGAGGGCTTCCTGCAGGCCACCGACGCGATCATCGCGACGGTCAAGGGGGAGTACAAGGGCACCGGCCGGCCGGCCGCCACCCCCGGCCGCAGCCGCTCCCTGATACCCATGGCCATCGTGGCCATCATCGCCGCGGTGATCGGCTCCCGGCGCCGCATCTTCGGTGGGGTGGCCGGCGGGGCGCTATTGCCGCTGGCCAGCATGCTGGCCTTTCCCATCGGCCTCCTGACCCTGCTCATGATCCCATTGGGCTTCGCGGGCGGGCTGATCCTGCCAAGCCTCTTCGGCTTCGGCGGGGGGCGGGGGCGCCGCGGCGGCGGCTTCTGGCCGGGCGGCTTTTCGGGAGGCGGATTCTCCTCCGGCGGCGGCGGCTTCTCGGGGGGCGGCGGCGGTTTCGGCGGGGGCGGTGCCTCCGGACACTGGTAACAGGAGGTGCCCCGATGAAAAAACTGGCAAGCCGATTCCTGAACGCAGGGGAGCGGGAACGGGTCAGCCGCTGCGTGCAGGAAGTGGAAAAAAGCACCTCCGGCGAGATCGTGCCCATGGTAGTCTCCGCCAGCTACCACTACCCGAGCGCGACGCTTCTGGGCGCCCTGGTTCTCAGCGTGGTGATCGCCGCGGCGCTCACCGCCGCGGATTCCATTTTCAAGCCGTGGGGGACACTGAGCCTGCTGGACCTCTGGGTGTTCCCCGCCGTGTTCGCGGTCAGCTTCCTGGTGCTCCACGAGCTGCTCCGCGCGGTCCCAGGGCTGAAGCGGCTGTTCATCTCCCAGGCGGACATGGTCGAGGAGGTCGGGGAGGCGGCCCTGACGGCCTTCTTCCGCCACCGCCTGGCGGAGACCCGCGACCGGACCGGAGTCCTGATCTTCGTTTCGGTGTTCGAACGCAGGGCCGCCGTGCTGGCCGACAAGGGGATCAATGCCAAGGTGGCGCCGGAGACCTGGCAGCAGGTGGTGGACCTGGTGCTCCGGGGCATCCGGGAAGGCCGGCGGGCGGAAGGCCTGTGCAACGCGGTAACGCGCTGCGGCGAGCTGATCGCGGCGCAGTTCCCGGTGCGCGCAGGCGACAAGGACGAGCTGCGCAACCTGATCGTGGAAGACTAACTGCGGTCAGTCCGCGGACTCGTGGGCCAGTCGCGGCCGGCCGGTGGCCGTGGCCGATACCTCGCTGGCCAGGAAAATCACGTCCCCTGAGGCTTCCACGGTGTGATCCCGGCGCGTCACGGTGACCTGTACCGAGGCTGCGCCGGCCCGCAGCGCCAGCGCCTCCGCGATGCGGGAGGCCTCCTCGCGGGCGTGCTGTACGGCAGGCTCCAGCTCCGTGAAGTCCTTGACCTCCTCGGGCAAATGCACCCGGAAACCCTGTTCCTGCTCCAGGGGCGCGACCAGCGCGCGCACCGTCTGCATCACGCTGCCCACCACGGCCCCCACCGCGTTGGCCACCTCCGCATGCGGCGGGACCGCCAGACGGGTGTGCAGGGACTCGGCGACGGCCGGGTAGTAGGTGCGGACGGGCGCGCCGATCGCCACCAGCGGCCGGTTCAGGGTCAGGCGCACGCTCACCAGCCCGTCCGGTTTCCCGTCGGCCAACAGCGCACGGTCCACCAGCTGGGAACGGACACGCTCGTGCTCCTCCAGGCGCAGACCGTGGGCTTCGGCCAGGGCCGCGGCGAGGATGGCCCTGCCGGCCTGCAGGGTGACCTGCCGCACGACCAGCCTGCAAAACTCCACCGCGTCGACCCCCGCCCGCCGCGCCAGGATCTCCGCGCCCGCGCGGGCGGCCGGCAGGGACCAGGAGCTCTGGAAGCCCAGCACGTGCGCGGCGTCCGTCGGCGTGAAGCCGGCCTCCCCCAGGTAGCCGCGATCGACGAGGCGTCGCAGCTCCAGGTCCATCAGGTAGGAGGACTCGCCAGGCACGAACAGCCTCTCCATTGCCACGGCGCCGTCCCCTACCTTCGCTAACAGCGCGCGCTGCACCTCGCTGAAGGTGTCGCGCCCCGGGTCGCGCTGCCGGACCAGGAAGCGCCCGTCGTAGCGGCTCGGCTTCTTCTTCGCGGCCTGGAGGGCCAGCTCGGCGAGCACCTCCGGGTGCAGGTGGGCCAGCAGGGCCAGAGGCACGTTGCGCCGGGGCCCCAGGGACAGAGTCCCGCCCTCGGCTAGCGCGACCGCG
>CAZMWZ010000231.1:0-1375 GCA_964570045.1 uncultured Spirochaetaceae bacterium
CTCCTCGCGGGCGTCGGTGCGCTCGTCGATCTGGAACGGCAGGGTCGTCGAGCGGCCCAGAACCGCCAAGTGCCGGACCGCGACCTCGACCTGGCCGGTGGCCATATGCGGGTTCACCATGGTCTGCGGGCGCGCGCGCACGGTCCCCTGGACGGCCACCGTGTACTCGTGCTTGAGCTCGGCCGCCGCCTCCTTGAGCTGGAGCGGGGCGTCCGCGTCCACGACCACCTGGGTCAGCCCGTAGCGGTCCCGCAGGTCGATGAACTTGATCCCGCCGTGATCGCGCACGCGGTGCACCCAACCGTTCAGGGTCACCTCCCGGCCGATGCCGGCCTGCGTTAGCTCGCCGCAGGTGGCGGTCCGTTTCATGCTTTCCATGGGAGGCACTCTACCACCATTAGAACGGCCGATACAAGGGAAAGGGCCCGCGGCCGCGACGCGTTGACAGTCTGTCCGCCTTTTCCTATCCTGGCCTCCATGCCCAGGCTATCGCCGGCCGCGCTGGCTTTCATTCTGTTGGCCGGGCTCGCTGCGCAGACGGCGGCCGCCCCACCGGGGGAGCTGCGCGTAGCGGCCGTGCAGCTCTCGCTGGTCCCCGGCGACCTGGCCTCCGCCGCCGCCTATGTGGCCCGGATCCAGGGGGCGGTCCGGCGCTGCCTACCGTTCGCCCCCGACCTGATCCTGTTCCCCGAGTACACTGCGGCGTTCCTGGCGCTCCTGCCCTACGGTGGACTGCTCGGGAAGGCGGGCTCCCCGGAGCAAGCCCTGCGGCACATCCTGGAGCGTGAGCCCCTGGCCCGAAACCTCGAGGACCTGCTCCTGCTGAACTCCGGCCTGGCCGAACGCGCTGTCCGAGAGCTGTTCGGGGGGCTGGCCAGGCGGTACGGGGTGGCCGTCGGCGCGGGCACCTGGTTCGCGGCGGCGGCGAGCGGTGGGAAGGCAAGCCTGGTCAACCGGGCGGTCATCTTCGACGAGCGCGGCGCCCAACTGTATGCCCAGGACAAGGTTTTCCTGACGCCCTTCGAGCAGAAGTTCCTGGGCCTGCGCCCGGGGCGCCTCGAGGAGGCCCGGCCGTTTCTCCTCAAGGGCCGGCGGATCGTGCTCACTATCTGCCGCGACACCTTCTTCGAGGACTGGGAGGGCCGGTTCGAGGGAGCGGAGCTCTGGGTTGACCTCAAGGCCAACGGCGAGCCGTTCACCGACCAGGTGCGTGAGGGCTTCCAGCTGGCGCTGAGCCACCGCCTGCTGGACGCCAAAATACCCTATGGCCTCAGCCTCTGCCTGACCGGGGGCCTGGCCGGTCTTTCCTGGGAAGGGGAGTCTTTCCTGGCCGCCTGGGACCCCGACCTCGGCGTGCGCATCCTGGCCAGGGCCG
>CAZMWZ010000231.1:1475-4514 GCA_964570045.1 uncultured Spirochaetaceae bacterium
AATCGGTATTTTATATATATGAAAAACATGATAATACTGGGCTTCCTCCTGGCGGCCGCCGCCGCCTTCGCCGCCCAACCTCTGAGCTCGCAGGAGCTGGCCGGCCTCATCGGCCAGCCGAACCTCTACCTGGTCGATGTGCGCACCGCCGAGGAGTACCGCGCAGGGGCCATCCCCTCGGCCGTCAACATTCCCTTTGACGTGATCCAGAACAACCTGCCCACCCAGGACCGGGACGCGCGCATCGTGGTCTACTGCCGCTCCGGCAACCGCTCCAGCGCGGCCAAGGCGACGCTGGAGGAGCTGGGCTTTACCAACGTGAACAATTTCGGGGCTGTTTCCAACTGGAAAGGCGAGCTGGTCGTGCGCTAGGCGCCCGCGAGCCGCTGCCGGCGGTGCTCAGCCGCCCTTGAGCGCGTCGGCGAAGTCCTTGCCGAACTGCTCGGCCTTGGCCAGCTCTTCGTGCGTGGGGTAGCCGGCGAACTCCAGCGTGGTGGTGAGCTCCCACTTCAGGGGCTCGATGACCTGCCGGGCGTTGCGCACTGCCCCGCCGCTCCAGCCGTAGCTGCCGAACATGGCCGCCTTCTTGTTCATGATCCGCTTGATCGCGGCGTGATTGAGCACGTCCAGCACCGGCGGGAACAGGGCCCCCTCGTAGGTCGGCGCCCCGATCATCACGCCGGCTTGGGTCCACAGGGCCGGCAGGATGTAGCTCACGTGGGTGCGGGCCGCGTCGAAGATCGCGAGGGGCACGCCGCGGCTGGCGATCCCGCGGGCCACCACGTCCATCGCCTTCTCGGTGTTGCCGTACATGGAGCCGTAGATCAGGGTGACGCCCACTTCGGTGGGGCCTGCGGCGTACCCGGCCCACTTGCGGTACAGCTCCACGATGTGCCCGGGGTTGGCCCGCCAGATGAGGCCGTGGGAGGGGGCGATGATCCGGATCTCCAGGGCGCTCAACTTGGCGATGGCGTTGAGCACCGGCTTGCTGAACTTGGCCACGATGTTCACGTAGTAGCGCAGGGACTCCTGCTCGTAGAAGCCGAGGTTCCGGCATTCGTCGTCGAAGATAGTCCCCACCAGGGCCCCGTAGCCGCCGAAGGCGTCGCAGGAGAACAGGATCTTCTCGGCGGCGTCGTAGGTCACCATGGTCTCGGGCCAGTGCACGAAGGGGGCGTTGAAGAACTCGAGCTTCCGGGCGCCGATGTCCAGGACCTCGCCTTCGGCCACCGCCCGGACGTTCTCCGTGATCTTGTAGAAGGAGGCCAGCATCTCCTTCATCTTGGCCGAGCCCAGGATCACGGCCCGGGGGGCGAGCTGCCGCAGGGTGAGGATGACCCCGGTGTGGTCCGGCTCCAGGTGGTTGAGCACGATGTAGTCCAGCTCCGAGAGCGGCGTGAGCTGCTGGATCTGGTTGAAGAACTCGTCGGTCTTCAGGGCCTTGGACAGGTCGATCAGCACCTTCTTGCGGTCGAGGATCAGGTAGGAGTTGTAAGAGACCCCCTCCTTCTCGATGGGCCAGATTCCTTCGAACAGGTCGGTGGTGCGGTCGTTGACCCCGATCCAGTAGACGTCAGGCCGGATCTGAACAGCGGGCATGAGGCTCCTCCTTGGGGTGGTCTGCACTTACTATGGCAAATCACCCGCTTCTAGGCAAGCTCCCTCACGCCAGGCGGAAGCCGCAGGGTCTTGAACTCGTTTTGTTCGTTCATGCGCTCCAAGCTATCCCGGCCCCCCGCCGTCTGCTATAGTGATTGGTCATCATTTTTGGGAGTCTTACCGGAGCGGCTGGGCATCCTCTAGGGTTTGAGGAGGTGGCGGGAGGTGGGCAGTGAGCTGGTGCTGGTGGTCCGCGCCCTGGAGTTCGCCGCGCGCAAGCACGCCGCGCAGCGCCGCAAGGGGCTGACCGCCGAGCCGTACGTGAACCATCTGGCCGAAGTGGCCCGGCTGCTGGCGGAGGCCGGCGAGGGCCGGGACCCGGCGCTGGTGGCCGCGGGGCTGCTGCACGATATTCTGGAGGACACCGCGACCGGGGCCGCGGAGCTGGAGCGGGAGTTCGGCGCCGACATCCTGGCCCTGGTCCTGGAGGTCACCGACGACAAGAGCCTGCCCAGGCAGGAGCGCAAGCGGCTCCAGGTCCAGACGGCGGGGAGCAAGTCGGCGCGGGCCCGGATGCTCAAGATCGCCGACAAGACCAGCAACCTGCGCTCGCTCCTGAACAGCCCGCCGGTGGGTTGGAGCCGGCGCCGGCGTCTGGAATATATCCGCTGGGCCGGCCAGGTGGTGGAGCGCTGCCGCGGCGTGAACGCGGCGCTGGAAACGGCCTTCGACCAGGCCTACCGGGAGGACCTGGCCAGGATGGGGGCGGCGGAAGAGGATGAACTGAATTGAGCCCGCCATTGCGCCTTGACGGCGACAGCCTGCTCTTGCGCGTGAAGGTGCTGCCCAACGCCGGGCGCAACCAGCTGGCGGGCCTGCGCGGGGAGGAGCTGCTGGTGCGCCTGCAGGCCCAACCGCGCAAAGGAGAGGCCAACCGCGAGCTGCTGCATTTCCTGGCAAAAAGCCTGGGGCTGCCCCGCGGCAGCCTCCAGATCGTATCGGGGCAAACCTCCGGTCACAAGCTGCTGCGCCTCCCGGCAGCGGCGCGGGGACTTCTTGAACCCCTCCTGCGCCCGGCGGATTAACCGGTCATTGCGCACCGGGCGCCGCCTTCTGCGCAGACCCGCGCGCGCCGCTTCCCTGCGTCTGGTGATCGGCAGCCAGGCCGCGGACGCGGACTCCCTGGCAGCCTCCATCGGGTACGCTTTCCTGCACTCCCTGGATGCCGGCCCCGGCACGCTCGTGGTTCCCTGGGTTCCCGTCCCGCGCGCCGAACTGGCATGGAGGCCGGAGGCGCTCCTGCTGTTCCGGCAGGCCGGGGTGGCGGAACGCCTCCTGGTCTGCGCGGAGGAGCTGCCGCCCGGGATGCTGGGTGGGGCGGAGCTGGTGCTGGTGGACTCCGACGGCTCCTGGCTGCCGGCGGCCGCTCGAAGCCGCATC
>CAZMWZ010000232.1:0-4448 GCA_964570045.1 uncultured Spirochaetaceae bacterium
TGCAGGGCGCGGCGCAGCACCCGCTCCGACTCCAGGCGGTGGGGGAACACGAACGCCGGATCGGCCGCCTGGCCCTGGCGGTAGAAAGCGCGGGCATCCTTGCGCCCCAGCTTCTCGGCGTAGTAGCCCAGGTGGTAGCAGGCCATGGCGTCGGGCTGGGCGTACAGGGACAGCACCTCGAAGGCCTCCTGCCACAGCCCGAAGCGCGCGTAGTCGCAGGCCAGCTCCAGGTAGGACTGCACCTCCCCGCGCAGGGTCCGGGTGAGGCGCCCGGCGGCCTGGCCGGAGCGTCCGGCCAGGAACCAGGCCTCGGCCAGCGACAGGAAGTGCAGCGGATCGCGGGCCAGCACTTCCTCCACCAGCGCGCGGGCCCGCTTTATTTCCCCGTGGCGCCGCAGGGCGCAGGCCAGCAGGGCGGCCGCCTCCTGGTTCCAGGGGAACTGCGCCGCGCACTTCTCCAGCTGCTCCACGGCCTTGGGCAGGTCGCCCTGCCCCAGGTACAGGCCGCCCAGCAGGGCGGCGGCGCCGGCGCGGAAGGGGCGGCTGCGCATCACGGCCTTCAGCTCCTCCATGGCCTCGGCGAAGCTCTCCTCGGCCAAGTGGCAGGCGGCCAGGTAGAAGCGCGCTGCCTCGTTGGCCGGGTCGTCGATCAGCACGTTCTGGAAGTGCTCCCGCGCCGGCTCGCACAGCCCCTGCCGCAGCGCGAGCACTCCCAGCCCGATCAGGGCCGGGGAAAAGCCCGGCTCGGTCTTGAGCGCCTGCACGTAGCACTCAGCGGCCCGGTCGAAGTCGCCCAGCTTCTCGAAGTCCCGGCCGTTGAGCCACTGCTCCTCGGCCCGGCGCCCGGGGCGGGTGGGCTCGATCTTCAGGTAGCCCTTGACCGGGCGCTCCGACGGCTTGCGGGCGGGGCGCTGCCAGCGGGCCAGCACCTGCCCGGAGGAGTCCGTCAGGCTGACCGAGAGGTCGCCTGCCCGGGCGCCGGCCGGCAGTTCGACCGTGAACGGGCTCTCGGGGGCCAGCTCCAGCTGCTTCTGCCACACGACCTTGTCTCCGGCCCGCACGGCCAGCTTGACTCCGGCCTGGGGCCTCGTCACCTGCACGCCCAGGTGAGGGGCGCCGCCCCTGGGCTCGCTCCAGGCGATGGCCGCTTCGCGGTTGGCGAACACCGGCGCGCCGATGCGGGACACCGGGTACCAGGTCTCCTTCCAGGACTCCTCGGAGCAGGGGGAAAGGATCTCCCAGATGCCCATGGTGGGGAAGCGGCCGCTCTGCATCTCGGCGTAGGGGCCGTCCGCGTCGGTGAGCCTCTCCTCCCAGATGCCGCCGTCGTCGCTGGAGCCCCACGTGAAGAACTTGGTGCCGCGCGCCTCGGTGCGGTCGGCCACGTTGACCAGGCCCTTCTGCAGGTCATGGTTGTACCAGCCCACGAACTCCTCGCGCGGGTTCAGGCAGAACATGTCCTGGGCTTCGACGTGGTTCTTGTCCCAGTGGATGTCCACCCCGTTGTGCACCGGGAAGCTCATCACGTCCTTGAGGGTGAACACCTTGGTGGCCGTGGTGATGTATTCCATGCTCCTGCCGACCGGGGCGGCGGAGTTGGCCCAGAACCAGTAGCGGTTGGGCAGCAGGGTGCGGTTGTTCAACCGCATCTCGGTCTGGAAGCAGGCCCGCTGCGGGTGCAGGGTGACCGCCACGCTCCAACGCATGCGCGACACCCGCTCGATGTCGCCGAACAGCAGGCTCGCGCTGCCGTCGGGGTTGCGGCGGATGGCGCAGTTCACCGGGGAGGAGCTGGTCACCGTGTGCCCGTTGGGGAAGTTCCACTCGATGCCTCCGGACACCCATGCCCCGCGGATGCCGATGCGCGCCCACTTCAGCGCGTGGTTGTGGTAGATGGCCTCCTCGCCCGTGCTCTTGTTGAACAGGAAGCGCAGGCGCCCGCCCAGCTCCGGCAGGATCCCCAGCTTGAGGTAGTCGTTCTCCAGGTAATAGATCCGCCACGGGCGCTCGGCCTGGCGGTTGAACAGGGTCTCCTGCAGGGGATACGGGTAGATGATCGAGCTGCCCGGGTGGATCGGGTTGCGCCGCCCCACCAGCAGCGGCGGGTTGGGGTCCTCCGGGCCGCGCTCGTAGGTGGTGATGGCGATCGTGTCTTCCCAGGCTTTGACTTGCGCTATGGGCATGTACTGTCCTCCGAGCGCAAAGCATAGGATACGGGCATGTGGCAGTCAAGAATGCGGAGCTTTCGAGGATGAGCGCAGCGGTTTCAGCCAGCACCGCATACTGGCCGCTATAGCCGGAAAGCTCCTGCACTTCATCCAGAAATGAGGCAATGCGGCACCTTGACATTGATCGCTGTCTATATAAAGGTTTGCCTAGCGATGCTGCAATGCTTCAACGGGGGCACCGTGGTGGCCGGCCTGGAGAGCCGCGAAAAGTTCGAGGCGATCCGCGAGCTGATCCACAGCGCCCCGGTCTTCAATGGTGTCGATACCCGCAACCGGATCACCGAGGCGGTGGTCCAGCGCGAGAAGATTCTGTCCACCGGCCTGGGGCGCGGGGTGGCGCTGGCCCACGGCACCACGGACGCGGTGGACCGGATCGTCATCGCGCTAGGCATCTCCCGGCAGGGGATCGAGTACGGGGCCGTGGACCAGGCCGCCGTGCACCTGCTGTTCGTGATCATCAATCCCCCGGGCAGGCAGGTCGAGTACCTCCTGGCCCTGGCGGCCGTGACCCGCATGATCCGCGACGAGGATTTCCGCCGGTCCCTTCAGGGCGAAGCCCCGGCCGAGGAGATCGAGGGCCGCATCTGCGTCGCCTTTTCGGAAAGCGTCAAGAACTACTACCAGGTCCCGGCCTGAGCCGCCGGCCATGACCCTCATCCCGGCCATCGACCTGCTGGACGGCGCCTGCGTGCGCCTGCACCAGGGGAGCTTCGACTCGGCGCGGCGCTACGCCTCGGACCCGGTCGAGGTGGCCCTGGGCTTCGCTCGCGCCGGGGCCCGCTGGGTGCACGTGGTGGATCTGGACGCCGCGCGCGGGGCGGGAGCCCGGTCTGCCGGCGTGGGGGCGGAAGCCCGGGGTGAAACCCGACAGGGAGGTCGGCACCCCGGCGGCGCCAACCGCGGCGCGATCCGCCGCATCCGCGAGGCGCTGGGCGGGGCAGAGGGCCCGCCGGGCTGTCGCCTGGAGGTGGGCGGCGGCATCCGCACCGAGCAGGACCTGGCCGAGCTGACGGCAGCGGGCGTGGACCGCCTGGTGTTGGGCACGGTGCTCGTCCGCGAGCCGCAGCGGGTGGCCGCCTGGGTGAGCGCGCGTAGCGCGCGAACCCGGTACTCCGGCGTCGGCTGGCGCGCAGCGACTGGCGCGGGTCCGGAGCTGTGGGCAGGCATCGACGCGCGCGACGGGCGCGTGCGGGTGGCCGGCTGGCAGGAAGAGGGCGGCCTGGAGGACCTGGAGCTGGCGCGCCGTGCCCGGGAACTGGGTCTCGCGGGCATCGTCTACACCAGCATCGCGCACGACGGAACGCTGGCCGGGCCAGACATCGAGCGCACGAACCGGGTGGCCGAGGCCTGCGGCTTGCCGGTGATACTGTCGGGGGGAATCGGGAGCCTCGAAGACGTGGAGCAGGTAGCCGGCCGGCGAGCGGCCGGGGTAGAGGGCCTGATCGTCGGCAAAGCCCTCTACGAGGGCAGGGTGGACCTGGCCGAGCTTCTGCGCCGCTACGGCTGACTGAGCTTCTCCAGGATTTCTTCCACCACCTCGCGGGGACTACGACCTTCAGCCCGGATGGGCTCACCCAGCTCCCGGTACACCGGCAGGCGCCGTTCGAACAGGGCGCGCAGCTCCTCGAGAGGGCGCCCGCGCAGCGGCCGGTCCGCACTCGCTGCCGTGCGCCGCAGGAACTCCGCGAAGGAGATCTCCAGGTAGAAGGTGGAGGCCGCGTCGCGGAAGAAGGCACGGTTGTCCTCGCTCATAGGCGCGCCGCCGCCGGCCGCAACCACCACCTGCCGGCGGGAGGCCAGCGCGGCCAGTGCGTCGCGCTCCAGCAGTCGGAAGGCTTCTTCCCCCTCGGTCTCGAAGATCTGCCGGATCGACTGGCCCCGCTGCCGCTCGATCTGCTCGTCCAGGTCCAGGAAGGCGTAGCCCAGCCGGGCGGCCGCGGCGGGTGCCACCCTACTTGACCACCAGGACCTTGCGGATCTCGTTCACGTCCGGCCCGACTACCTTGATGAAGTACAGCCCCCGGGCCACGATGCGGCCGCCGCGGTTGCGCCCGTCCCAGGTGGTGGAGTACTCGCCGGCGCCGCGCTGGCCGCGGTACAGCACGTTCACGATGTCGCCCTTCAGGTCGAATACGGTGATGGTCACGAATCCCGAACCCGTGACCTGGTAATGAAGGTCCGTTTTCTCGCCTCGCAGCGGGTTGATCACGTTCTTCATGA
>CAZMWZ010000233.1:0-4435 GCA_964570045.1 uncultured Spirochaetaceae bacterium
GCTGGTGAACTCGGCCCAGTTCATGCTGCCCAAGCGGGTGGACAACATCGTGGAGGCGGTCAAGCTGGTGGGGATGAAGGGCCTGCGCAACCTCTTGTACACCCACGGGACCCAGAAGATCCTGGGCACCAAGTACGACGAGATGCGCTCCATGTGGCAGCACGCCTACCGCACGGCCTTCTACGCCTACAACCTGGCCAAGAGCTTCCGCAAGCGCAAGGACATCCTGGACGACGTGTACGTGGGCGGGATTCTGCACGACCTGGGCCAGATCATCATTGCCAGTCTGCGTCCCGACCTGGTGGAGCGGATCAAGAAGTTCTGCAAGGAAAAGGAGATCCCCAACAAGCTGCTGGAGAGCTTCTCCATGGGGTTGAACCACGCCGCGGTCGGCGCGCTGATCGCCAAGAAGTGGAACTTCCCGGAGCAGTTGGTGGCGGCCATCCGCTTCCACCACTCCCCGCTGGACTCCCCCGAGGAATACCGCGACGTGGTGTTCAGCGTGTACCTGGCCAACTGCATCGCCGACCTGGAGCGCGAGCGCATCGTCCATGAGCAGCTCGACTCGCGGGTGCTGCTGGATTTCGGCATCACGGACGACTCGCAGCTGGACCGCATCCAGGGCCGACTGGCCGCAGCCTTCGAACAGCAAAACTCCCGCTTCTGAAAGACCGGTGGCCCGGTCAAAGGCAGCTTCACCTTCCCATTCCTGACCCTGCCGCACCGCCGAGAGGCTGCCCTTTGCGGGGTAACGGGGCAGGCCGCCAAGCGTTGACCGGGGCGAATAAATATAGTAATTTAACTATATATAATTTCAGGAGGTCCAGCATGGCAGTAACCCTGTACAGCACGCCGACCTGCGGCTTCTGCACCAAGGCCAAGGCCTTCTTCCGCGAGCGGAAAATCCCATTTGTCGAATACAACGTGGCGGCCGACTCGCGCAAGGCCGACGAGATGGTGCGCAAGTCAGGCCAGATGGGGGTGCCCGTGATTGATATCCACGGGAAAGTCATTGTAGGGTTCAACCAGCCGGAGATCGAGCGCGCCCTGAAGCGCTGAAGCCCCGGTGAGAGGAGGAGGATAACCGTGCCGGCAGTGAAAACGACCCTCGACTGGAAAGGTGACATGAGCTTCGCGGCGGAGCTCCAGGGCCACCGCCTGAGCGTGGACGCCGATTCAAAGTTCGGGGGCCAGGACCGGGGCCCCCGCCCGAAACCCCTGGTGCTGACCGCCCTGGGAGGCTGCACGGGCATGGACGTGGTTTCGCTGCTGCAGAAAATGAAGATGCCCTTCGACGCACTGGCCGTCGAGGTGGAGGGGGAAGCGCGCGAGGAGCACCCCCAGGTCTACACCCGCATCAAGATCCGCTACCTCCTGAAGGGCCCCGAGCTGGACCGGGACAAAATCGACAAGGCCGTCGCCCTGTCGCTGGAAAAGTACTGCGCCGTGCACGCCATGCTCTCCAAGAGCGCGGCGATCAGCCACGAGGTCGTGCTGAACCCGTCCTGAAATCCCGAGAGCGGCCGTCAAGCGCCGCGACGCCTACCCCCGTTGTTCATTGCGGGGGGTAAACCATGAAAGCCGCAGTGGGGCGGGTCGAGGAGGCCTGCCCGGTACTCGAAAGCGCGCGCTTGAAGGCCCGCTTGCGCGTGACCACGGAAGCAGGCGACAGACTGGAAGCCTACCTGCCCGATCGGGAGCTGGCCGCCCTGCTGCCCCGCTCGATCCTGGTGGGCAACGCCCGCCGGGCCCCGCCGGAGCTGCTGGCCACCATCGAGCCGATGCTCGCTCGCCTGGCTTTGGGCAGGCACGTGCGGGTGTGGAGCTACCGGGAGCGCAGCTACGCGTCGTTCCTGCCCTGGCGGGCGGTGCGCTTCGATTGAGCCATCCCGCGGGCTCCGCCGAACCGCACGCCGGACGGGCGGCCGGGCCGGGTCCTCCCCGGACTACAGTCGACGCAGGCGGGCCACCCAGGCGTGCAGCACGATCCCGAAGGCCACCGCCACGTTCAGGGAGCGCTTGGCCCCGGCCATGGGAATGGAGACCCGGCCCGACTCCGCCAGGGCCAGCGCCTCCGGGCTCAGGCCCAGCTCCTCGGAGCCGACCAGCAGCACCCCGTGCGCAGGGAACGAAAACCGCTCCAGGGGAGTGCCGTTGAGCTCCAGGGCGACGACGCCGTCGCGGCCGGCGAGCGCCGAGAGCGGCGCAAACTCCCACGGCAGGGCCGCCACCGCCCCGCGGGCGGTCCTGGAGGCGCGCCGGTGCAAGGGCGAGGCGGTCTGGGGGGAAAGCAGCAGGCGCTCCACGCCGAAGGCCTCCGCCGTGCGGAACATGGCGCCCACGTTGAACGGGGAGCGCACCTCCTCCAGGTAGGCGCTCACCGGTACCCCCCGGCGCTGGGCGGGGTCCAGCCCGCCCTCGGGGGCCAGCAGGTCCCACTCCGCCGGCTCGGCCCCCAGGAAGGCCAGCAGAGCGTGCCGCGTGCGGTTAAGCGCGCGCCGCAGACCCGGGGCGCAGACACCCGGCAGGGTCGCGGAGGCCAGGGCTTCAGCCTGCCCGCGAACCTCGGGGGTGGCTTTCTCGTCGGCGGCCAGCAGGCGCGCCACCCCCCGCCAGTACTCCGGGTCCCCCGGCTCCCCCCGCTCCATCGCCAGCTCGGCGCGCTGCAGCAGCAGGGCGATCTTGCGCTGGCGGGTGCGGGCAGGCAGGCTGGCAAGCTTGGGGAGGCTGATCACCGCCGGTGACCGCCTTCAGTAGGCCGACTTCAGCAGCTCGTACAGGTCCTCGGCCGAGATGGAACGGGGCAGGTAGTTCATCATATCGAAAGAGCGGGCCGTGCTGGCCGCTTCCACCATATCGTCCAGGTTGAGGTCGAAATCCCGCAGGCGGGTGGGCAGGCCGAGCGAGCCCAAAATGCGCCGGACGGCCTCCACGGCCCTGCTGGCCCCCTCCACCGGCGCCCCCTCGCTCACCTCCTCGCCCAGGAAAGCGGCCACCTTCGCGAGCTTCTCCGCGGCCACCCCGGCGTAGAACTCCAGCACGTGGGGCAGCAGGATCGAGGAGATCCAGGACTTGGGCACCATGAAGCGCCCGTTGATGGCGTAGGACAGGGCCGTACCTACCCCCGTGCGGCTCACCGTCAGGCCCAGCGCGACCAGCAGGCCGGCCGTGGAGGCGTTCATCCGCACGCGCAGGTCATCGGGTGAGTCGCGCAGCGGGCCCATCGTCTTGCCGATCAGCTCCAGGGCACGCAGGATGAAGGTCTCCGACAGGAAGTTGTTCCGCGAGCTCAAGTACCCCTCCACCCCCGCCAGGAAGGTGTCCATCAGGGTCGTGGCGGTGAACTTGGGGGGCAGTGTGGCGCTCAGGCGCGGATCGATGATGACCGCCCGGGCCGGCCCCGCGGGCACCCGGCCCAGCTTGGCGGAGCGGTCCCGGGAGTCGGTCACCAGGTATTCATTGGTCAGCAGGAAGGGGTCGCGGCAGGTGGTGGGCAGCGCGATGTATGGCAGGGCCACGGCTTTGGGCTGCACGCCGGACAGGTAGTCGTCCATGTCCGTCTGGCCGGCGGCGACCATGGCGATGCATTTGCCCACGGACAGGGTGCGCATTCCCCCCAGGCCCACGATGACGTCGGCGTGGGCGCCGCGCGCCAGCTTGACCCCCTCGTCCACCACCGCGCTGGTGGCGTTGGGCACCACCTCGTCATAGACGATGTACTGGATGCCCTTCTTCTCCAGCAGGGCCTGCACCCGGTCGATCACCTTGCCCTCGTACAGGATGGCCTCGGTGACCAGCAGAACCCTCTCCCCGTACTCGCTCACCACGCCGGCGACGCGGTTGGCCACATCCAGCCCGAACTTGATCTCCGTGGGTACGCTAAAAGCTATGTCCGGCATGCTGAGCTCCTTATGGCCTGCCTAGAAACAAAAAGGCGGAAGACCCGTCCGGACCCTCCGCCTGCTGCCTTCCAACACGCTGCCTGCTATCGCATGTTCAAGTGATCTCGAAGTACTCCATGAGGCGCCGCGCCACGCCGTCCAGCACCTTGTCGGAGATGTAGTTGGGGTCCTGGAGGCGCTTCTTGACCTCCTCCACCAGCTCCCAGCGGATCTCCGGCGCCCCCTTGGCCAGCTCGGTGGCCTGGTAGACCTCCGCCTTGGAGCGGGCTTCTTCGGAAACGTGGATCGATTCCTCCCCCTCGTTCTTGCGGGGCTTCTCGGGACCCTTGGCCTTCTTGAGATTCTGAAGGGGATCTACAGGCCCAACTCGGTCGATCGTCATCCGGGGTTTCCT
This sequence comes from uncultured Spirochaetaceae bacterium, assembly GCA_964570045.1. Classification (GTDB taxonomy): domain Bacteria; phylum Spirochaetota; class Spirochaetia; order SZUA-6; family DRHE01; genus MIBK01. The sequence goes on from CAZMWZ010000233.1 coordinate 4,297, forward strand.
TTCAATTTCAAGTATCGTCAGCCCTCCGGTTCAACTTGATGTTTTTTATCGGGCCTCACGAACACGCTGAACTCTCCCAATAGTTTCGTCCTTCCGGCCAATTCCGTCAAGAGTTCTCCCGGACTGCCCTCCAGGAATT
>CAZMWZ010000234.1:0-4432 GCA_964570045.1 uncultured Spirochaetaceae bacterium
CTGCTGGTCAACGGCATCGAGGCGGTGGCCCAAGGCGGAACCATCGAGGTGAACCTGGAGGCCACCCGGGGCGGGGTGGAGATTACCATCCGCGACGACGGTTGCGGCATCCCCGCCGAGATCCGCGACCGGATCTTCGACCCGTTCTTCAGCACTAAGAAGAGCAAGAAGAACGCCGGGCTGGGCCTGTCCATCAGCCAGCACATCGTGGAGCTGCACAAAGGGGTCATCACCTGCGCCAGCCGCGCAGGTGAGGGTACCAGCTTCCGCGTGAGCCTGCCCCGGGCGGGCGCCGAGGGTGAGTAACCGCTTACCCGCGGACAGGCAGCGGTGGCACCTCTTCTTCCCACGATCCCGAGCCGCGGCCGGGTCCAAAAAATTACCTGTGTAATTCGCGGTATAGTAGCGAATTGGAGGCAGTCCTGTGATGTGGGATGGCACGCCGCTTGCTAGTTAGGTTGGCACAAGTCGTCTCGTGGAGAAAGGAGACAGGATGAAAAGGATTCTCGCGATTCTGGTCGTGTTTCTAGCCATCGGCTCGTCCCTGGGGTTCGCCGGGGCCAAACCAGAGGCCCGGACCTTCGAGGTGGCCGTGTGCTTCCCGGGTTCCGTGGAGTTCTTCAGCGCGGAGAAGGTCGGCATGGACAAGGCCGCCGCCGAGTTCGGGCTAAAGCTCACCTACGCCGACGCGGAATGGGACGCGGGCAAGCAGCTTTCCCAGGTGGAGAACTTCGTGGCCAAGAAGGTGGACTTGATCCTGCTGTGCGCCGCGGACAACCAGGCCCTGATCCCGGCCGTGAAGGTCTGCAATGACGCCAAGATACCGCTGATCACCTTCACCAACGTGGTCGGGCCCAACCCCGACGGCACCATGGAGGGCGTGGTATCCTTCGTCGGGACCAACGAAATCACCGTCGGCCGCCTCCTGGGCGAAATGGCCGAGAAGCTGCTGGGGACCAAACCGGCGAACATCGTGTTGATCGAGGGCACGCCCGGCACCCCGCCGCAGCGGATGCGCACCCAGGGCTTCAAGGAGGTCGTGGACAAGCACGCCAACTGGAAAATCGTCTACTCCCAGGCCATCCCCGGCTGGACCAAGGAAGGGGCCCTGGCCGCCATGGAAGCTTTCCTGCAGACCGGGCAGAAGGTGGACCTGGTGGCCACCCACTGGTGGTCCGCCGCCACCGCCGCGGCTATTGCCCTGCAGGAAAAGAGGTATCCCGGGAAGGTGTTTATCGTTGGGCTGGAGTTCGCCAAGGAACTGGTGCCTTTTATCAAGGCGGGCACGCTGGACATGACCACCAACTACTCCATCGCCGACACGGGGTACAAAGCCGTGGAGGCGGCCGCCAAACACCTCAAGGGTGAGAAAATCCTCCGCTCGATCGAGATCAAGCCGTACCTGGTGTCCAAGGACAACGTTGACTCGATCGTTCCGGAGTTTTAGGCTCTCCTCGCGGTCCCCGGTCCCTCGCGGCCGGGGACCGCAACCTCATGACGAACCTGCCGCTATTCAGCCAGCTTTACGTCGGAGACCGGCAGCGGAACTCGATCGCGCCGCGGGAGCTGCGGCAAGCCATCCACCGGGCCCGCGAACTGGCCGGCATCGAAGGGCTGATGATCTGGACCGATAACGATCTTCCCTTGTACCAGACCCTGGCGGAGTCCTGCCGGGAGTGCGGGGTGGCGCCTTACCTGTGGTTCGCGGTCCTGGCCGACGTGCAGGGGGTCCCGCTGGCCGATGGCGACCTCCAGCTGCACTTCGACGGCAGCCGCGGCTACGGCCGAACCGGCGCCTGGCGAGGCCTCGGCACGGGCGGGGAGGCGTTCCTGTTCTGCTGCCCGAACCGCAGGGAGCCCCTCCAGCAGGTGTTCCAGGCATACGAACGGTTGCTGGAAAGGGTGGACTTCGATGGCGTGATGCTGGACCGGATCCGCTACCCCTCCGCGGTCAACGGCTTCGAGTCCCTGTTTGGGTGCTTCTGTCCGGCCTGCGAGCGGGAGTACCCCGCCCTGTACGGCGCACCGCTGTCGGGGAAGCGGGAAGCCGTCACCGCCTTCCTGGCCCACCTGGCTCGCGCCACCTGGAGTGAGGCCGCCCAGTGGCGGAGCTTCGCCTCGCTGTGGAAGACCGCGGGTCTGGAGGAGCTGTTCGAGTTCAAGAAGCGCGCAGTCACCCGGGTTGTCCAGCGGTTCGCTGGAGCCGCCCGCGAGCGGGGCCTGAAGGTCGGCCTGGACCTTTACAGCTACTCCCTGTCGCCCCTGGTGGCCCAGGACTACGGCGAGCTCGCCGGGACCTGCGATTGGATCAAGCCCATGAGCTATTGCCACGCCGTCGGGCCGGCCGGACTTCCCCTGGAGGTGGCCTGCCTCCAGGATGCCTTCACCAGCCTCTGCCCGCGCCTGGCGCCGGGCGAGGTGCATCGGCTTCTGCGGAACATCCTGGGCTGGCAGTGGCCGGAGCAAAGCGAGCGCCTTCTGCGCGAGGGCCTTAGCGAGGATACCTTGGGCCTCGAGCTGGAGCGCATCGCCGGGGACAAGTCGATCGGCGGAGCGCGGATTTTCGCCGGCATCGAGGCCGTGCGCCTTCCTGAGTTCGGCATCAACATCACCGCCGAGGTGCTGCGCCGCTACCTGGCCCAGGCTGCCTCCCGCGCCGGCGGGCTGGTCGCCTCCTGGAACCTGTTGGACATCCCGGAGGAGAACCTGCGGGCCCTCGGCGAGCGAAAGAGGCTCGCCTGAGCATTGAACCCCTGCTGAAGCTGAAAGGCATAGCCAAGACCTTCCCTGGGGTGCAGGCCCTGGCCGGCGTCGACCTGGAGCTGGCCCGCGGCGAAGTGCACGCCCTGCTCGGGGAGAACGGCGCGGGCAAGTCCACCCTGGTGAAGATCATCGCCGGCGTGTATCCCTGCGACCAGGGCGAGCTCTACTTCGAAGGCCGGCGGCGCTCCTTCGGCTCCCCGGGCGGTGCCCTGAAAGCCGGGATCGCCGTGATCCACCAGGAAACCAGCCTGGTGGCCCCGCTGACCGTCATGCAGAACATCTTCCTGGGAATCGAGAGGCGCGGCCACTGCGGCATCATCGACGAGCGGGGCATCCGCCGGGAATACGAGCAGGGCTGCGCGCGCTTCGGCTTCCGCCTCCCGGCCGACCGCCAGGTCCGGGACCTCGCCATCGCCGAGCAGAAGATGACCGAGATCCTCAAGGCCATGATGCGCAAGGCCAACTTCCTGATCATGGACGAGCCCACCGACGCCCTGTCCGGCGCGGAAATCGAGCACCTTTTCCGGATCATCCGCGAGCTTAAAGCCGGCGGAGTCACCGTGCTGTACATCACCCACTACCTGGACGAGGTGTTCCAGATCACCGACCGGCTGACGGTGCTGCGCGACGGCCGCCGGGTGGCGACGGTCCCGACGGCGTCGGTGAGCCGGGAGGAGGTCGTACGGATGATGATCGGGCAGGAGCCCGGCGGCGTCCCGCAGTCGGCCACCCGACGGTCCCGGGGCCCCGAGGCGATCCGCGCGGAAGGGTTGGGCCGGGACGGGGCCATAGCCGGCGCCTCCTTCACGGGCTACCAGGGCGAGATCCTCGGCATCACGGGGGCGCTGGGCTCCGGCAAAACCGAGCTAGCCCGTCTGCTGTTCGGGGCGGACAGGCCGGATGCCGGCAGGTTGTTCGTGGCCGGGAAACCCTGCAGACTGCGCTCCCCCCGCGACGCCGTGCGCCACGGCATCGGCATGCTCCCCGAGGACCGCAAGCGCTTCGGGTTGATCCTCGAGCACGAGGTGTACAAGAACCTGAGCCTCACCGCCCTGGCCAGGTACAAGAGGGGTCCAGTCGTGATCCGCGCCCGGGAGTTGGAAGCCGGCCGGCGGATCGTGGAGCAGCTGGACATCAAGATCACCGGCTTCCACCAGCGTACCGGCAACTTGAGCGGCGGGAACCAACAGAAGGTGGTGGTCGGCAAATGGCTGGCCGCGGGACCCCGGATCCTGATCATGGACGAGCCGACGCGCGGGATCGACGTGGGCTCGAAGGCCGAAATCCACCGGATCATGCGGGAGCTGGCCGAGGGAGGGACCTGCATCCTCTTCATTTCCTCGGAGGTCCCCGAGATCCTCAAGGTTTGCGACCGGGTCCTGGTCATGAGCGCGGGCAGGATCGTGGCCGAGTACGGCCGGGGGGCGAGCCAGGAACAGGTGCTGCAGCGGATACTGCAAGGAGAAGCATCATGACGAGCGGTGCGTGGAAGGCGACGTGGGGGAAGCGGGGGGGCTTCAGTCTCAAGAAGTACGGGCTGATGATCGGTTTCGTGTTCATCAGCGTGATCATCTCCATCGTCACCCCCAATTTTCTGTCCTCCAACAACCTCCTGAACATCCTGCGCCAGAGTTCGATCGTGGGAGTGATAGCCATCGGCACAACTTTC
>CAZMWZ010000235.1:0-4419 GCA_964570045.1 uncultured Spirochaetaceae bacterium
GAGCGCTTCATTCGGGTTCTGGCCGCCCGCGCAGGAGGCATGCTCAACAAGAGCGACGTGGCCCGAGATGTCGGGGTGTCGGTGAAAGCCATCGGGGATTGGCTCGGCGTGCTGCAGGCATCGGGCCAGATCGTTCTGCTCGAACCCTGGTACGTGAACTTCGGCAAGCGGATGGTCAGGACCCCCAAGGCCTACTTCCGGGACAGCGGCCTGCTCTGCTACCTGCTGGGTCTGGATGAGTCCACGCTTGGCGCCTCTTCCTATTCCGGGGTCGTTTGGGAAACCTTCCTGTTCGCCGAGATGCGCAAGATGGCGCAAGTGCAGCCGCAGCAGGTCAACTTCTGGTACTACCGTGACCAGCGGGCGCGTGAAGTCGACTTCGTGCTCGAGCGGGGGGGCCGTCTGACCCTGGTCGAGGGCAAGTGGCAGGAGCATCCCGGTAAGGACGACGCCCGGAACCTGGTGGCCGTGAGGGACGATCTGACGCGCAGCGGCTCGGCGTGGCGGCCCGGGCCCGGCTGGGTGATCGGGACACCGGAGGCCTCCTACTCGATTTCGGAAGGCTTGACTGCGGGGGGGCTGCGCGACCTGCCGCGCGTGTTTCAGGGCTGAGGCGGGAAGACTGTCAGCGGCCTTCGCGCCGCAATAGCTGGCGGCGGCTTGCCCCCCGCGCCTCCCCCGCACTACTATGGCCGCATGGACCTGAAACGCTGCAAGGTGATCAACCTCGTCCACGAGGACTTCGAGGACCTGGAGCTCTGGTATCCCACGCTGCGCCTCCGCGAGGAGGGGATCACCGTGCACCTGGTCGGCGAGTCCGGGGGCATCACCTACAAGGGCAAGCACGGCGTGCCGGCCGTTTCCGACTTCGGCTTCGCCGAGGTGCGCGCGGCGCATGAGGCGGGCAAGCCCATCGGCCAGATCTGCCACGCCGGCTGGGTGCTGGTTTCCGCCGGGATCCTGAAAGGGCGGCGGGTGACCAGCGTGGGGGCCATCCGCGACGACTTGGCGAACGCTGGAGCGCTGTGGGTGGACGAGCCGGTGGTGGTGGACGGCAACCTGGTCTCCAGCCGCCGCCCGCCGGACCTGCCGCAGTACGTGCGGGCCTACATCGAGCTGCTCGCCAACCGGTAGCCGCCCATGGAGATGAAGGGCCGGTTCTCGATCGCCGCCAAACGCATGAGCCGCTCGGTGATCCGCGAGCTGCTCAAGCTGACCAACCGCCCGGGACTCATCTCCTTCGCCGGCGGCCTGCCCTACCCGGGCAGCTTCCCCGTGGAGGGCATCCGGGCCATCTGCGACCGCGTCCTGGCCGACAGCCCGCACGTGGCGCTGCAGTACAGCGCCACGGAGGGGCTTCCGGAGCTGCGCGACCTGCTCGTCGGCTTCCTGGTCGGCCACGGCCTGGAGCTCAGCCGCGAGGAGCTGATCGTGACCAGCGCCTCGCAGCAGTCGCTGGATCTGGTGGGCAAGATCTTCCTGGACCGCGGAGACACGGTGATCACCGAGAATCCCAGCTACCTGGGGGCGCTCTCCGCCTTCCGCAGCTACGGGGTGCGCTTCCTGCCGGTGGACATGGACAGGGAGGGCCTTATCACCTCCGTTCTGGCCCGCGAGTTACAGGAGCTCAAGTCCTCCTCCGGGAGCGGGGAGGAGTACTACCAGAACATGCCCAAGTTCATCTACACGATCCCCGACTTCCAGAACCCCTCGGGCATCACTATGTCCCTGGCCCGCCGCCGGGAGCTGTTGGAAATAGCCGCCGAGTATGACCTGCTCATCGTGGAGGACGTGCCCTACAAGTGGCTGCGCTTCGCCGGGGAGGACCTCCCCATGCTTTCCACCCTGGAGCGGCAATCAGCCGGTGGAGGGCGGCGGGTCATCGGGCTGTACACCTTCTCCAAGATCCTCTCCCCCGGACTGCGGTTGGGTTGGGTCACGGCGGATCCGGCCGTGATCGACAAGTTCGTGCAGGCCAAGCAGGGCGTGGACCTCTGCACCTCCTCGCTCTCCCAGGCCATCGCCGCCGAGTTCCTCAAATCAGGGGCCCTGGAAGGCGCCATCCGGCGCAACCGGGAAGCCTACGCCCGCAAGGCGAAGGCCATGCTCGAGGCGCTGCAGCGCCACATGCCCCGCCTGCCGGGCCTCAACTGGACGGCCCCGCAAGGCGGCATGTTCCTGTGGCTGGTGCTCCCGGAGCCCCTGGACGCGGACCGGATGTTCAAGGAGGCGCTGGAGGCCAACGTGGCGTACGTGGTCGGCTCGGCCTTCTACCCCAACGGGGGCGGGCACAACGCCATGCGCCTGAACTTCTCCTTCCCCTCGGAAGAGGAGATCCGCGAGGGCATCCGCCGCCTGGCGGCCCTGATCGGCTCACTCGCGCCGGCCTGAGGACCGGGTTAGTACATCTTCCGCAACTGCGCGCCGCCGTAGTAGTGGCGCAGGATCTGCTGGGCGCTGAATCCGGCGGCGGCCATCCCGGCGGCGCCGCTCTGGCACAGCCCTACCCCGTGGCCCCACCCGGCACCGGTGAAGACGAAGTACTGAGGAAGCCCATCGGCGCCCAGCTTGGGCTCGACGGAGAACAGGTTGCTGCGCAGTCCCCCGAGCCTCCAGCGGATGGCGTCCCAGCGCAGGGTATGCTCTCCCGCGGTCCCGCGGATGCGGACCTCCCGGACCCTCCCGCTCACTCCGCGTCCGGCGGGAACGATGGCCAGGACGCTGCCCAGGCAGGCGCCTTGCTCGAGCCGTTGCTCGATTTCCTCGCGGCTCACCCACAGCTTCCAGCGGTAGGCGCTGCGGGAGGAGTAGTCGGGATGGGAGCTGTACGAGGCGGGCCGGTCGGCCAGCCAGAGGGCCAGCTCCTCCGGCGGCAGGGGGGCGGCGTGTCCGCTCAGCAGCGGGTCGGCCGCCGCCGGCAGCGCCGAAGGAAAGCCCCAGGCGATTTGCGTCGTCTCCGTGTGCCCGCCGCTGTTGGCCGAGTAGAAGGCGGACAGGGGTTTGCCCTCCTCCCAGAGAACTAGGCCGCGGGTGGCATCCACGGCGCCCCGCGCCGGGGGGGTCTCGGCGCCCATGCCCCGATAGGCGGCGGAGGACACGCTGCCCAGCAGGTCGAAACCCCGGGAGGCGTACCTGCCGAGATTGGCCAGGGTGTAGCTGCGTGCGGCCACCGCCTGGGCCTGGAGAGCCTCCTGCGGCCAGTGGGAGGGCATCTCGGAAGGCAGGACGGAATACAGGTACTCCTCGACGCTCAGGAGGTTGACCACAGTCAGGCCCTCCGGCCGGGGGACCAGCTCGATGGCGCCCCGGTACATCCGGTCCTCGCTTCCCGCCCAGAAACTGCCCTGGCCGAACTGCATGTCGAAGAGGATGGTCGTGTCCGCCGGGTCGTCGTATGTGAGCCTGACGGGGGCGGCGGAGCGCAGGAGCACGTTCCCTTCAGGGTCGGCCACCTCCACTTGGCCGTCTTCCAGGCGGGCGCCCAGGACCATGCCTGCTGCTCCACGTTCCGTGTCGAGGGAGAAGCTGCCCCCGGTCTTCAGGTGCAGCTCCCGGACTTTCTCGCTCAGCCCGATGCGGAGCACAGGCAGGGAGGCCGGATCCGCCGGGAAAGCCTCCGCCTTCCGGGGCATGGCGGCTTCCTGCCGCTCCTGCCGTTCTTCCAGGGTCCCCTCGGCCAGGGAAGGGTACTCTTCCAACAGCTCCCGGAGCAGCTCCCGGATGAGCCGGCTGCCCGGCAGGCTTGCTTCGGCGCGCCGGAGCAGGCTGTAGGCCCTGCGGACCTGCCCCTGGGCCAAATAGATGCGGGCCAGGGGGTGGAAACACCCGGTCAGGTTGGGCTCCTGGGCTAGGGCCCTTTGGAGCGCCGCTTCCGCCTGCTCGTGCTCCCCCAGCTCGGCTCGCAGCAACCCCAGCCAGTACCAGGCCATGGGCTGGAAGCCTTGAGCCTCGAGGGCTTCCTCCAGGGCAGCCAGCGCCTCCGTCCTGCGCCCCAGGTCCAGCAACGCCAGAGCGCTGAGGTACAGGGAATCGGCCGAAGCCTCCAGGAATTGCAGGTAGCCCAGCGTCCGCTCGGGCTGGCCGGCGAAAAGCGCCGACTCCGCGGCCGCCAGCCGCAGCGGCTGTTCCTCGGGGCGAAGGCAAAGCAGCAGCTCCAGATGGCCCAGCGCCTCCCGCACCCGCCCGGTTTCCCGCAGGACACGGGCCAGGTTCCGCCGCGCGGGAATGTCCCACGGATCCCGCTTCAGGACCCCCCGGTAGGCCCGCAGGCAAGACTCGAGATCCCCGTGATAGTATGCCTCCACCGCGTCGAGGAGGGGGTTCTCGGTGCCGCGCGCGGTGAGGGGCAGCAGCACCATGAGAAGCAAGCCGGGCAGGCAGCGCAAGCTACACCGCGTCCAGGATCCCGCGCACGCGGCG
>CAZMWZ010000236.1:0-4401 GCA_964570045.1 uncultured Spirochaetaceae bacterium
TTCCAGGCCTGGCGCTTGAGCTGCCCGTCGCTCCAGGGGATGGAGCGCAGCAGGGAGAAGATCAGGGCCAGGGTCAGCTCGGCCACCCCGCGGGCGTTGGCCCCGGGGGCCGGGCGCACCTGGATGCCCAGGCGTTGAGCCGCCTCCAGGTCCACGTTGTCGATGCCGGCCCCGTTGCGGCTGATCACCTTCAGGCCTTTGGCGGCTTCCAGCACCCTGGCGCTGACCTTCTCCACGCCGGCCAGGTAGCCCACGCAGCCGGGCAGCAGGGACAGCAGCTCCGCCTCGTCGGGCATCTTGCCCGGCGTGCAGGTGAGGACCTGGTGGCCCGCCTTCTTCAGCTGCTCCAGGGCCGGGTGGCCTTCCTTGGTCAGGGACCGCGGAGTGATGAGAATCTTACCCATGCTTCCTGCTCCTTGTCGGTACAAACTCGATCTTCCCGTCACGCTTCAGGATGCGCACCGGGAATCCTTCCTTTTCGATGTCGCCGTAGTTGTGCCCGGCGTTGCCGGGGTACACGTATAAGGTGACCAGCGGCTCCTCCCCGGTGTTCACGGAACGGTGCGCCCAGAACGAGGGCACGTAGACCACCCGCCCGGGCACGAACTTCTCCCAGACGCACTCCCCCTCGACGGTCTTCATCAGCATGTAGCCCTCGCCGCGCACGCCCATGTAGATCTCCGCCGTGTCGGGCACGGCGTGATAGTGCCCCTTGGTCATGAAGCACTCCTCCCCCACCGTGCCGGGCAGGGTGGTGCTGAAGCCGAAGCGCAGCTGCCCTGCGGCGTCAGGCACCGGCTGCTCGTCCACCTCGTAGTGCACGGGGTCGCCGGCGGCGATGATGCGCTCCAGGGCCTGCGCGTCCGCGTAGTGCCCGCGCATGCTGGAGGCGCGGCGCACGATCTTGGTGGCCGGGTTGGCCATCAGCCCCTTCGATAAGTCGAGCTCCACGGCGAACGGTTTCATGTACTCCATTAGCCCTCCTTTTCAGCCTCCGCCGACCACGGGGAACAGTGCGACCTCATCCCCGTCGGCGAGCGGTGTTTCCATAGCTTGCGGGTACTGCCCCCAGCCCTTGCCGTTGAGCGTGGCCATGACCAGGGGGTCGGGCAGCTTCAGGGCGCGCGTCTGAGCGAGCCAATCGGCCAGCTCGCGCAGGCGGCTTCCGGCCGCCAGCTCCACGGGCTCCTCGCGCAGGCCCGCGCGGTCACGGAGGGCCGACAGGTAGCGGACCCGCAGGCGCACCATCCCAGCGGCGGCGCTCAGGATATCAGCTCCTTCAGCCCGAGGCGCCGCAGGGTGTCCTCGGTGGGCACCCCGTCGGGGTCCCAGCCGCGCACCTGGTAGTACTCGTCCAGCATGGTGGCGTACATCTCTTCGGTCAGGATCCGGCCCTTGGTGGGCCCGTCGGGGAGCTTCTCCTTGGTGAAGCGCTCCGGCAGGAGGTCATCCTTGCGGCGCACCCCTTCGCGGTTCAGGATCACCCGCTCCAGGCTGTAAATCCGTTCCCCGATCTCCATCAGCTCGGGCATGAAATCGTAGCCGGTGGCGGCCTTCATGATCTCGCCCTTGGGCTCGTCGCTGAAGCCCACCGCCCCGCGGACCACGGTGCACATGCCCAGGCTGTCCACGTAGGCGCGGTTGTCCTGCAGGCTCTTGACCAGCGGCCCCTTGCCCTGGAGCGCGAAGCGGTCATACTTGCCGCTCTGCAGCTCGGCCCGGATGGTCCAGCCCCCCACGTTATGGCAGGCGCCCCGGCTGGAGGTGCCGTAGGTCAGGCCGTTGCCGTGGAAGCCCCGCGGGTCGTAGGCGGCGGGGGGCATGCCCTTCACGTCCAGAATGTAGGGGCTCCACTGCGGGTGCGCAGCCCGCACCCCGATCATGCCTTCGGCCAAGAGGTCGCCGATGTCCTGGCGCGCGGCGATCAGCTCGATCAGCCCGAGCAGCGCCGCGGGGCTACCGAAGCGGGCCTCGATGCCGGCGGTGTCCTTCGCGTTGATCAGCCCCCGCTCGAACAGCTCCATGGCCAGACCCACCGCGCAGCCGGCGGACATGGTGTCCAGGCCCAGCTCGTCGCACAGCTGGTTGGCCTTGATGATGGCCCCGAAGTCGTCGATGCCGCAGTTGGGCCCCAGCAGGCCGATGGTCTCGAACTCGGTGCGCGCGCGGGCCCCGGCGTAGGGTCCTTCTTTCACCACGCAGGTCTTGCCGCAGGCCACCGTGCAGTGGAAGCAGGCGTAGTTCTTCTCGAGGTAGTGGTCGTACATCACGTGCGCGTCGATGCGGGACATGCCCTCGAACCAGGCGGTCTGGAAGTTGCGGGTGGGCATGCAGCCCAGCTCGTTGATCACCTCCAAGTATTGCGGCGTGCCGAACTTGGTGTGATTGGCCCGGGAGGTCTTGAGATCCGCCACGGCCGCCTTCTGGATCTCGGCGGTCTTGGCCGGGTCGGCCAGCGGGATCTTCCCCGAGCCGCTCACCGCGATGCCCTTGAGGCGCTTGGAGCCCATGACCGCCCCGGGGCCTCCCCGGCCGAAGGCCCGGCTGTCCACGTTGATGTAGGACAGGCGCACCAGGCGCTCGCCGGCCGGCCCGATGGACATGGCCCCGACCTTCCCCCCGCCCATGACGGCTTTGAGCTCCTCCAGGGTGCGGGTGGAGCTGTAGCCCTGCCACGGCCGGGCATCGCCGAAGGCGACCTGGCCGTCCTTGATCCTCAGGTAGGTCCAGTCGGCGGCCTGCCCTTCGACGATCAGGCCGTCGAATCCGGCCATCTTCAGGCGCGGCCCGAAGTCGCCGCCGCTGTTGGAGCACAGGTAGCGGCGGGTCTCCGGTGAGCGGGTGGCCAACTGGAACTTGGTGGTCGAGGGCAGGGGCAGTCCGGTCAGGGGGCCGGTGAAGAAAAACAGCTTGTTGGCCGCCTCCAGGGGCCCGACCGCAGCCGGGATCTCGTCGTAGTAGTACTTGGCCGCCACGCCCCGGCCGCCGAGCAGCAGCTCAAACCGCCGTGGGTCAATTTTCTCGGTGCGCACGCTCTTGCTCGTGAGGTTCACGCGCAGCAGCTTGCCTAGATAGCCTCCGGAATACATGGCCTGCGTCTCCTTATGTTTTTTTCCATATTATCTCACCGCCCAGCGGTTCAACGCCTCCAGGGCGGCGGTGTATTGCCGCATCCGCCGGCCCACCAGCTCCTGTCGTCCCGTTTCCGGAAGCACCGCCTCCCCGGGCTGCACCCAGGTCTTGGCTGCCTGGTCCAGCGAGGAGAACAGACCCGACCCGAAGCCGGCCAGCAGGGCGGCGCCCAGCGGCGCCCCCTCGGTGCGCGCGACGGGCGCCACGGGGAGACCCAGCGTGTCGGATTTGATCCGGTTCCAAAGGGCACTGCGCCCTCCCCCGCCGGTGACCCGCACCTCGGAGGAGAGGAAGCCAGGGTACAGCTTGCGCAGGATTTCCAGGTACACCCCGTACTCCAGAGCCACTGCCTCGAGCACGGCGCGGTACAGGTGGGCCCGACTGTGGCTCCAGGCCAGGCCCAGCCAGGCGCCCCGCAGCGCCGGCTGGCTGGGATTGACCCGGCCGCCGAGGTGCGGGATGAACAAGGGGTCGTCCTCCCTCGCCGGCAGGACCTCGGCCAGCCGTTCCAGCTCGTCGAAGGAGGCCGCCCCGGTGAGGTCCTTGCGGAACCACTCCATATTCATGCCCCCGCCGTTGATATAGGCGTAGGGGTGCCACAGCCCCGGAGTGGCGGACTGGCCGCAGGCCAGGGTCCTGTGCGCGAAGTCGGGCTTCATGGCGGTCGTGGTGAAGGCCAGCACTGAGGCGGTCCCCGCCACGTCCACGCAGATCCCCTCGCGGGTCGCTCCGCAGGACAGGAAGCTGGCCGCCGTATCGCCGCAGCCGGCCAGCACCGGCGTTCCAGCCGTCAGGCCGCACGCGCTCGCCTTGTCCGCAGCGAGGCCGCCGATCTTGGTCTCGGCGGCCACGATCCGCGGCAGCAGGGCCGGATCCAGCCTGAACTGCCGGCACAGTCCCGGATCCCAGCGCCGGTGCGGGTTGTCCGCGAAGCCGCTGAAGTGCAGGTAGGAGGGGTCGATAAAGGCGTCGGACGCCTTCAGGCCGCACAAGCGCATGGCAGCGTAGCCTCCCGGCTGCACGAAGCTGCGGATGTTGCGGAACACCTCCGGGCGCTTACGCTGCCACCACAGGATTTTGGGTCCGTGGTTGATGCTGGGCGGGCCGCCGGTCCTGCGCATCACCTCTTCGCCGGCCTCCTTCTCCATCACTTCGATGTAGGGGGCGCAGCGCGCGTCCAGCCAGGAATCATAGGGGGTGACAGCCCGGCCGTTGGCGCCGATGCCGATGATACCGGCCATCTGCCCGTCGATGGCGATCGCCGCCACG
>CAZMWZ010000237.1:0-4382 GCA_964570045.1 uncultured Spirochaetaceae bacterium
CTGCTCACCGGCCAGGCCTACCTCACCTCCAGCGAGCTTGCCCGGGAGCTGGGTCCCTTCCTCCGCTATCAGGAGAATCGCGAGGACATGCTGCGCGTGATCCGCAACCACCGGCGGGCCGTTTACGCCGCCCCGGAGGAGGAGTACGAGGGCCTGAGCGTGTTCCCCCGGCGCTTCCAGGCCGAGCGCTGCCCGCAGGAGCTAGTGAAGGCGGCGCAGGAAGTCTGGGACCGTGCCTTGGCCGCCGGGGAGAAGCACGGCTACCGCAACGCCCAGGTAACCGCCGTGGCCCCGACGGGGACGATCGGCCTGGTGATGGACTGCGACACCACGGGGGTGGAGCCGGACTTCGCCCTGGTCAAGTTCAAGAAGCTGGCGGGGGGCGGGCACTTCAAGATCATCAACTCCTCGATCCCGCCGGCGCTCGCCCGCCTGGGCTATTCCGCCAGCCAGATCGAAGATATCACCGCCTACTGCGTGGGACGGGGAACCCTGAAGGGGGCGCCCGGCGTCTCCTGGGAGGCGCTCAAGGCCAAAGGCCTGCCGGAGAAGGCGCTGAAGCGCGCCGAGGCGGTCCTGGCCAACTCCCTTTCGCTCAGCGCGGCCTTCCTGCCTTCGACCCTGGGCAAGGAGGTGCTGGACAAGGCGCTGCACATCCCCGAGGAGCTCGCGGCCCGGCCGGGCTTCTCGGTGCTGCGGCACCTGGGCTTCAGCGACGCGGATGTCGAGGCGGCCGAGGCGTTTGCCTGCGGCGCTATGACCGTGGAAGGGGCGCCGCACCTAAAGGAAGAGCATTACCCGGTGTTCGACACCGCCAACAAGTCGGGGCGCCGCGGCACACGCTTCATCTCCTGGCAGGCGCACGTGGAGATGATGGCCGCCGTGCAGCCCTTCATTTCCGGCGCCATCTCCAAGACCGTGAACATGCCCAACGGCGCCACGGTGGAGGACGTGAAGGGGGCCTACTTCCTGTCGTGGCAGCGGATGCTGAAGGCCATCGCCGTGTACCGGGACGGCTCCAAGCTGAGCCAGCCTTTGTCCTCCCTTTCGGCCGCGGGGGACCCGCTGGCCGCGCAGATCGTGGCGCTGGAGAAGGGCCTGGCCGCCGGTCAGGCCGCCTCCGCGGTCGCGAGGGCGGACGCGCCGCCGCTGAAGGCGGGCTCCGCCGCGCCGCGGACACTGCGCAAGCCTTTGCCCAATCGCCGCCAGGGCTACACCCAGAAGGCCAAGATCGGGGGGCACAGCCTGTTCCTGCGCACCGGCGAGTACCCCGACGGGACCCTGGGCGAGCTGTTCCTGGACATGCACCGCGAGGGAGCCGCGTTCCGCTCGCTGCTCAACAGCTTCGCCATCGCCATCTCCCTGGGGTTGCAGTACGGCGTGCCGCTGGAGGAGTACGTGGACGCCTTCGTGTTCACGCGCTTCGAGCCCAACGGGGTCGTGCAGGGGCATGACAATATCAAGATCACCACCTCGGTGCTGGACTTCATCTTCCGCGACCTGGCTCTCTTCTACCTGCGGCGCACCGACCTGGCGCAGGTCAAACCGGACGACCTGATCGCCACCATGACCAACGGCCGGAAGACGGAGCCCGGCGACAACGGCAGCCAAGGGGAGAAAGCGCCCAAGGCCAGCGCGGCGGGGCAAGCTGCGGCGGAGGGGGTGCCGGCCGAGCGCGGGCCGCGGGAGGAGCGCACGGCGCTGGCGCGCATCCAGGGCTACGAGGGGGACCCCTGCTCGGTGTGCGGCCACCTGACCCTGGTGCGCAACGGCACCTGCCTCAAGTGCCTGACCTGCGGGGGCACCACCGGCTGCTCGTGACCGACCCGCCAAGACGCTAGCCTATATTCGGCAGGTTATTCCGCTGGGCCGGGCCGCGCAACCTCATTCATTCCCGCATTTCCTCGATGAGGTGTGGCAAGGGCGTGAGACCTATGAGGTTGAAGGTTCCTTAGTACATGTCGTGAGCCGCGCCGGCTTGATCACACCTGAAGAAACGAAGGCCAGGAGCCGAGGAGTGTCTGCGGACATGTCGCCACAGGCAATTTCTGCGCGATTCGATATCCTGGTCGACCTGGACAACACCGCGAAGGCTCTTGCCTCTGCAAGATTCATCGGCAAGCGGCCGCGCCCAGGCGAGTCGCGGCGCTCTATAGCGGCGGGGGCCAGGCCTCGAAGAACTCGCGGGCATTGAAACGCGCAGGGGCGAGGGTACCAGAGAGCTCCTTGAAGATCACCAGGCGCCGCTTCTCCAGGGGGAACGGCGATGTTAGCTCCAGCAGCCCGTCCCCGGCGTGAACCCCCACGCGTAAGTCTGCCAGCGGTCCAGGCAGTTGCCGGGCAGGATGTCCGCCTCCTCGCAGGCTGCACGATAGGGACCGTGCGCGGGGTCCTCGGCCCAGGCCTCTTCCTGGCGCACCGCGTGCTCCCAGTACACGATGGTGGGCATGGGGAATAGGGCGGAGAAGGCGACCAGGATCAGCCGGAACACGAGCTTGAGCAGGCGCATCGGGGACCCCTCTACGGCAGCGGCCGTTTCGTGTATAAGATAGCTTGGGGGGGAGCAGAATGCAAATGGCGGCGGGACAGGCGTGCCGCGAAAAACTGTCGAGCCTGCTGGCCGCGGACGCGGCCGGTGAGCTGGAAGCCTATCTGCTGGCCTCTTCGGGGCTCCCCGGGCCACGCGGCAACCTGGAGCTGGCCCACGCCCTGGCCGACCTGCTGGCCCTCGGGGCGCCCGGGCCGGCCGTGCGACAGCGTCTCGAGGACTGGCGAGCGCTGAGCGCCGCCGATGCGCCCACCGGGAACCCTCGCGAATACCTGCCTTTCTGCGGCACGCTGGCCCTGAGCGCCGGCTGGTCGCACAGCCGGGCGCGCCCGAAGATCGCCAGCAGCCTGCGGGAGGCGGCGGGCGACCCGCGCTGGCGAATGCGCGAGGGGGCGGCCATGGCCCTGCAGCGCGTCGGCGAGACGGACCCGGAGGCTCTCCTGGACCTGCTGGATCACTGGCTGAAGGCAGGGACGTTCCTGGAGCTGCGGGCGGTGGCTGCGGCTCTGGCGCACCCGCCCCTGCTGGGGGACGCGGCCTTCGCCCGCAAGGCCCTCGCCTTGGCCGACCGGGTCCTCCGGGGGTTCGCCGCCGCGAAGCCCGCCGAGCGCCGGGAGGAGGGCTTCCGGGTGCTGCGCCAGGGCCTGGGCTATGCCCTGAGCGTGCTGGCGGCGGCCGAGCCGGAGGCGGGTTTCGCCCTGCTGGAGCGCTGGGCGGACCGGAGGGACCCGGACGTCGCCTGGGTACTGCGGGAGAACCTGAAAAAAAAGCGGCTGGCGCGATACCCCGAGCGCGCAAGCCGGCTATCGGCACGGCTGGGAGGTTCGTGATGGAGATTCTGCTGGGTGGCGTGTTCCTGGTCATCCTCGTGCTGCTGGTGCTGCTGCTGGTGCAGGTGCCCAAGAACCAGCACCTGAACCAGCAGATCCTGGCACTGCAAAACCAGCTGGGGGACATCCAGCAGCGCCAGGCGGAGTCCGCCACCCAGTCGCTGCAGGAGCAGGCCGGCTTCTACCAGCGCTCGCAGGCCATGCTCAACGACGTGCACCGCAAGCTGGGAGGCCTGGAGCAGGCCTCGCGCCAGATCCAGGAGTTGGGCCGGGACATCGGCCAGCTTCAGGACATCCTGAAGGCGCCCAAGCTGCGCGGGAACCTCGGGGAGTACCTGCTGGAGGACCTGCTGCGCCAGGTGCTGCCCGAGCGCAACTTCGAGACCCAGTTCCGCTTCCGCGACGGGACGGTCGTGGACGCCGTGGTCAAGCTGGGCGACCGCCTGGTGCCCATCGACTCCAAGTTCCCCCTGGAGAGCTTCCAGCGACTGCTGGCCGTGGAAGGAGAGGCCGCGCGCCGGGAGGAAAAGCGCGAGTTCGTGCGGGCGGTGAAGAAGAAGATTGACGAGATCGCCGGCAAGTACATCAAGGAGAGCGAGGGGACCTACAACTTCGCCCTGATGTACATCCCGGCGGAGAACGTGTTCTACGAGCTGATCGTCACCGACAACCTGAAGGACCGCCGCTACGAGATCGCCCAATACGCCATGGATAAGAAGGTGGTGCCGGTCTCGCCCAACAGCCTGTACGCCTATCTGATGGCCATCGCCCTGGGGCTGAAGGGCTTCAAGATCGAGCAGCAGGCGCAGGTGATCATGGGCGAGCTGGCCCGGGTGCAGGGCGCCTTCGGGGAGTTCTACGGCGACTTTCTCCTGGTGGGCAAGCACCTCAAGAACGCCGCCGGCAAGTACGACGACACCCTGAAAAAGGCGGAGCGCTTCAACGACCGCATCGGCGAGATCACGGGGGTCAAGCGCGACCTGTCCGAGGCGCCCGGGAAAAAA
>CAZMWZ010000238.1:0-4373 GCA_964570045.1 uncultured Spirochaetaceae bacterium
GCGAGCCGGCACCCGGCTGCTCCTCCCGGGGACCCACCCGCGAGGCGAGATTGCCCGGGTATACGCCGGGGACCGCATGAGCGACCTGCTGGAACAGGCGGGCCCCAACACCCTGCTGGTCACCCACCTGGCCAACCCGCACCTGTTCCGCATGGCCGAGCTGATGGACGTGCCCGGGGTCTGCCTGGTCCAGCACCAGGGACCCGAGCCGGGGCTGCTGGACGCCGCCTCCGCGAGCGGCGCGGCGCTCCTGGTCTCCACCGAGGGTCTGGAGGAGACTCGGGCGCGCCTCCAGCGGTGCCTATGCGCCGAAGAGCCCGAGGCCCGCACATGATGGCCGTCACTTTCCCCATCACCGGCGGGGACTTCGCCAGCGCGGGGGCCGCCTCCCGCGGCCTGAAGGAGCAGCTCACGAGACTGGGGGTGGAGGGGGAGGTCCTGCGGCGGATCATGATCGCCGCCTACGAGGCGGAGATGAACGTGGTCATCCACGCCCGCCGGGGCAACCTCTGGGCGCGCTTCGCCAGCGGCCGCCTCGACTTGGAGGTGGTCGACGAGGGGCCCGGCATCCCCGACGTGGAGCAGGCCATGCGCGAGGGCTGGTCCACCGCTCCCGCGGAGGCGCGCGCCCTGGGCTTCGGCGCCGGCATGGGCCTGCCCAACATCCGCAAGGCCAGTGACCTTTTCGAGATCGACACCCGGCCGGGCAAGGGCACGCGCGTGCGCTCCACCATCCACCTCAAGAAGCTGGCCGCCGCCGAAACCCTGCGCAACGCGATCGCCATGCGGCCGGAATCCTGCCGCAGCTGCCTGGCCTGCCTCGCGGCCTGCCCGACCCGGGCCATGCGCCTGCGCGACGGGCGGCCGCAGATCCTGGAGCACCTGTGCATCAACTGCACCGCCTGCCTGGCCGCCTGCCGCTACGGGGCCCTCGGCCTGCGCGAGGAGGACGAGGCGGACGTGGATGCGGCCCTGGCCGCCACCGGGCTGCTGGTGGTGCCGCTGCCCTTCCTGGCCGGCTTCCCGCAGGCCGGCCCGCACGAGGTCCTGGCGGCCTTGCAGGCTGCGGGCGCGCGGGAGGTGCGCCTGACCGACGAGTGGGAGGCCGGTCTGCTGGAGGAGGCCCTGCGCTACGCGCGCCGGCCGGACCGCCCGGGGGCGGGGCCGGTGCTGGCGCCGGTGTGCCCCGCCGTGGTGAACCTGGTGGAAACCCACTTCCCCTCGCTGCTGACGCAGCTGGCCCCCTTCCTCTCGCCCGTGGAAGCGGCGCGCGACGAGTTCAGCCTCCAGGCCCTCACCGTCGTGGCGGCCTGCCCCGAGCAGTATATCGCCCTGCACCCCGGGAGCCTGCCCGGGCGCCTGCGGGTGCTGAGCCCCGCCCGCGCCGCCGCGGCTGTCGCCAAGGCCCTGAAGAGCAGCGACCGCGGCGCGAAGGCCGCCGTTGGCGGCGCAGGTCCCTCCGAAAACGGACCCGCCTCCCCCGAGGCGGCTGCGGACTCCGGGGTGTTACGGGTTACCGGCCTCAGCCACGTGCTGCGCGCGCTGGAGAAGGCCGAGGCGGCGGCCCTGGCCGGCGTGGAGCTGCTGGTGCTGTACGCCTGCGACCAGGGCTGCTGGGGCTCGCCCCTGTTCCCCGAAGACCCCTTTCTGGCCCGCAACCGGGCTTCCGCCGTCGTGGTCGGGCGGGCGTCCGCCCAGCCTCGCACCCGGCCTTTCCTGGCCCGCTGCGGCCTGCGCCTGGACGAGGACATGTCGGGGGCCATCCGCAAGCTCGCCCTCATCGACGAGCTCATGCGCCGGCTGCCGGGCCGCGACTGCGGGATCTGCGGGGCGCCCACCTGCGCCTGCCACGCCGAGGACATCGTGCTGGGCCGGGTCCCCGGACCGGGCTGCCCGCTGGAGGAGGAAAAATGACCCTGACCCAAATCGCCGAGCGCCTGGGCCTCACCCTGCTCAACCCCCAGGCGGCCTTCGACGGCTCGCGGGAGGTCAGCACGGCCCACGCCTCGGATCTATTGAGCGACGTGTTGGCCAACGCCCCCTCCGGGGGGCTGCTGCTCACCATCCAGGTGCACCTGAACGTGATCGCCGTGGCGCTGCACGCCGGCCTGGGCGGGGTAGTGTTCACCTCGGGCCTGAGCCCGCAGGAGGCGGTGCGGGCCAAGGCCGCAGATGAAGGCCTGCCCCTGTTCGGCACCGCGGAGCCGACCTTCGAGGTGGCCGGGCGACTGTACGCGCTGGGCCTGCGGGGGCGGCATGGATGAGGCTGTTCATGGCTGACCTGCACGTGCACACCGCCCTGTCCCCTTGCGCCTCACCGGACATGACCCCGCCGCGGATCGTGCGCGAAGCCGAGCTTCAGGGCCTGGCGCTGATCGCCGTGTGCGACCACAACAGCGTCGGCAACACCCGGGCCGTGATCCGAGCGGCCGGCGGCCGCCTGGAGGTGATCCCGGGCATGGAGATCACCACGGCCGAGGAGGTGCACGTGCTGGGCCTGTTCCCCAGCCCCGAGGCGGCCGAGAGCGCGGGGGCGCGCGTGCAGGCCGGCCTGCCGGCGTGGGCCCCGCCGCGGGGCTGCACCCAGCAGCGCCTGCTGGATGAGGAAGGCCGCATCCTGGGCTACGAAAGCCACCTGCTGGCCGGCTCCTCGGGCCTCAGCCTGGCCGAAGCGGTGGCGCTGATCCGCTCGCTGGGTGGCCTGGCGGTGGCCTCGCACGTGGACCGCCGCGCCTTCAGCGTGATCGGCCAGCTGGGCTTCATTCCCGCGGAGGTGCGCTTCGACGCCCTGGAGATCTCGGCGGCCGGAGCCGGACGGGCCGCGGAGTTCGCGGGCAGCGGCCTGCCGCTGGTGAGCTCCTCGGATGGGCACTTCCCGGAGGAACTGGGCGCCGCCTGCACGGTCCTGGAGGCCGAGGAGGCGAGCTTCGCGGAGCTGGCCCTGGCCCTGCGGGGGGAAGGAGGCAGGAGGTGCGGAATTGCGTGAGCTCGCCCTGCACATCCTGGACCTGGTCGAAAACGCCCTGCGCGCCGGCGCGGGGGTGATCGAGGTGAGCGTCGAGGAGGACCCGCAAGCCGACCGGCTGGTCATCCGGGTGGAGGACGACGGCCCGGGGCTGGACATCCCTGCGGAGCAGGCCCTCGACCCCTTCTTCTCCACCAAGCCCGGCAAGAAGACCGGGCTGGGCCTGAGCCTGTTCCGCTTCCGGCTGGAGCAGGCCGGGGGCCGCCTGGCGCTGGGCCGCTCGCAGCTGGGGGGCCTGGCCGTGCGGGGGGAGATGGCCCTCGGGCACGTGGACAGGAGCCCCCTGGGGGACCTGGCCACCACCCTGTCCACCGTGGTGGCCTGCAGCCCGCAGGTGGAGCTGCGCTGCACCCTGCGCGCGGGCGGGAGGCAGTGGAATTCGAGCTCGCGGGAGCTGGCGGAGGCATTGGCGGGCCGAGGGGGCGAAAACTCGCTCACGGTGGCCCGTGAGGTATACAGGAACATCAAGGAGGGCCTCACCACCCTCCGGATAAAGGAGTAAGGCATGAGCGAAGTGGCAACGATGAGCGCCTGCGCAGAGCAGGCCACGGAAGGCGAGCTGCTGGGGAGGCTGGAGGAGGTGTTGGAGGAGTACCAGGACAAGTCCGGGAACCTCATCCCCGTGCTGCAAATCGCACAGGGCATCTTCGGCTACCTGCCGGAAAACGTCCTGAAGCGCATCGCCCTGGCGCTGGGCAAATCCTACAGCGAGGTGGCCGGGGTGGTGGGGTTCTACTCGTTCTTCTCCACCGTGCCCCGCGGCAAGCACCTGATCCGGGTCTGCCTGGGCACGGCCTGCTACGTCCGGGGCGGCAAGCTGGTGCTGGAGGCCCTGAAGCAGGAGCTGGGCATCGACGTGGGCGGGACTACCGAGGACCGCCTGTTTTCGCTGGAGGTGGCCCGCTGCTTCGGGGCCTGCGGCCTGGCGCCGACCATCATGATCGGGGAGGAAGTCCGCCAGCGGGTAAAGCCGGCCAGGATCCGCGCGATCCTGGAGGAGTACCGTGGCGGCGGCAACGGGGGCAACGGGAAGGCTGCTGCGCGCAAAACCTCCGCGAAGACAAAGGTTGCCGCCGGCGGCAGGAAAGGAGCCAGGTAATGAGCGCGAAGATCACCAGCGTGGAGGAGCTGCGGAAGCTCCGCGAGCAGGCCCGCGGCCAGGTGGACCTGCGCAGCGGACCCAAGGAGAACCGCATCACGGTGCACATGGGCACCTGCGGGATCGCCGCCGGCGCCCGGGACATCCTGGCCGCGCTGGCCGACGAGCTGGGCAAGGCCTCGGTCGGGAACGTCACCCTGCGTCAGTCCGGCTGCATCGGGCTGTGCGACCAGGAGCCCATGCTGACCT
>CAZMWZ010000239.1:0-4331 GCA_964570045.1 uncultured Spirochaetaceae bacterium
GTCCGGCCACGAACACCATCTTGCGCTCGAGGTCCTTTCGGAGCTGTGACTCGAGGTATCGGCGCATCACGACGTCATATTACGAGTTTTTTCGCCTGGTGTCAAATAAACTCGCGAGTATTTTCGCCTACCGGCAAAATGAGGGGTTTCCCTCATGGCGCCGGCCCCCTCCCCGGGTGTTCAATGCAACGTGTATGGAGGCTCCCATGAAGCTCAGGCAAAAAATCCGCGGGGCCGCGCTCATCGCCGCCTTCGCCCTGTTCCCCGTCACCCTGTACTATTTTTCCCCCTTCCTGTCCCTGCAGGGAGCGGCGGCCGGCGTCGCGGCCGGGAGCGTGCTCGTGTTCGCGGGGCTGTTCGTCGCGTCCCTGTTCCTGGGCCGGGCGTTCTGCGGCTGGGCCTGCCCCATGGGCGGCCTGCAGGAGCTCACCTTCCGTCTGCGCGGCCGCCCCGTGGCGCGCCGGCGCATCCGCTGGATCAAGTACCTGGTGTGGGGGCCATGGTTCCTGCTGCTGGTCTACTTCATCCTGCAGGCCGGCGGCCTGCGGAGAGCCGAGTTCACCTACATGACCTGGCACGGCATCTCGGTGACCGACCTGCAGGGCGCCATTACCCTGGCCGCGGTGGTGCTGGTGTTCTTCGTTCCGGCCGTGGCGGTCGGGAAGAGGGCGAGCTGCCACACCCTGTGCTGGATCGCCCCGTTCATGATCGCCGGCCGCTCGGTCCGCAATCTGTTCGCCTGGCCGTCGCTGCGCCTGGCCGCGCGCGCCGAGGCCTGCCGCCGGTGCGGCACCTGCTCCCGAGGGTGCCCCATGAGCATCGACGTACAGCAAAACGTTCGGGCCGGCCGCCTGGAGACCACGGACTGCATCCTGTGCGGCTCCTGCGCGGACGGCTGTCCGAGCGATGTCATCCGGCTCACATGGAGGTCGTGATGAACGCATACAGAAGAGGGTTTCCGTCGGTCCTGGCCGCGATCGCGGCCTCGCTCCTGGCGTTGGCCGCCCCCGGCCTGCGCGCCGAGAGCCTGTTCCCGCTGCCGGCCGCGCGCCTGGGCGGCATGGGCGGACCGCACTTCAAGCTGACCTGGTTCGCCGGGCAGCCCTCCATGCTCGGCGGCGGCCCGGCCTACCTGATCGTGGACCGCAGCCTGTACCTCGGCCTCAATGGCTCCTACCTGGAAGGCAACACCGACGAGTTCACGATCGGCTACGGCGGGCCCAGCGCCGGCTGGCTGCTGTTCCCGGACGGCTGGCTGGGCCTGTGGCTGGGCGGGACCGCCGCGCTCGGTGGGATGCGCGACCCGGCGGCGGGCTCAAGCGGCGTGTTCGTGCTGGAGCCGGAAGCGGTCGTGCACGTGGCGCTGGGTCCCTTCTGCCGCCTCGGGCTGGGCGCCACCTACCGGTGGGTCCTGCCGTTCGCCGAGGTGCCGGGGTATGGACCGGCGGAGCTGAGCGGCTGGTCGGCCCTGGTGCGGCTGGGCTACGGCGTGTTCCGCCCGGCCGAGCCCACCGCGGTTCCGGCCGCCTCCCCGCGGCCCGCCCCCAAGGTCGGGATCGCCGGCTGCTGGTCGCAGAAGTTCAGCCTGGTGCGCGGGCAGGTGACCCGTTTCGACGGTGGGTACACGCGCCTGATCTTCAAGCAGCACTGGGGGATCGGGGCCATGGGGTATCGCTCCCCCGGTGGCACCAAGGTCGGGGAGAACGACTTTCAGATGGTGGAGTCCGGGGTCTGGGCCGAGTACTTCTTCGACCCGGTGCGGCGATTCAATGTCTCAGTCGGCGCGCTGACCGGCATGGCCCTGGTGGGCTACACCACCCCCGCGGAGGAGCTGGTCGGCTCGCCCGCGTTCCTGTTCAGCCCCGAGGTCCTCGGCTACCTGAACCTGTCCGACTTCGTTCGCCTGTCGGCGAGCCTGGGCTTCCGCACCGCCATCCCGTTCCAGTCCGTGCCAGACCTGGAATACTGGGACTGCAACGGGCCGACCGTGTCGATCAACCTGGTGTTCGGGGTTTTTTGAAGGAGCCTCTTCACGTCACGAAGCCCAGATAATTCTCCCGGTTGACGACCTCAAACAGGGCCGCAGGGTACGCATCCACCCACTCCTTGGGAGGTTTCCTTTCTCGGCCTCCCCATTTGAACTCATACCCGAACAGCTTCCCCTCACGCTCTTCAACCAGGTCGATCTCACTGCCGTTCCACGTGCGCCAGAAGTAGTTGTTCGCCTGGATGCCGTGGTAAGCCTGCTTCTTCAGGCGCTCGACCAGCATGAAGTTCTCCCAAAGCCGGCCCGGGTCGTCACGCAGCTCCAGCCGGTTGAAGTTCGCTATGACGGCGTTTCGAATGCCAAGGTCATAATAGTAGTACTTGTTCTTTTTCGTGATCTCTTTTCGGAGGTTGCGGCTGTAGCCCCGCAGACTGCAGATGACAAACGATTTTTCCAACAGATTGAGATACCGGCTGACCGTTTTATAGTCGATGCCCAACTGGCTGCCCAATTCGCTCAAAGACACCTCACTGCCGATCTGGAAGGCCAGGAGCCGCAGCAGGTCCAGTAGAGTTTTCGAGCTGCGAATCCTGTCCAGCTCGAGGATGTCCTTCAGCAGGTAGGAGCCTGCGATTTCATTCAGGATCCGGATTTTTTCCTCCCTGCTTTCCGTACTGACCACCTCGGGGTACCCGCCGAAAATCAGGCACTCCTCCAGCCGGCTCTTCAGGTCGAACGGGTTGTACAGCTTGCCCAGCTCGAGTTGGGCGACCGGATACAGGGTGAGAGTCACTTTTCTGCCGGTGAGCGGCTCGCCGATCTGCCCAGCCAGCTCAAAGGAGGATGAGCCAGTTGCGATCACTCGGACGTCAGGCAGGTGGTCCACGATCAGCTTCAGCCCCTGGCCGACTTGCGGGATCCTTTGTGCCTCGTCGATGACGAGCAGCTCGAAGCCCTCTGCGTACTCCCGCAAAAGCGATAGGTCCTGCGAGCCTAGAACCTGCCGGACGCGGATGTCGTCGCCCGAATCGAGCTTCCACTTAAGCGGGGTTGAGCGCAGATAATCCTCCAGCAGAGTGGTCTTGCCCACCTGCCTTGGGCCGTATAGGACAAGTACCTTTCTTTCGCGTTGATATTTTTCGAGGTCGGCATAATACCGAGGAATTTTCATGATTAGAGTATAGCAAATCCTGATAATTTGTCAATTTCAAGGATAGTAAATCCTCGAAATTGGATTATTATTAGGTTATTTTTCCTAGAACTTCCAGATCAGGTTCGAGAAGTCGTTGGTGACGGACATCTGGTCCAGCAGCACCGAAACCTGGCCGCGGTGGTGGGTCTGGTGGTTGAAGAAGTGCAGCAGCGCCCGCCAGGCCGGCTTCTCCTGTTGCTTACCCCTGATGTCCTGGTAGCGCAGGACAGCGTTGAGAGCCTCAGCCGGGAGTGCGGCAACGGCCTTCCCGATCAGCTCGTCAGTGGCTGCCCGCACCGGCCGGAAGGCCTCCAGGCTGTTCCACACGATGTCCTTCCAGCCCTTCAGGGTGAAGGCGGGCAGATCCGCAGCGAACGCCTGAAGGCTTGAGATCCCCGCGGTGAAGCGGCGCAGCCAAACCAGGTCGGAAACCAGGATGTGGTTCATCACGCCCAGAATCGAACCGTAGTAGGATCCGACGTCACGGGCGAGCTGTTCAGCCGGCAGGCCGGACAGGATACCGAGGACTTCGTCGTTGGTCTGCTTGTTGTAGGCCGCCAACAGCTGAAAGAGTTCGTTCATGCCGCTCAGTGTACAACACGCGGGATAGATTTCGTAGCTTGCGGGGATTATCCTTCACAGCCGGCTGCATCATTTATAAACACGCTCACGATCCCTTGATTTTCCTCTTCAGGGACTCCAGCTCAATCCACTCCGTATTCTTTCTGGCGGCCCTCGCGTCGGCGATATCGTCCGGATACGGTTCCACGGGGCGGGCAAGAAACTCCTCTACCGCCGTCTCAATGAGCCCGGAATAGCCTCCATAAAAATCTTTCGCCAGCTCCATTTTTTCTTTCAACTTGCTCGAGATCGTGATCTGCATCCGTCGTTTCACAGGTATCCTCTCTGTGTACTATACACCCTATGCACACATTGTCAACCGGCGTCCTTGGTGAGCCCCGCTAATGCGGTCCCGATGATCCCTAAGCCCCTTTCTTCTGCCATACCATGGTTGGTCTTAGTTTTCTGGCAGCACATTCCGCCAAATAGCTATTGATGAGATTTTGATACCTTATTCCCGTCTCCTCGGCGAGCCTTTCGAAGCGCTCTACGAGGAGCGCTACGCCTTTTTCTATGGCAAGTTTCGCCTCC
>CAZMWZ010000240.1:0-4330 GCA_964570045.1 uncultured Spirochaetaceae bacterium
GGGGTCTTCGGCGTCAGAAGAGGCGCGCCGCCGTGCTCCGGCAGCGCGCCTCGTTCGTTTTCGTGCCTACAGCCCCAGCTCCATTCGCATGTCCGTGAACTTCTTCACGTAGTCGTTCTTGTTCTTGGCCGCATCGGCGAAATTGTACGGCAGGGTCTTGACCTGCTTGAGCGGGGGCAGGCCGGCAGGGATCTTGCCGTCGATGCGCACGGGCCGGCGCGTCATCTTGTCCACCAGGAAGTTCTGGGCGCTCGCCGACAGGCACCAGTCGATGAACTTCTTGGCCGCCTCCGGGTGCGGCGCCCCCTTGACCAGGGCGATCCCGTCGGGAGCGGCGATGACCCCCTCGGCGGGGTAGATGATCTTCACCGGGCCGCCCCCCTGCACGTACCGGAAGGCGTTGTCCTCCAGCGTGATCCCGACCAGGGTTTCCCCGTCGCCCACGTATTTGGGTATCGCGCCGGAGGAGGTGGCGACGAAGAAGTTGGTCACGATTCCCTTGTACACGTCCCACCCCTGGTCCTTGAAGGCCAGGAGCACGTTGTTGAGCTGCATGTAGGCGGAACCGGACTTGTCCGGGGTGGCCGAGCTCACCTTGCCTTTCCACCAGGGGTCGGTCAGGTCCGCCCAGCCCTTGGGCATCCGGCTCGCGGGGACCAGCTGGGTATTGACGATCAGCACGTTCATGATGCCGGTGTACGGCAGCCAGTTTGTGCCGACCTTGAACACCGAGTCGATCTTGTCCCATTCCTTGGGGACGTACTTCTCCAGTACCCCGGAGTTGGCCTCCAGCTGCTCGCCCCCGATGCTCCAGATCACGTCACACTGGGGGTTGGCCGCCTCGGCCACCACCCGCTTGATCACGTCGCCGGAGGCCAGCTTCACGAACTCCAGCACCATGCCCGTCTCCGCCTTGCAGAGCGGGACCATGCCGGCGATGATGTCCTCCTCGTGGGCGGTGTAGGCAACGACCCTGGCCTGGGCGCCCAGCATCACCAGACCCGCCGCGCACAGGAGCAGCAGCACCAACGAAAGCTTCTTCATACCTGTCTCCTTTTTCCGGTCTCGACGGCCGCGCGTCCGCGCGGTATCCGGGACCAGCCTGAATACTTTATGGGTATTATAGCAGGTCTGCCAGACGACGCAATAAATCCGTGTTGCCTTTCACGTAGTGGATCGGGGTGAAGCCCAGGCGCTCCGCCGCCCGGCAGAAGTCCGGCACGTCGTCGATGTAGACGCACTGCTCGGCGGCCAGCCCCGTGGTCCGCAGCAGATGCCGCCAGATGGCGGGGTCCGGCTTCATAACGCCCACCTTGAAGGAAAAGATGTAGCCTTCGGGTATGGTGGTGAGCTCCTCGTGCAGAAACAGGCGGCGGGCGTGGGGAAAGGAAGTGTTGGACAGAATGAAGGTCCTCTTGCCGGCGCCGGCGGCCAGGCGCAGCGCCGCGACACCTTCCGGGTTGAGCTCGAACCCCACGGAGAAATCCTCCAGGAACTCCTCGTAGCTCCAGCTCTCCTCGGCCTGGATCCTACGGCGGATGCGCTGGAACTGCTCATGGGAGTCATACTTGCCCGACTCGGCGTCCTGCTCCAGGTCATTGTCCCACAGACGCCGCAGGATCTCCTCGGGCGCGAGGGGCGAATGCCGGCCCAGCTGCTGGCATTGCGCCAGGCGGTCGACCATGGTGAGCACGTTGCCGTAATCGAACACGACGGCCTGGAAGGGGGACGTTGGGCGCTGCATGAGGGTGAATTGTAAAGACGGTCCGAGGACGGGTCAACCGCCCGTATCCCGGCCCCCTCTCGTATCCGAGCGGCCAACCGCGGCAGTATATTGCAGGTATGAAAACACGAATCGCTTTCGCCATGATACTGGTAGCGGCCGCCGCCTTCGCCCGGCCCTCCATGGGAGACCCCATGGGTCCCCACCCCTTCCCACAGGAAAATACCTACCTGCGCGCCGAGCTGGACAGTCTTTTCAGCATGACGCAGGAAGAGCAGCTCGGAGCCCTCAGCCTGGGCGAGCTGCGCGAGCTGGCCGGGCGCCTTTCGGTGGCCCGCCAGAAGGACCGGTTCGTAGCCCGCTCCAAGGCCATGTCCTTCATGGCCCCCGGCATGGGCGAGTTCATGAACAAGGACTACGGCTCCGGGGCCGCGCTCCTGGCCGCCGACCTGGCCGTGGTGGCGGGGACCCTGGCAGGCGCCTACTTCCTGCTCCCGGAGGACCTGCGCTTCCAGCAGCTGGACTACCTCAACACCCCGTGGGCCACGATCCGCACCACCTGGGAGAGTCACACCTTCATGGATTACTTGCCGTCAATGGCCTTGCTGGCCGGCGGGGGCCTGGTCAAGGGAATCCTCGGCCAGTTCTCCTCCACGCACGCGGGCAAGCTGGCCCGGCGGAACATCGAGCAGGGGAAGATCACCTTTGAGCCGGACCTCCTGCTCCTGCCCGACGGCGGGATGATGATGGGAATGGGCTGGAGGTACTGATCAGGCCAGGACCTTCTGCCACACCAGCCGCGGGGCCACCCGGCCCGCCTTGTCGGGCCGGGGCTTTCTGACTACCTTTACAGTACTTTGAAAGACAGCAGCAACCCCGGCCGCACGCCGCGGACCGGCGTCGCCTTCGGGGCCAAGGCGCGCCCGCGGAAAAGCGCCCACCCTCCGGCGTCCTCCGCCGACGGGCACATCCGCATCCAGGGCGCCCGGCAGAACAACCTGAAGGGCTTCTCCTTAAGCCTGCCGCTGGGCAGGCTGATCGTGATCACGGGCGTGAGCGGCTCGGGCAAGTCCTCCCTGGCCTTCGACACCATCTACTCCGAGGGGCAGCGGCGCTACGTGGAAACCTTCTCCCCGTACACCCGCCAGTTCCTGGACCGTATGGACAAGCCGCGGGCCGACCGCATCGAGGGCATCCCGCCGGCCATCGCCATCGACCAGACCAACCCGGTGCGCACTTCCCGCTCCACCGTGGGCACCATGACCGAGTTGAACGACCACCTTAAGCTGCTCTGGGCCCGGGCCGCCCGCCTGTACTGCTCGGGGTGCGGCCGTGAGGTGCGCCGCGACACCGCCGACACGATCTACGAAGCCCTCTCCCGCCTCGCTTCGCCGTGGCTGCTGATCAGCTTCCCGGTCGCCGTTCCGGAGAACTTCACGGAAGAGGAGATCACCGAGGCCCTGGCCCGCCAGGGCTACCGGCGCATCCACCGCAGGCAGGGGCGCAGGTGGGAGGTCGTCCAGGACCGGGTCCAGCTTTCCGCGGACCGCAGGGCCCGGATCGTGGAGGACCTGGAGGCGGCCTTGCGCTTCGGGCAGGGGAAGGTGGCGGTGTACCCCCTGGACGCGGAGCTGCGGGAGGGCGAGCCCCTGCGCTTCTCCAGCGACCTGCACTGCCCGGACTGCGACATCCATTACCGCGACCCGGCGCCCAACCTGTTCTCCTTCAACTCGCCCATCGGCGCCTGCGAAGCCTGCCGCGGCTTCGGGCGGACCATCGGGGTGGACTACGAGCTGGTCGTGCCGGACCCCTCCAAAAGCCTGGCGCAGGGCGCGATCAAGCCCTGGCAGACGGACAGCTACGGCGAATGCCAGACCGACCTGATGGGCTTCGCCCGCAAGCGGGGCATCCCCACGCACGTGCCCTGGAGCCAGTTGGCCGAGAGCCAGCGGCGCTGGGTGCTGGAAGGCGAGGGGGAGTGGGACGAGGGCCTGTGGTACGGGGTCGCGCGCTTTTTCCGCTGGCTGGAGACCAAAGCCTACAAGATGCACATCCGGGTGCTGCTGTCCAAGTACCGGGCCTACCGGCTGTGCCCGGCCTGCGGGGGGGCGCGCCTCAGGCCCGAGGCCCTGCTGTGGCGCCTGGGCGGCGGCGCTGCCGGCGACGGCCGGGGGCTGACCATCCACGAAGCGGTCCTCCTGCCCATCGAGGGTTGCCACGAGTTCTTCCGCGCCCTGAAGCTTCCCCGCCCCCTGGACGAGGCTACCGACCTGCTCCTGGGGGAGATCCGCTCGCGCCTCGGCTACCTGGTGGACGTGGGGCTGGGCTACCTCACCCTGGACCGCCAGTCGCGCACCCTGAGCGGCGGGGAGGTCCAGCGCATCAACCTGACCACGGCACTGGGCACTTCGCTGGTGAACACCCTGTTCGTGCTCGACGAGCCCTCCATTGGGCTGCACCCGCGCGACATCGGCCGGCTGATCGCCGTGCTGCACCGCCTGCGCGACGCGGGCAACACCCCGGTGGTGGTGGGCCACGACGCGGGGGCGGACGGCGCCGCCGACCTGGTCCTGGCCATGGGCCCCGGCGCCGGGGAGCGCGGGGGCG
>CAZMWZ010000241.1:0-4324 GCA_964570045.1 uncultured Spirochaetaceae bacterium
GGATTCCCGCTGAGGTACGCATCTGTTCCGCGCACAAGCAGCCGGCGCGCCTGGCCGCTCTCATGGAGGAGTACGAGCGCCTCGGTGGGGCGGTGGCCTACATTGCGGTGGCCGGCGGCACGGACGCGCTTTCGGGCACCCTCTCCTTCCATGCCCTGGGCCCGGTGGTGAGCTGCCCGCCGGACGCTCCCAACTCGAGCTGTCTGACCAACCCGCCGGGGTCGAGCAACGCGGTGATCTACCACCCGAAGAACGTGGGGAAGTTCGTGGCCCAGCTGTTCGCGCCCTTCAACCCCGATCTGGCCGAGCGCCTGCGCCGGGCCAGGGCGGAGAAGACGGCGGCGCTGGAGGACAAGGACCGGGAGTTCCGGGCAAAATACGGGAGCGGGAGGTAACCCATGGGAAGCGTCAAGGACCTGTTCGTGACGGAGCCGGCCTACGAGGACCGGCCCGGGGTCGGCACGTTCGTGTTTTCCGACCGCTACAGCGTGTTCGACTGGGGCGAGATGCCGGACCACATCGCGGGCAAGGGACGGGCCCTGGCGGTCATGGCCGCGTTCAACTTCGAAGAGCTGGAGCGCCGGGGGCTGCGCACGCATTACCGCGGCCTGGTGACCGACAGCGGGCAGGCCATCCGCTTCGCCGACCTGGAGGAGGGCGGGGGCGGGTCGGCGATCATGCAGGTCGCGCTGGCGCGCGTCTACCGCCCGGAAGTGCGCGAGTACTACCGTGGAGGCTCGCCGGAGATTTACTACGACTACAGCTTTTTCGAGCACAACCGCGGCCGGATCAACAACTACCTGATCGGCCTGGAGATCATCTTCCGCAACGGTCTGCCCCTGGGCAGCTCGATGCTCAAGCGTCTGGACCAGGCCCGCGCCCTGAGCGACCCGCGCAGCCGCGAGCGGGGGGTGCAGGCTATCCTGCGCGAGCTGGGCCTGAAGCAGGAGCCCAAGCCCGGGGACATGCTGCCCGAGCCGGTGATGAGCTTCACGACCAAGCTGGAGCCGGGGGACCGCCCCCTGAGCCAGAAGGGGGCCCTGCGCCTCTCGGGCCTGCGCCCGGGGGACTTCCGCGACCTGAAGACCATGGCCCTGCAGGCCAACCGGGTGGTCTGCGAGCTCGCCGAAAAGGCCGGCTTCCGCCACTACGACGGCAAGATCGAGGCGGTCTGGGAGCAGGGTCTGGTGCTCTGCGACGTGATCGGGACCTTCGACGAGAACCGCTTCGGATTCAAGGGCGAGCAGATCAGCAAGGAAGTACTACGCCAGTGGTACAATCACCGGCAGCCGGCATTCGGCGCCGCCTGCCAGCGGTGGAAAAAGAGCGGCGCCGGCTGGCAGAAGCTCTGCGACGTGCAGCCCAAACGGCTGCCCAAGCCCCTGGCCTCGCTGGTTTCGCAGATGTACATGGCCGGCGCTAACCGCTACACCGGCCGGCGGATCTTCAAGGCCCCCGAGCTGGAAGTAGCGCTGGAAAAGCTCACCCGGTACCGGGAGTAGGGCGGTGGGCAGGGACAGGGACCGCACCCGCTACGCCAACCCGCTGGCGGAGCGCTACGCCAGCGCGGCCATGGCCGGGCTTTTCTCGGAGGAGTCAAAGTTCCGCAAGTGGCGCCGCTGCTGGATCGCGCTGGCCGAAGCGCAGGCCGAGCTGGGCCTGGACATCAGCACAGCGCAGCTTGAGGAGCTGCGCGCCCACCGGGACGACATCAACTACGAGTTCATGGAAGCCAGGGAGCGGGAGATCCGCCACGACGTGATGGCCGGGGTGCTGGCCTATGGGGAGCAGTGTCCCTCGGCCAGGGGGATCATCCACCTGGGGGCCACCAGCTGCTTCGTGACGGACAACAGCGAGCTTCTGCAGCTGGCCGAGGCCCTGGGTCTGATCCGGGTCCGCCTGAAGGTGGTGATCGCGGAGCTCGCCCGCTTCGCCGGGGAGCACAAGTCCCTGGCCTGCCTGGGCTACACGCATTTCCAGCCGGCCCAGCCCGTGACGCTGGGCAAGCGGGCCGCGCTCTGGCTGCACGATCTGGTGCTCTGTTTCCGCGACCTGGAGCGCCTCCTGGCCGACTTCCGCCTGCTGGGGGCCAAGGGCGCCACGGGGACCCAGGACAGCTTCCTGAAGCTCTTCGGCGGGGACGCGGGCAAGGTGCGGGAACTGGACCGCAGGGTCTGCCGCAAGCTGGGCTTCGAGGGTTCGCTGCCGGTCTCGGGGCAGACCTACACCCGCCTCATCGACAGCCGCATCCTCGACGTGCTGAAGAACACCGCCTTGAG
This sequence comes from uncultured Spirochaetaceae bacterium, assembly GCA_964570045.1. Classification (GTDB taxonomy): domain Bacteria; phylum Spirochaetota; class Spirochaetia; order SZUA-6; family DRHE01; genus MIBK01. Next base: position 2,280 of record CAZMWZ010000241.1, read on the forward strand.
CGCGCACAAGGCTGCCGTGGATTTTCGCCTGCTGCAGCACCTGAAAATGGCGGACGAGCCCTTCGAGTCCAAGCAGGTCGGGAGCTCCGCCATGGCCTACAAGCGCAATCCCATGCGCTGCGAGCGCCTGTGCTCCCTGGCGCGCTTCGTCATGAGCCAGGCGCAGGCGGCCGACCAGACCGCGGCCACGCAGTGGCTGGAGCGCACCCTGGACGACTCGGCGGGCCGCAGGCTGTACCTGCCCCAGGCCTTCCTGGCCCTGGACGCGGCGCTTATCCTGTACGCCAACGTGGTCCGGGGTGCGGTGGTCTACCCCCGCGTGGCCGCGCGACTGCTCGCCGAGGAGCTGCCCTTCCTGGCCACCGAGACCATCCTCATGAAAGGGGTGCTCGCCGGCGGGGACCGGCAGAGCCTGCACGAGGCCATCCGGGAGCAGGCGATGGCGGCGGCGCGGGAAATGAAGGAGGAGGCCGGTGACAACCGTCTCCTGGAAAAACTGGCCGCCGATGGGCGCCTGCCTTTCACTCTTGACGAGCTGGAGCAAATCACCTATGGCGCGGACTTCACCGGACTGGCCGCCGCCCAGGTCGAGGAATTCCTCAGTCAGGAGGTAGCCCCCCTGCTTGAGCGCTACGCGCACCTGGTCGAGCCGGAGGGTGAAGTGAAGGTATGAGCGAGGACCGCATCCGCGACCGCTGCGCCGTGTTCGGCATCTGGGGCGTGCCCAAGCCGGCGGAGTACGTGTACCTGGCCCTGCACAACCTGCAGCACCGCGGCCAGGAGTCCAGCGGGATCGTGACCGCCTCCCAGCGCAAGTTCCACAGCCACCACGGCATGGGCATCGTGAACGACGTGTTCACCGACCGGATGCTCCAAGAGCTGGACGGCCGGGGGGCCATCGGGCACAACCGCTACTCCACCTTCGGCTCCTCCACGCTCGCCAACGCCCAACCGTTCGTGGCCGAGACCCAGAACGGCCCCGTGGCCATCGCCCACAACGGGCAGTTCGCCAACTGTAAGGCTCTCAAGAGCCGCCTCGCGCGCGAGGGGTGCATCTTCAAGACCGACAGCGACACGGAGCTGATCCTGCACTACTTCGCGCGCGCCCGGGGCAGGAGCCAGGAGGAGATCGTGGCCTCCTGTTTCGGGGAAGTGAAGCCGGCCTATTCCATCGTCATGCTCACCCTCAAGGCCCTGTTCGCCGTGAGGGACCCAAGCGGGGTCCGGCCCCTGGTGCTGGGCCGGCTGCCGCCCGCCCGGAATGGGGCCTACGCGGTGGCCTCCGAGACGCCGGCCTTCGACATCATCGGCGCCCGGTACCTGGGCGAGGTCCGGCCCGGGGAGATGGTGGTCATCGACGACCGCGGCCTGCGGCGCACGCAGCTTTTTCCCCCCGCCGAGGAGCTGCGCTGCGTGTTCGAGCACGTCTACTTCGCCCGTCCCGACGGCTTCCTGTATGGAGCCGCCGAGACCACCGGCGAGGTGCGCAAGGAGTTCGGCCGCCGGCTGTGGCGGGAGCACCCGGCCCGGGCCGACGCTGTCATCCCGGTCCCCGATTCCAGCACCTTCGCGGCCCTGGGCTACAGCGCGGAATCCGGGATCCCCTTCGACTTCGGGCTGATCCGCAGCCACTACATCGGGCGCACCTTCATCGAGCCCACCCAGGCCATCCGCGACGCCAAGGTGCGAAAAAAGTACAACCCCAACCGCTCGGTGCTCAAGGGCAAGAGGATTGTCCTGGTTGAGGACTCCATCGTGCGGGGCACCACCCTCAAGAACATCGTACGGCTGATTCGGGACTTTGGCGCCCGCGAGGTGCACGTGCGGGTCAGCTCCCCGCCCTACCGCCACTCCTGCTACCTGGGAATCGACACCGCCGAGACCCGGCGACTGATCGCCCACAGCAAGTCGGTGGCCCAGATCCGCGACTTCCTGGGAGCCGACTCCCTGGGCTACCTGAGCGAGGAGGGGATGCTGGCCAACCCCCTGCTCGCGGGCGGTTTCTGCACCTTCTGCTTCAACGGGATCACCCGCATCAGCCCGCG
>CAZMWZ010000242.1:0-4323 GCA_964570045.1 uncultured Spirochaetaceae bacterium
ACCACCGCCTTCATCTCCACCGCGGCGAGCGTGCCGTCCTTGCGCGCCCCTACTTTTAGGGTGATGCGCGTCTCGTAGCGGCAGTGGTCGTAGAGGTCCTCCTCGCGGGTCTGCACGATGCGCACCGGGCGGCAGGCCTTCAGGGCCAGCGCCACGCAGATCATGGTCACCGGGTTGGTGTGGATGCCGCTGCCGAAATGCCCGCCGCCGGGCACCTCCACCACGTTGACCTTGTTGAGCGGCAGGTCGAACACCTCGCCGATCAGGATGCGGGTGTTGTGCAGGGCCTGGGTGGAAGGCCACACCGTGATCCCGCCGTCGGCCTCCGGGCGGGCCAGGCAGCTGCGGGGCTCCAACTGCGCGTGATAGACGCGCGGGGTCGAGAACTGGTTCTCCACGACCACCTCGGCGTCCGCGAAGCCGCGCGCCACGTCCCCTTCGTTCACCTCGCGGGTGCAGGCCACGTTGTCGGCGATGTCGATCGTCCTGTCCTCGATCCAGACCTGGTCGTGGATCAACGGGCCGCGGGGGGACAAGGCCTGTTCGACGCTCAGGTAGGCTGGAAGGATTTCCCATTCGGCCTTGACCGCGTCCGCGGCGGCCTGGGCCAACTCTTCGCTTTCAGCGGCCACGGCCGCGAAGGGGTCTCCCACCTGGCGCACGTGATCGCTTAAGACCTGCCAGTCCTTGTACTTGGCGCGGGGCACCGAGACCTGCCGGAGGTTGAAGTGCACGGACGGGACGTCCCACGGGCCCAGCACGCTCGCCCCCATGGCCAACGCGCCCGTGAAGTCGATTGCCTTCACCCGGGCATGCGGGTGCGGGCTGCGCAGGATGCGGCCGTGCAGCATTCCGGGGACCGTCAGGTCCGAAGGATACAGCTCGCGACCGGACACCCGCGCGGCGCCGGCCTTGCGGGGGAAATCCTTGCCGAGCAAGTGGAAGGAAGGGGTGTTCATAGGCTATGTCGTCATTCTCCTGAGGTTGCTCCGGGATGTCAACAGAAATGCGAGAACACCATTCCAATTAGTGAGATTGCCGGATTTGACGAACCCGCTCTCTCTGTATAGGATACCCCGGGAGGCAAGCGGATGGGCGGTTTTCGTTTTTTCCGACCGGAGTCGCTGGCGCAGCTGCTGGAGCACAAGAAAAAAGAAGGACGCAGGGCCCACATCCTGGACGGCGGATCCAACGTCCTGGTCTACGTGAAGGAGGGCTCCATCGAGGGGGGGACCCTCGTGGACGTGAAGCGCCTGAAGGCTCTGAAGGGGATCGCCGTCAAAAACGGCCAGGTGGAAATCGGGGCCGGAGAGGTCATCGCCGACATCATCGCTTCCCCGGTGATCCGGCGCGAGGCGCGCTTCTTCGCCGAGGCGCTGGAGCAGTTCGCCAACCCGCTGGTGCGCAACATGGCGACCCTGGCGGGGAACATCGCCGATTCCTCGCCCATCGGGGACACCATCCCGCCGCTGCTCGTGCTGGACGCCAAGGTGGTGGCCGCCAGCCAGCAGGGGCAGCGGGTCATCCCCCTGGCGGAGTTCTTCACCGGCCCGGGCGGCAACGTGCTGAAGCCGGCGGAGGTGATCACCAAGATCCGCTTCCCCGTTCCCGGCAAGGGGCGAGGCCGCTTCCTCAAGCTCAGTCTGCGCCGTGGAACCTCCTGCTCGGTCGCCTCGGTCGCCGTCTGGGTCTCGTCCAAGGGTGGCAAGGTCGAGGAGGCCCGGATCGCCTTCGGCGGCGTGGCCCCTACGCCCATGCGGGCACGGCTGACCGAAAAAATGCTGGCAGGTAAAAAGATCGATGGCGAGCTCGTGGAGCTCGTCGCCGGCCGGGTCGAGCACGAGATCAGCCCGATCAGCGACGTGCGGGCTTCGGCTGAATACCGCCGGCAAGTATCGGTCAGGCTGCTGGCCAAGGCCCTGCGCCACGCCCTGGGGCTGGAGGAATAACATGGCTAAAACTGAGAGCTACGAAATCAGCCTAACCGTCAACGATCGGCCCTTGAGCACGCGGATCGCGGCTGAAACGACCCTCCTGGATTTCCTGCGGGAGCAGGGCTTCATCGAGGTGAAACGGGGCTGTGACAAGGGGGACTGCGGCGCCTGCACCGTGATCATGGACGGCAAGGCCATCCTGTCCTGCATCACCCTGGCGCTGCAGGCCGACGGCGCCAAAATCTACACGGTGAAGTCCCTCGGCACCTGGGAGCGCATGCACCCGCTGCAGCAGGCCTTCGTGGATTATGAAGCGCTGCAGTGCGGCTTCTGCACTCCCGGAATGCTCTTGAGCGCCAAGGCTCTGCTGGACTCCAACCCGCGGCCCACGCGCGAGCAGATTCGCGAGGCGATCTCGGGCAACCTGTGCCGCTGCACGGGGTACCAGAAAATCGTGGACGCCGTCGAAGCCGTGGCGAAAGGAGCCTATCGATGAGCACGGATTATGCAATCGTAGGAAAGCGCCTGGCAGGCCTGGACGAGAAGGACAAGGTGCTGGGCAATATCGTCTTCGCGGATGACTTCACCCTCCCGGGCATGCTGCACGCCAAGGTGTTCCGGGCGACCAAGGCCTCGGCGCGCCTGAAGAGGCTGGATGTCGGCAAGGCGCGGGCCCTGCCCGGAGTGGTCTGCGTGCTCACCGCCGAGGACGTGCCCCACAATGAATCGGTAAAAAACGTCGTGGGCCAGACCACCGAGGTGGGCCTCCTGGAGGCCAAGCACCAGGTCCTGGTCCGGGAGCGGGTGCGCTACTGGGGCGAGCCCGTGGCGCTGGTGGCGGCGGAGACGCCGAAAATCGCCATGGCGGCCCTGAAGCTGATCGAGGCGGAGTACGAGGACCTGCCGGCGGTGTTCGATCCCCTGGAGGCCCTGAAGCCCTCCGCCCCCAAGATCCACGGCAACAACAACGTGATCGCCTCCTGGAAGCTGCGCAAGGGCGACGTGGCCAAGGGCTTCGCCGAGGCGGACGTGATCGTGGAGAACACCTACCGCACCCCGCGCCAGGAGCACGCCCATATCGAGCCGGAGTCCGGGGTGGCCTGGGTCGACGACACGGGCGTGGTCACGGTGCGCTACGCGGCGCAGGTCATCGAGCACTACCGGGACATCGCCACCGTGCTGGGCCTTCCGGAAAGCCGCGTGCGGGTGATCGGGACCCTGATCGGCGGGGGCTTCGGCGGCAAGGAGGACGTGACGGTGGAGGTGTTCCTGGCCCTGCTGGCCTGGAAGACCGGCCGCCCGGTGAAGCTCACCTACACGCGCGAGGAGATGGGCTACGGCCGGCACAAGCGCCACCCTTATATATTGAAGTACAAGACCGGGGCCAAGAAGGACGGCACGCTGGTCGCGCTGGAGGCGGAGGTGGTGTCCGACGCCGGGGCGTACGTGTACTTAAGCCCCTGGGTGCTGATCTACTCGACCGTCCACTCCACCGGCCCCTACCTGATCCCCAACGTGAAGGTCGACGCCCGTTCCGTGCTGACCAACAACATCATGACCAGCGCCTTCCGCGGCTTCGGCGGCATGCAGATGGTGGTGGCCTACGAGGCCCAGATGGACGAGCTGGCCGCACGCCTGGGCATGGACCCGCTGGAACTGCGGAAAAAGAACTTCCTGAAGACCGGGGACGTGACCGCCAGCTACCAGGAGATCACCTCCCAGGTGCGGCTGGAAGAGTGCGCGCGCCGGGCGCTGGAGGCGCTCGGCGAGAAGAGCCCGGGTTCGGCGAGAAAGAAGGTGGGGCGGGGGTTTGCCTGCTGCTGGCAGTCCTACGGGCGGATGACCTATCTGCACGACACCTCCAGCTGCTGGGTCAACCTGGAGATGGACGGCAGCGCCGTGGTGCGCACCGGCATCCCTGACCTGGGCGGAGGTCAGCGGGAATCGATCCGGGCCGTAGTGGCCGAGGTTCTGGGGTTGAAGCTGGATGAGGTCCACGTGATCTCCACCGACTCCCAGGTGACCCCACTTTCCGGAACGGTGACCGCTACGCGGGCGCTGTACATGTCCGGGAATGCGGCCAAGCTGGCCGCCGAAAGCGTCCGTCAGATCATCGTGGAGAAAGCGGCGGAACTGCTTGGGGTGAGGCAGGAGGTCTTAAGCCTGCGGGACAAGACCGTGTACTCCCGCGAGGACCCGGGCAAGAAATTGCCGCTGGCCGAAGTGATCAAGCAATGCCTGTCCCAGGGCAAGGTGCCCCAGTCGCTCAACACCTTCAAGGCGCCATTCACCGAGCCCATCACCTCGGACGTCATCAAGGACCCGGTGTTTCCGGACTTCACCTTCGGCGCCCAGGCGGCGGAGGTGGAGGTGGACACCGAGACCGGCG
>CAZMWZ010000243.1:0-4311 GCA_964570045.1 uncultured Spirochaetaceae bacterium
GGGAGGAAGCCTGTCGTCGATCGGGATCGGGAACCCCGGGTTCACCGATCGGCGCACCGGGGTGACTGTCGGGGGCGCGCCTAACGTCCCTTGCCTCCACGGCAACTCCCTTTCCGGGTATCTGGGCTCCCGCTTCGGCGTGCTCGCTAGGGCGGACAACGACGGAACCTGCGCGGCCACCGCCGAGTTGGCCTGGGGGGCGGGCCGGGGCTACCCCAATTTCCTGCTCATCACCCTGGGCACGGGCATCGGCGGCGGGCTGGCGCTGGAGGGACGCATCGTGCGCGGCGCGCGCGGCTTCGCCGGGGAGGTGGGACATTTCTGCGTACAGCAAGGCGGGTACGAATGCGTGTGCGGCGGGCGCGGCTGCCTCGAGCAGTACGCCTCCGCCAACGCCATCCTGAGGCTGTACCAGGACCGCCGCCGCCAGCGCGGCCTGCCGCTGGATCCGTCCCTGAGCGCGGAAGGCGTGCTGGCCGCCGCCGCCTGCGGCGATGGGCTGGCCATGGCGGCCGTGAGCGAGGCGGCGCGGGCCATCGCCCAGGTGTTCGGCTCGGTCACCAACCTGCTCAACCTGGAAGCCTGCATCATCGGCGGGGGGCTTTCCCAGGCGGGGGACCTGCTTCTGCGCCTGGTGCGGGAGGCGATCCCCGACTACGTGTGGCCGCTTTTCGCGGAGAATCTGCGCGTGCTGCCCGCGGAGCTTCGCAACGACGCCGGCCTTCTCGGGGCGGCGGCCCTGGCCTGGGAGGCTCTGCCGGCCTGAGCTCAGCGGACCCCTGCCCGTGGCGCCCAGGGCTCCTACCCGCCCCCCGGCAGCGCCGCGTTCAAACCCTCCAGGCGGAAGTTGACCGCGTAGAAGTCGATCGCTTCCTCGATGCGCCGCTGGACGAACTCCGCGGCCTCCCCCGGGACCAACCGGCAGCCCTCCACGTTTCGGTAGAGCTTCGCTCGCGCTTCCCGGATCGCGGGGTCGGCGAACAGGTAGTGACCGCATACCCGCGCAATCAGCAGGCGGGAAGCCTCGTCCCCCTCCAGTTCCAGGCGCCCCCGTCCGGCTATCTCGGGGGTCAGCCACTTGTCCCAGGGAGCCCTGGCGAAGGTAAGCTCCCGCAAGCTCGCCGCCAGGCCCGAGAGCTGCGCTTCCTCGATCCAGCCTTCCCGCGCGAGCTTCTCCTCCAGTGCCGCCAGCGCCAGCAGGGCATCGGTCTCCACTAGACCGAACTCCGGGGCGACGTTCATGCCGGTGACGCCCAGCTCGGGGTGCAGCCGGCAGGTGGCCGCGCTCAGATAGTCGCCGTTGTGCTCCTTGAGCCCGACCCCGAAGCGCGCCGCGACGGCGGCGAGGCGGGCGGTCTGCTCTCGGTCGAAGCGGCCGACGTTGCGGTCCAGGCGGGTCAGCGTCCCGGTCTGGCCCACGATGCAGGTCGGGGACGGGAGCCCGGCCCGGGCGAGCCCCGCGGTGACCTGCTCGAGGAAGGCGGCGAAGCTCTGCTCGGAGGTGATGCCTCCCCGGATGTCCTCGGCCCCGATCTCGTAGTCCACGAGCGGCAGGCCGAGGGCTGTGCGCCTGACCTCGCAATGGGCGATCAGCTGCAGGGTCCAGTCGGCCAGCTGTTCCTGGCTGAAAGGAAAGGGGCATTTGGTCGGGTCGATGTGCAGGTAGTTGAAACCGCTGCGCAGATCCTCTTCCAATGAAATCCGGGCTAACTCCATGGCCTCGCCGACGGGTAGGCGCGCTTTGAGCTCCTCGTCCCGCTGCCAGGGGCCGCCGTGATCCCGGCAGATGTAGAGAGGCCCTTGGTAGCCGATGCGTTCCTGCTTGGCCCGGATGAGGGCCACGAAACCGGCCTGGTCCAGGCCGCCCAGCAGGTAGCCCCCCCCGAAGCGGGAGGCGTCGACCTGGTTACGGGAGGCAATGAAGATCGGCGGGAAGCCGCGGCGCTTCGACACCGCGAGGGCCGCCTCCAGAACCGCCTCGGAAACCGGTCCCACGCCCAGCAGGGTGAACCTGCGGCCGGCGGACCGGGAAGCGGTGACGATTTCCGCAAGGCGGGGTTGTGCGGGCAGCCTCGCGGAGGGCTCTTTCGTGCTGCCGTAGGCCACGGCTTACTTGTTCTGCATGAGCTTGCCGAAGCGATGCACCACGGCTAGCGCCGGGTCCAGAGGCACGTCCACACCCACCGTGCCCGGCGGGATGCTGACCGTGGCCAGCCGGCGGGGCTTTTTCCCCTGGAAGTGCGGCAGGTACTTGGCCTCCCCCTCGAACATGTCGATGGTCATGTCCCGGATCTCCTTCAGCGTCAGGACCGCGGAGGTCAGCGGGTCCATCGCAATCGCCGCGACCGCCAGCTCCGGGTCCCCCGCTAAGGCCGCCTCTACTCCCAGCTGCTGAACGGTGATGTTGCTCTGGTTCATGGCGGCCAGCGCCCCCGGCAGCCGCCCGACCTTCACCGGGTGCAGGCCCAGCCGGTCGGCGAACACTGGTACCTCTACGCAGGACTCCTGGGGGAGGTTGCTGATGAAACCCTCGTTCAGCACGTTGCCGTTGAAGCGGAACACCTTGCCTGCCTCCAGGGCTTCCAGGATATAGGAGCAGTACTCGACGCTGCGGGGTGCCAGGTTGCCGCTTTCGTATTGTAAATAGTCGGTCTGTCCGTATTTGTCCTCCATCATACGCCCGAAAGCGTAGGAGAAGCCCGACTCCCCGCCCAGCCCCGGCTGGTCGCAGTACAGCTTCAGGGCCGCCTCATTCTTCCGGAACCACGGCAGGTAATCGGACAGATGCCCGCTGCTCTCCGTGCAGAAGTACCCGAAGTGGCGGGCCACCTCAGCGCGCACCTTCTCGTTGACGTAGTACTCCGGCCTTTCCAGGTTGGCGAGGATCACCGGGTACAGGTCCCGGCCGTCCTTCTCCAGCTTCAGGAACCAGGCCATATGGTTGATGCCGGCAGCCAGAAAATCGATCTCCTCTTTCCGCACGCCCGCGTAGCGGGAGATCAGGTCCAGGGTCGTCTGTACCCCGTGACAAAGCCCGACGAAACGGATCTTGCTGGCCAAGCCGATGGCCAGGCAGAGCATGGCCATGGGGTTGACGTAATTCAGCAGGAAGGCCTTGGGGCAGAGCTCTTCCATGTCCCGCATCAGCTCGGCCATGACCGGGATCGAGCGCAGGGCGCGGAACACGCCACCCGGGCCCACGCACTGCCCGACGCAGACGTCGACCCCGTACTTCTTCGGGATCTCATAGTCGATTTGGAAGGCGTCCATGCCGCCGACCTGGAAAGTGGTGATGACGTAATCGGCGCCCCTCAAGGCTTCCCGCCGGTCGGTCGTCGACCAGACCCGCGCGGACAGTCCGTGTCTGCCGATGAGGCGCCGGATGTAGCTTTCCACGCGCTGCAGCTTCGGCTGGTTGAGGTCCATCAGGGCGAACTCCGCGGAGCTCAAAGCTGGGGTAGCCAGCATGTCGTTTAGAAGCGTCGTGCTGAACACGATGCTTCCGGCTCCGATCAACGCGATCTTGGGCATCTCATTCTCCCTTCCCATCCGCCAGGCAGCTGCGGATCCATTTTTTCACTTCCTCCCGCACCGCCGCGCGCGCCGGCTTCATGACGTCCAGCGTGTAGGCGTTCTCCCCGAGCCGCTGGAGCTCCTCGCGCACCGTGTTCATGTAGGTGCAGTGAATGATGGTGCCGACGTTCACCTTGTTGATCCCCCCGCAGATGGCCCGGCGGATGTCCTGTTCTGGAATGCCGGTCCCCCCGTGCAACACCAGAGGCACGCTCACCGCCTCGTTGATTTCCCGCAGACGGTCGAAATGGATTTCCGGCTTGCCCTGGTAGAAGCCGTGCGCAGTGCCGATGCCCACCGCCAGGGAATCCACCCCGGTCTCCCGAACGAAGCGCAGAACCTCATCGACCCGGGCCAGAAAATCATCCCCCGTATAGACGCCTTCGACCCCAGCGCCCTTGATCCGGCCCACTTCCCCCTCAACCATGACCCCCCGGGCGTGGGCATAATCGGCCACCTGCTTCACCGTGGCGATGTTCACCTCCAGGGATCGCAGGGAGGCGTCGATCATCACGGAAGGATAGCCATTGTCCACCGCGGCGCGGCAGAGCGCGGGCTGGTTGGAGTGGTCCAGGTGATGGATGAGCGGGATGGAGGCTTTCTGCATCGCGGCCCTCCCGATCGCGCCGCACAACTCGATACCGATGTCCGTGGCGACCCGCTGGTTGGAGGAGATGAAGATCGGGGCGACGAGCTCCTCGGCCGCCTCGACGATGGCCAGGAAGTCCCAGATGTCGG
>CAZMWZ010000244.1:0-2449 GCA_964570045.1 uncultured Spirochaetaceae bacterium
CCTACCACGACAAGCTCACCGAGCTGGGCAACCGCGACCTGTTTTACGTCACCCTGGGCCAGTTCCTCCAGAACGAGAAGCGCTACCACGATTCCCGGGGGGCGCTGCTTTTCCTGGACCTGGACGGGTTCAAGAAGGTGAACGACACCCTGGGCCACGCTGCCGGTGACCGGGTGCTCTGCGAGTGCGCCCGGCGGCTGTCCAGCTGCCTGCGGGAAAGCGACCAGGTGTACCGCTTCAGCTCCGAACCGGACCCCGGCAAGGCGCCGCAGGAAGACCTGTTCCGCTTCGGCGGGGACGAGTTCGTGATCCTGCTCAGCCGTCTGGCGCGGCCCACCGACGCGGCGGTGGTCTCGCAAAAGATCATCGAGGCCATCCGCCGGCCGTTCCACCTGCCGGAGGTGGAGGACCCGGGCAAGATCGCCGTGGGGGTGAGTATCGGCATCGCCCTGATCCCCGAGGACGGAACGGACCCCATGTCCCTGATCCGCAGCGCCGACGTGGCTATGTACAAGGCCAAGGAGCAGCGCAACCGCTACATCTACTTCACCGCCGAGCTCAACGAGAAGGCGCGCGAGCGGGTCACGCTGGAGTCGGGGCTGCGCGGGGCCATAGAGAAGCGGCAGCTGGACCTGCACTACCAGCCGATCGTAAACGCCTTCGGCCTCGTCGAGGGGGCGGAAGCCCTGCTGCGCTGGCGGGATTCCAGCGGGGAGCTGGTGCCCCCCGCGCGCTTCATCCCCGTGGCCGAGTACACCGGGCTCATCCTGCCGATCGGCGACTGGGTCCTGGAGCGGGCCTGCCGCGACCTGAGAACCTGGAACGACAACGGCTACCCCGAGCTGTACGTCTCGGTGAACCTGTCCACCCGGCAGTTGGTCCAGGAGGATATGGTCCAGCGCCTCGAGGGGGTGATCCGGGACACCGGCGTGAACCCGGCCAACCTGAAGGTGGAGCTCACCGAGACCAGCCTGATGCGCGACCCGCAGGCCGCGCGCCGGCAGATGGAGCTGATCAAGGCCCGCCATCCCGGCATTCGCATCGCCATCGACGATTTCGGCACCGGCTATTCCTCGCTGGCCTACCTCTCCGACTTTCCATTCGATCTATTGAAGATCGACCGCCACTTTGTGATCAACCTGAACAAGGGGCAGAACGCCCGCATCGTCAACGCCATCATCGCCTTGGCGCGCAACCTGCACATGGAGGTGGTGGCCGAGGGGGTGGAGACGGTGGACCAGTTCCGGTACCTGTCCTCGCAGGACTGCAAGACCTTCCAGGGGTATTATTTCGCCAAACCCATGACCGCGGGGGAGCTCACTCGCCAGCTGGCCGAACGGCGCGGGGCGGCTCAGCGCGGCTCGTCCGGGTAGATCGCCACCCTATTGCGCCCGGTGTTCTTGGCGCGGTACATCGCGTAATCCGCGTGCTCGATGAGCTCGGCGCTGTTCTTCTTGCCCGGTTCCAGCTCGGCCACGCCGAAGCTCATGGTCACGCCGATCACCCGGCCCTCGACGCGGAACTTCCACTGCTCGATCGCCTGGCGCATCTTCTCGGCGGCGACCCCCGCCCCTTCGCGGCCGGTCTCCGGCAGGATGATGACGAACTCCTCGCCCCCGTACCGGGCCACGATGTCGGATTTTCGCAGCCGGGAGATGACATTCAGTTCGTCCAGGGCGCCGGAGAGCACACGGGCCGTCTGGCGCAGCACCTCGTCGCCCGCCGGGTGCCCGTGGTTGTCGTTCACGCTTTTAAAGTGGTCGATGTCACAGAAGATCAGGGCCAGAGACGAGCCGGCACGGTGCGCGCGGGTCACCTCCTCCTGCAGGCGGGCCTGAAAGTAGCGCTTATTGTACAGCCCGGTAAGCTCGTCGGTGAGGCTCAGCTCGCGATAGCGGTTGATCTCTTTCACCAAGTTGTCCAGCCGGTCGCCCTCCGAGAAGCTGGCGATCTGGCGCAGGCTTTCCAGCTCGCGGCGGGTGTCGTGGAAGGCGCTCTCCAGCTCGTTCTGGTAGACGTGCAGCAGGTCGCGCATGGAAACGATGCCCGCCAAGTGATCCCCGTCGAGCACCGGGATGTGGCGGATGTTGTGCGTCTTCATTTTGAGATAGACGCTGTTGTAGTCGTCCTGGATCCGTGCGCTGACCGGGTCCCGGGTCATGAATTCCCCCATCGGCCGGGCCAGCAGGCCTAGCGCGGCCTGAGGAGTGCTCCCGGAGAACAGCTTGAGCAGGTCGCGTTCGGTGAAGATGCCCGTCAGCTTGCCGTGTTCAGTGACCAGGATGGCCCCGATGTGCCGCTGGGCCATGAGTTGGATGGCGCTGGCGAGGTCCTGGCCGACGTCGATGATCACGGGATCGGGTTGTATCCAGGTGGCGATGCGGGCTTTGTCGTTCATTCAGCAATAGGGTACCAGAAGAGTACGAAAGCCGTGCGGAAACGTCAAGCG
>CAZMWZ010000244.1:2549-4289 GCA_964570045.1 uncultured Spirochaetaceae bacterium
CGGCGCGCCCGCCGTGCTGGCCGAAGGCGTGCGCCTCGCCGCCCAGGCGGGGGCCGCCGGCCTGCTGCGCATGATCCGGGCCTCCGCCTTCTCCCTGAGGCTGCGCCGCCGGCACGCCCCATTCCCTCACGCCTACCTTGCTCTGCTCGCCGTGGAGCCGAAGCAGCAGGGCCGAGGCTTCGCCGGGGCGCTGCTGCGGCCCGTGCTCGAAGCCTTGAGCCTGCGGGGTTTGCCCTGCTACCTGGAGACCCACCGGCGGCAGAACGTCTCGCTGTACCGGCACTTCGGCTTCCAGGTCCTGGAGGAGGTGGGCATCCCGGGGACCGCGGTGCGTCAGTGGTGCCTGCTGAAAAAAAAGTGATGGACTCCCCGCCGGGACTTCGACATAATAGAGGCTGGACACTTCGATGGGCAGCATTGCGGTTCTGAGCACCGACGACCGGGCGAACCAGGCCATCCTGCAGGCCTGCGCGGATTTCGGCGACGAGTTCGTCCCCGTGTACCTGCGGGACAAGAACCTTATCGTCCAGTATCTGAACTACGAGCTGCCCGAGATCATCGTGGTCAACTGCTCGGACAAGTACATCAAGCTCAAGGCCATCCTGAAGGAGATCAAGGGCGACCCCTGGCTGTATTCGGGAGGCTTCGTGCTCCTGCACGAGGAGGAAAGCGAGCAGGAGCTGCTGAAGAGCTTCTCAGGGATCAACCTGCTTTCGATCATCCCCCTGGGCAAGATCGGGGACTACTTCCCGCGCCTGCTGCGCATCCTCATCCAGAACCGGGGCATCCTGGTCCAGCGGGACCTGCATTTCCTGCTCCAGGCCAACCTCTCCGGTTCCTTCCTGCTGGAGAACGACCCCTTCGACCTGGTCACTTACTCCAACCTGCTGGCCAACTTCCTGTTCAACGCCACCCTGGTGGACATGGACGGCAAGGTCCGGTTCTACGTGGCGCTCATGGAGCTGCTGATCAACGCCATTGAGCACGGCAACTGCCGGATCAGCTACGAGGAGAAGAGCGCCTGGCTGGACGAGGGTAAGGACATCCTGGAGCTGATCCGGGAAAAGAACAAGGATCCCCAGGTCGCCAGTCGAAATGTGCACCTGGGCTACCGCATCGGTCCCAAGAAATCCAGCTTCCTCATCCGCGACGAGGGCGAGGGCTTCGACTGGAAGGCGCGCTGGGCTCACAAGGGGGAAGAGGGACTCGAGGAGCTGCACGGCCGGGGCATCGCCATGGCCGAGCTGTATCTCTCCAGCCTCAGCTACAACGAGAAGGGCAACGAGGTCACCCTGGAGCTGCAGCACACCGCCAGCGAAACCAAGGTGGTGCCCAAGGTGTTCACCGACCAGGAGGAGGTGGCGTTCCAGGACGGGGAGACGGTGTTCACCCAGGGGGAGAAGTCCAACCACCTGTTCTACATCGTGGCGGGGCAGTTCGAGATCATCGCCAACGGCAAGACCGTCTCGGTGCTCACCCCTCAGGACATCTTCCTGGGCGAGATGTCCTTCCTGCTGAACAACCGCCGCTCAGCCTCCGTGCGGGCCATGGGCAAAGGCGTCCTGATCAAGATTACCAAGGAAGCCTTTATCAACGCCATCAAGGAACGCCCGCACTACGGCATCTTCCTGGCCCGCCTGCTGGCGCAGCGCCTGGTCAAGCTGCACAAGGCCATCACCGCCTGAGGCCCGCTGCGATGCTGGGGAGGCTGGAAGTGCTCCCGGTGCGGGACCCGCGGGG
>CAZMWZ010000245.1:0-1404 GCA_964570045.1 uncultured Spirochaetaceae bacterium
GGGCCTGCTGCAGCTGCTCCTCACTGCGACGCAGGGCTTCCTGAGCCGCCCGCTGTTCGCTGAAGTCATGCAGCACCAGCAGGCGCCCGCAGGGCCTGCCTGCGGCGTCCAGGATTGGCGTCAGCGAAAGGTCGAACAGGCGTTCGCCGCCCAGCAGTGGCACGGGCAGGACGGCCTTGGGATTTTTGTCCCGCAGTTGGCGACATAACAATTCCGACCAGGGGGCGGGGACGCTGGCCACGGGTTGACCTATGGCGAGTCGGGCGTTCAGACCCAGCACGCCGGCCGCGGCCGGATTGAAGTCGATCAGCCGATCCAGCCCGTCCAGCACCAGGATAGGATCGGCGATGGTGCGCACGACCATGCCGGCGGCCACGGGCATCAAATCGAACAGACGGTAACGGAATAAGGCCAATGCCACGAAGACTCCGCTCACCGGCAGGATCAAAGGGGAAAGGCTCAGGCCGCGCCAAGGGGTGATTCCCAACTGGAAGAGCAGGTCGGTGGCCACCGGCAGCAGCACTGCAACCATGATGAGGCGGGTCTGCCGGCGGTACAGGTGCTGCGCCGTGCGGAAGGCACCGGCAAGGATGACCACCGTCATGATCATCAAGACATAGATGTACACCGTGTGCACCCAGAACAAAGGGCCGTTGTGGTAACTCAGCGGCGCAGCGGCGGCGTCCGGGTTGAGGCGATAGGCATAATGGAATAACGTGTGGCTGCCGCCGGTGAGGGCCAGCACGGCGGTTGCCGCCGGCTCGACCAGGAAAGCCGCCATCCGCAGCGGGGTCAGCCAGGCGGTGCGCCCCGCGTGGTGCAGGGCGATGAGCAGCC
Organism: uncultured Spirochaetaceae bacterium; assembly: GCA_964570045.1. Taxonomy (GTDB): domain Bacteria; phylum Spirochaetota; class Spirochaetia; order SZUA-6; family DRHE01; genus MIBK01. The sequence goes on from CAZMWZ010000245.1 coordinate 838, forward strand.
ACAAGGCCGGCATGACGGACACGGGGATGAAGCGCAACTGGTGCCAGAGGATCTTGGCCGCCAGCTGCACGCTGGCGATCTCCAGACCCCTGGCCAGGGCCCAGAAAGCGCCTAGCAGCATGGCGGCGGCGAAGGGCAGCGCCGCCACGTTGCGGCGGAAGAAAATGGCGTAGACGGCGAGGGACAAAAAGGCCAAGACCGAGAGTCCGAAGAGTATCAGGGAAGGATGAAACTGCACTTCGCGGCACCCCCTGCCGGCGCCGCCCGCCGGCAGGGCAGAGTATATTGGATCTCCGGGCCGCTGAGAAGGAGGCCTGCCGCCAAAAAGTTGAAGCTGTCCCGGTCAGGACCGATGCGGCTGTTCCCCCGTATCTTTACGGCCCGACGAAGTATGAGAAGCCCCCGTGGCAACGCACTACCGGATGTAAGTGAACAGGATGATGCCGTGTTCTGGAACACCAGGAAGACTAGGCAAACCGTTAGCACGGCGTTGTACAGCCAGCCCGGCACGCCGGGCAGGAAATCCACGACGATCAGCGGGTACCAGGGGGGTGTGAAGGGTCGCAC
>CAZMWZ010000245.1:1504-4287 GCA_964570045.1 uncultured Spirochaetaceae bacterium
TGTAATGCATCCTTGCGGCTTTGCAACCTACAGGTCGCCGGGGTTGGATCCGCGGGGTGCTGGCCGGCGACTGCTCACCCCTTGAGGACGGCCGCCGCCAGACGGGCGACTCCTTCCTCGATGTGCTCCACATCGTAGTAGGAAAAGCTCAGGCGCAGGTATTCCCGCTGCCCCCCGCTGGTGGAAAAGCGGCTCCCGGGAGCGAAGGTGACGCCGCCGGCATACGCTCGGGGCAGGAGCTTTTCGGTATCGGCGACATCCTCCAGGCGTACCCAGAAGAAGAAGCCTCCTGCGGGCAGCACGGTTTTCGCCGCACCGCCCAGGTACTTTTCGAGGTTCGCCGCCAGGGCCCGAGCCCGGGCGCAGTAGGTGCTGCGGAGCAGCTGCAGGTGCGCCTGCTGGGTGCCCTGCTCCAGCATACTGCACACGACGGCAGAGGTGAACGGCGCCAGGCCGCCCCCGCTGTCCAGAAAGCCGCAGGTGGCGAGGCGGCGCAGCAGATCCGGGGAGCCCTGCACCCAGCCCAGACGCAGTCCGGGCGCCAGGATCTTGGAAAAGGAACCGAGGGAAAGCATGCCTCCCTGGCCGGCGAACGCGGCCAACGGGGGTGGGGGTGCGCCGGTGAACGTCAGCAGGTGGTAGACCTCGTCGGCTACCAGCAGAACCCCGTGCTCCCGGCACAAGGCGAGCGTCTGCTCCCGCCGGGCTTCCGGCAGAGTCGCGCCAGTTGGGTTTTGATGCGTGGGCACCGTGTAGAGCATGGCCGGCCGGCGTTGGAGCAGGCGCTCCCGGAGGGCCTCAGGGATCAGGCCGAGCTGGTCGGTGGGCAGGCCTTCGACGCGCAGGCCGTGGTCGGCGAAGATGCGCAGGGCCAGGAAATAGCAGGGCTCCTCGACGAACACCAGGTCGCCGGGTCGGCTGAAGAGGGAACAGACCAGATCCAGCGCCTGTGACACCCCTCCCGACACGAACAGCTGGTCGGGGGAAACCTCCACGGCATAACCGCGGGACAGGAACCGGGCCAGCTGGGTTCGAAAGCGCAGATCCCCCTGCTCGTAGCCGTATTGTAAAAACGAACGGTCCCCCTGCCACAGGCGGTGAGCCGCCGCCTCCCGGAGCAACTGGAGGGGCAACAGCTCGGGGTCAGGATGCCCGATCGCCAGATCGATGAGGTCCGCGGAGACTTCCGACTGGGTCGTTTGCGACGGCTGCACTCCTGCCTCCTTTCCGCGTTGCCTTGCCGATCTTCCCTGGACTGTTTACCATAAGAATACCCGTATAAGGAAGGCTGGCGATGCCGTTGCTGTTGAATAGGGACATGGTCGCGTCGCTGTTGACGATGGCGGAGTGCATCGAGGCCGTCGAGAAAGCGTTCGCCGAGCTTGCCGCGGGCACCGCCGTACTGCCGCTGCGGACTTCGCTACCCAGTCCGGGCGGGATTTCGCTGTACATGCCCGCTTTCCTGCAGGGTGCGAATGCCCTGGCTTGCAAAGTGGTCGCGGTGTTCAAGGGCAATCCGGAAAAGCACCGGCTGCCGACGACCACCGGGACGATCCTTCTTCAAGACGCGCAAACCGGGCGGGTGTGCTGCATCATGGACGGGGAGTATCTTACCGCGGTTCGAACCGGCGCGGCCAGTGGGGTCGCCACCAAGCACCTGGCCCGCAGCCACGTAGGCCAGACTGCGGGAATCTTCGGCGCCGGAGTCCAGGCTCGGATGCAGCTTGAGGCAGTGCGGCAAGTGCGCAGGCTCTCCAGGGCTTTTGTGTATGACATCCTCCCGGGGGCCGCAGAGCGGTTCGCCAGGGAGATGTCGTCGCGGCTGGATCTGGAGGTCGTGGCGGTGGACAGCGCTCGGGAAGCGGCGCGGGCGGATATCGTATGCACCGCGACCTCTTCGTCGCTGCCTTTATTCGCCGGCGGGGAGGTGCGCGAGGGAGCACACGTCAACGGTATCGGCAGCCACACGCCGGATGCCCGAGAGCTGGACGGCGAGCTCATCCGGCGGGCGAAGCTGGTCGGGGATTCCAGGGAGGCCTGCTTCCGCGAGTCGGGCGACATCATTCTTCCGGTTCGGGAGGGCATTATAGCCGAAAGCCATTTCTATGCCGAGCTGGGGGAGATCGTGACCGGCAGGAAAGCCGGCCGGCTCACGGATCAGGAGATCACGGTATTCAAATCCAACGGCCTGGCGATCCAGGACGCCGCGGCCGCCAGCCTCGTGTATCGGAAGGCTCTCGCTGCCGGCGTTGGGGTGAGCTTCGATCTGTAATGCCGTCCGCAGCTCCCTGCCGTGGAGATAACTAACAATTTCCACTTGACAAATTAGATTTTATATGTAAAACATTGGCGTATGCTGAGGTTGAAAGCCCGGTCAATCACGATGCATCCTGGCAAGGCAGAAAATGGGCCTTCATGCCTGAAATACGTCTCGCTGCAGAGCTTATTCCGCCGCCACATCGCCGCGTTTGCCGCCCGCTTACGTGCGTGCGCCTGCTGCTTGACGTCCGATACCGTGGAGGTGGCCCGGGGAACGCCTTCGACCAGGCCTCGGCTGTCGCGGAGTTGGATGGGCACGAGGAAGGACTCCCCGATGTCGTTCTCGCCGCGCGGGGCGAGGCCTAATCGGAATTTTTATTGACAAATGCTGTTTTATATGTAAAAATGATGACACAAAGGAGGAGGTAACGGGATAGAGAAGAACGGCAGGACCGGAAAGAGGCAAAGAAGTGAAAAAGGGTGAGAAGCGTTTCCAAAAAATTTAGGAGGAAAAGAGATGAAGA
>CAZMWZ010000246.1:0-4285 GCA_964570045.1 uncultured Spirochaetaceae bacterium
CCCCGGCGGCACCGCCGCGATCTTGGCGTTCATCAGCTCGTAGAAATCGCCGCCGTTCTTCTCGGCCTCCAGGCGCTCCAGGCCGCCGAACTGGTCGCGGTACCAGCGGTACACGCTGGCCGCCGCGGCCTGGTAGCCCTCCAACAGCCAGCGTTTGGCCATGGGGTGCGCCGTGACCATGGCCCGGCCGGCCGGGTCGCGGAAGGGCTCCGCCAGGAACGCGGTGACCGCGCCGGCGGTGCCCATGGACACGGACACCAACCCCGGGCGCACGATGCCCGCACCTACCGCGCCGGCGCTCTGATCCCCGGCTCCCACGGCGACCAGCGTGCCGGCGGATAGGCCGCAACGCTTGGCGGCCGCCGCCGAGACCTTGCCAACCGGCGTGCCGGACTTCTCCGGGATAGGCAGTACCCGCTTCGGGATGTCGAACAGCGCGAGCAGCTCCTCGTTCCAGGCGCCGGCGGTGCTGTCGAAGAAGCCGAAGAAGCCCGCGTCGTTGTGGTCGACGAAGTACTCCTCCACCCCGAGGGCGCGGACGAAGTAGTCGTGCATCTGCACCACCCGGCGGGTCCTCTTCCAGACTTCCGGCTCGTTCTTGCGCACCCACAGCATCTTGGAAAGCAGCCAGGTGGTGCTGTTGGGGTAGCCGGTTTTTTTATAGTACAGGGACTCATCAATGCGGGCGGCGATCTCCTTGACCTCGGCCGGGGTGCGGTTGTCCTGCCAGGAGATCATGGGGCGCACCAGGCGCTCGCGCTCGTCCAGGAAAATCCCGCAGCAGCGCTGGGCCGACAACGAAAAGGAGGCGATCTCGGCCGGGCGCACCCCGCTCTGCGAAACGGCCCGGGCCATGGCGTCCATGGTGGCCTCGACCAGCAGTTCCGCGTCCTGCTCGACCCAGCCCGGCCTGGGGTAGGTCGAGGGGTACTCCCGGTAGGCGCTGGCCAACGCATTGCCTTCCAGGTCGAACACCATGCCTTTGGCCCCAGAGGTGCCGATGTCCACGCCGGCCAGGTAGGTGCCCATCGCCGCCCCCGCCTACAGGGATTCCTTGTAGAGCTCGACCACGTCCGGCCGCGACAGGCTCTTCAGGCTGCAGTTCAGGCAGCCGGCCATGGTCTTGAACGCGGAGTCCGCCATGGCCTCGATCATGGAGGCTTTCACCCCCAGGTCGCTCATGCGCACCCGGCAGCCGAACTTCTCCAGGGTCTTCTCCAGCGCCTCCGGCGAGCGGCGGGCCAGCTCCTGGTCGGACTGCCCGGGCTTGGCGAAACCGAGAGCTCGGGTGACTTCCGCATACCGGGCAAAGTCTGCGTCCCAGGTCTTGCGCATGTAGGCGGGCCCCACGGCGGCCATGGTCAGGCCGTGGGCGGCGTCCGTCTGACCGCCGATGGAATGCCCCAGGGCGTGGATGCCCACGGTCGAGCTCTTGCCCTCGCCGATGGCGATGCCGGCGATGGTGTTGGCCCAGGCCATCTGGCTGCGCGCCTGCAGGTCCTGGCCGTTCTCCAGAGCGCGCCCCAGGTACTGAACCACCAGGCGTATGGCCTCGCGGGAGAACAGCTCGGTGAAGGGGGTGGCCACGTTGGCGATGAAGGATTCCATGGCGTGGAACAGCACGTCGATCCCGGTGTTGCGGGTGACTTCTTTGGGCAGCGAGAGCATCAACTCGGGGTCGACGATCGAGACCGCGGGGCGGGTGCTGTCGTTGCCGGTGCCCGGCTTCTCGTGGTGCTTCGTGTTGGTGATGACCCACCAAGGCGTGGTCTCGGAGCCGGTGCCGGCCGTGGTCGTGATGCACAGGATCGGGAAGGCGGGCTTAGTACCTGCCAGGTCGGCATGGGGTCCGCCCGCCAGGTAGTCCAGGATCGTGCCGCCCCCCTGGGCCGCCAGGAAGGCGACCGCCTTGGCGGAGTCCATGGAGCTGCCCCCACCCAGGCCGACGGCAAAGTCGCACTTCTCCCGGAGGAACGCCTTGGCCTGGCGGTCGATGTCCACGTCGCGCGGGTTGGGCGCCACGTCGTCGGACACCACCACCTGCACGCCGCCCTCTTTCAGCAGGCCTTCGACCCGCTGGAGGATCCCGGTCTGCCGCATCGTGTCCTTGGCGGCCAGGAGCATGGCCTTCCTGCCGAGCTGCGAGGCGGTGGCTTTGACCTGCTTCACTTCCCCGGCGCCGAAAAATACCCGCGTCGGAACGCTGAAATCGAATACCTTCATGCTGCCATCCTTCGAATTTGATATATTAAAAAGATATGAATCGTTGTTCCAAAATTGACCGGCCTGCAGGCGAGATTATGGCATACTAATGCCCAATTGTCAACAATTATTTATAATTTTTTTACTGATAGATTTTCCTTCGCAGCGATTTCTCTATATACCTTGAACCGCTTATAGACGCGCACACCTGGCTACGGGGCCAGCAGCGCCCGGGCCAGGCCCTCATCGGTCACCAGCGTGCCGATCAGCCCGCCGAGCAGGGCCGCCTTGACGGCAACCGCCTTATCCAGGCCGGCCGCAACCCCTATGCGCCGGGGAATGCGCAGGAGAGCCCTCGCCTCGATGCCGACCAACCGCTCGTTCCAGGGACAGGGAAACGGCCTGCCCCGGGAATCGATGTGCAGCCCGCACACTGTGCCCACGGCCCCGGCGGCCAGCAACGTCTTGGACTCCGCCGCGCTCAGGTACCCGGTCCGCACCAGGGAGCTCACCCGCGGCCGGTTGGAGCCGACCCCGAACAGCGCCAGGTCGGCCCGCGCTCCCCTCTTCAGGGTTTCCGCGATCCCGGGCTCGCGTACCAGCAGGTCGCGCAGCTCGCGGCTGGCCACCGAGATCGGCGCCTGGATGATGCGGTATTTTCCGTGGAGCTTTTCGGCGAGGCTCTGGGCCAGGCCGAAGGCGTCAATGGCTGGGTCCTCGGCGCCCAGCCCCCCGTGCAGCTGTACAACTTCCACGTCGCGCAGGTCCAGGGAGCGCATATGGCGCACCACCTGGAACAGCGTAGTGCCCCAGCTCAGGCCGATGCGCAGACCGCCGGCCAGCTCCCCTTCCAGGTAGGAGGCGGCCGCCTGCCCCACCCGGCGCTTGGCGAGCTCCGCGTCCGGCTCCGCCGGCGCCACCACGACCTGGGGCAGGTGGTAGCGCTCCTTGAGCTCGGCCTGCAGGCGCAGAAGCGCGGAGGGAGAGTCCTGGATGCGGATCTCGACGATTTTCTCCTCGCGGCAGGCCTTCAGCGCCAGCGACACCGAGGAGCGCGAGATGCCGAAGCGGCCGGCGATGGCCTTCTGCGACAGACTCTGCTCGTAGTACAACCGGGCCACCTCGATCAGGAAGTCCCGCCGGTCGGTGTTTTGCGTCGCGGCCATTCTACATCAGCAGCGCGAGCGGGTTTTCCAGGAGCCGGCGCACGGTCTGCAGGAACAGCGCGGCCGGGGCTCCGTCGATGTGCCGGTGGTCATGGGTGAGGGACAGCTCCAGGACCTGGCGAGCGACCACCTGGCGGTGATCGTCGAAGCGCAGAACCTCCTCCACAGCCCCCACGCCGAGGATCGCGCTCTCGGGCACGTTGATGAGCGGCGTAAAGGCGGTGATGCCGTACATGCCCAGGTTGCTCACGGTGAAGGTGCCGCCCGTGCTCTGCTCACGGGTCAGGCGCCGCTCCCGGGCCAGCGCCGCCAGCTCGCGCGTACGCTCCGCGATCTGCCGCAGGTTCAGGGTGTCGGCCTGGTGCAGCACCGGCACGATCAGCCCGTCCTCCAGCGCCACGGCCACGCCGATGTTGATCGCATCGTGCAGCACGATTTGCTCGCCTGCGATCGAGGAGTTGAGCAGAGGGTGCTCCCGCAGCGCCGCCGCCGCGGCCTTGATCACCAGGTCGGTGAAGCTGATCTTGAGGTTGCCCCCAGCGGTAAGTGCGCGGCGAGTCTCCACCAGCTCGGTCACGTCCGCCCGGGTGATAAGTGTGGGCGAGGGAACCTGCCAGCTGCGGACCATCTGGTCGGCGATGGCCTTGCGCAGGCCCGACAGAGGGCGGCCGCCGGGCGCCGCGACGGTCGTCCTCGCAGCGGTCGGCGGCGCGCCCGTGGCAGGCGCGGCGGTGCGCGTCCCGGCGGCCCCCAGGTCGCGCAGGCGCACGGCACCGAAGGCCCCGCTGCCGGTCACGCCAGCCAGCGGAACGCCCAGCTCCCCGGCCCGCCGCCTGGCCGCGGGCGTGGCCGGTACCTTGCCGGGGACCGCCGTCGCGACCCTCGGTGCCTCGGTCCGCGAAGCGGCGGCCGGCGCG
>CAZMWZ010000247.1:0-4268 GCA_964570045.1 uncultured Spirochaetaceae bacterium
CGACGCCGCCACCGGCGCCTCCCTGGTGGTGAGCGCCATCGCCCACGGGGTGAAAGCGGCGCACAGCGTCGGCGCCGCCCTTGCCTGAGAGGCTGCTCGGAGGCCCAGCCCGCTGCGGCCGTCCAGCCGCGTTCTAAAGCAGCGCGGTGTCGACCGGCACCTTCCCGCCGCCGCCGGGAAGGTCCAGCATGTAGCGCGGCAGGTCGGCCGGCCGGCAGAGGGCGGCTGCCGTGCGGTACAGCTCCAGGCCCCGGGAAGGGCAAGGACGGAGGTGCGCGGTACCCCGCGCCAGGTCGGGCTGGAACAGGTAGTAGGGGTGAACCCCCGCTTCGGACAGACGGGTGAACAGCTCGGCCAGGGTTTCCGCCCGGTCGTTCACGCCGGCAAGCAGAACGCTCTGGCTCAGGACCGGCACGCCCGCGGCAGTCAGGAGGCGCAAAGCCTCCCGGCATTCGGGATCCAGCTCGCGAGGATGGTTCACCTGTACCGCCAGGCGCAGAGGACGAAATCCAGCCAGGAGGCGGGTCAGCGCGGGTGTGACCCGCCGCGGCAGGGCTACCGGCAGGCGGGTGTGGATACGCAGCGCCAGCTCTGGACGCTCCCGGCGAAAGCGCTCGAACACCGCCTGGAGGAGGTCATCGGACAGCAGCAGCGGGTCCCCCCCCGAGAGGATGAGCTCCCGGATTTCGCGGCGCTCTCCCACATAGGCCGCGGCCCGAGCCAGCTCGCGCGGCCCCGAGGCCAGGTGCCGGCGGCCGGGCGCCTTTCGCCGCCGAAAGCAGTGCCGGCAGTAAGCGGCGCAGCGATCGGTCACGAGCAGCAGGGCACGATCCGGGTACCGGTGCAGGAGGCCGGCGACCGGCTGCACGCGCTGCTCGCCCAGCGGGTCTTCCAGCTCGCCGGTCCCGCACGACAGCTCCTCGCCGGTGGGCAGGAACTGCCGCCGGATGGGGTCCTGCGGATCAGCCGGATCGATGAGGGAAAGCAGGTGGCGGGTCACGGCGAACGGGGGCGCCTGGGTCTGTGCGCCGCGACTGGCGAAGAACTCCCGCTCCGCCGGGGTCAGCCGGAAGCCGGTGGGCAAGTCCTGCGGCCGGGTGACCCTCCCGGCGAGCTCCGCCCGCCAGGAGGGTCGCGCCGGTGCGACTGCGGTCAGCTCTCCCGCTTCCCAAACCACAGGTCGACGAAGGAGAGGGCAATCAGGGCGAGAAACGAAACAGCCAATGAGACGCCGCCCAGGATCACCAGCGCCGCCAGCGCGGGGGAGAGCTTGGCCAGCCACCACGAGCCCACGTCCAATAGGATGGCCAGGCTGGAGAACACCATCACGATGCCCTTCAGCACCTCGGGGTAGCGGGTAAAGGAAAAGATGAACACCAGCAGGAAGATGACCGGCAGGGCGGCCAGCACGTGCGTGTGGCTCAGGCTGACCAGCCGGGGCACGCTCTTGCCGGTGTCCTGCTTCAGCAGGGGGGCCAGGTCGGCATAGCTCTCCGTGACCGCCCCGGCCACGGCGGCGTCGGCGGAGTGGCAGGTGCTGCAGGAGGAATCGACGATCGGCTTGACCTGCTCGAAATCCCCCTCCGCCGCCCCCGCTGCCAGCCACCCCTTGACCGCCTGGTAATCGGCGTCGCTTGAGAAGTACTGCTTCATGGAGCCGTCGATCGACTTCTCCAGCTTGGTGCCGCCGCGCGAGCCGTAGAAGCTCATGCTGATGTCCTGCAGGGACATCCCGGGCTTCTGGTCCACGGGGCTGTAGCTCAGGTAGATGTTCAGGAAGCCCAGCAGGTAGCCGACCCCGGCCACCGCCAACAGGGCAGTGATGGTCAGCTTGGAAACGAGCGGGATCCCCGCCAGACCCTTGGTTTCACCCCAGAACATAGTATTGCTCCTCACTACTTGATTTTCCCGCACACTGTAATGTATTGTGCGGAAGTTGTGAACTAATTCACTAATGTATTTTGGCGATGAGGTCAAGGGGCGCTCCTCGAGCTTTCCCACGCTCGGGAGTTACACTATAATCTTTCGGAGGCAACCGGTCCAGAGCGGGTGAAACGCCGCTCCGGCTCAAGTCAATACTACGTGGAAGGAGAATGTGATGAAGAGGATCGCCAAGGCTCTGACCATCCTGCTCGCCGTCGCCGGCGTGACAGGCGCGGTCCTGGTCCTGATGGCCGCGGACAACGCCAAGCCGTACCTGCCCGGGATCACGGTGACCGACGATCACCCCAACGGCTGCGTGGACTGCCATAAAAACCAGGGCGAGGGAAAGGACTACCGCCTGAACGTCTCCCTGGCCCAGGTAAAAGGGCACCCCAAGATCGACGCGATCGTGAAGAAGCTGCCCCAGGACTGCATGATGTGCCACAAGGAAGGCGGCAAGGTGAGCGCCCTCAACCTCATGCTGCACAAGGCGCACTACGAGAAGGCCGGCGAAAGCGCCTTCATCCAGTTCTACCAGGGCGCTTGCCTGAACTGCCACAAGGTAGAGGCGGCCTCCGGCAAGATGTCCATCAAGAGCGGCGCCAAGAACTGGTAGCCGCCCGATCGCGCCCGGCTGTCGCTGCAGGCGCCGCCCGGGCGCACTTCAACCACAGGACGGGTATGGCAAATCGGTACGGATCATTCGCCGGCGGGTATCGCTTTCGACGGTTCGCCGGCCAGCCGGAAGCCTCCCTGGCCGAGGCGGGCCTGCCCGTGCGGGCGGCAGTGCCTCTGCGCAGCCGCTTCGGGACCGACCTGGCCCCTCTAGTCAAGACCGGCGAAAAGGTCAGGGCTGGCCAGGTAATCGCCCGGGATGACAAGACCGGGGCGTCCCTGCCGGCTCCGGTCGGCGGGACGGTCGAAGAGCTCAAGCCGGCAGCCTGGCTCGGGGGAAAGACCAAAGTGGCCGCGGTGGCAAGCGACGGCTCCGCCGAGTGGGTTCCCCTAGCCGGGCACGCCCCGGACTGGAAGGCCCAGAACCGCGACACTCTGCGGGACTTGGTGCGGCGGGCAGGAGCGGGCGAGCTCCCCGCGGAGGCCAGCCACCTGGTCGTGCAGGCAGTGGAGGCCGATGCCTACAGCCCCAACCCTGCCGTGCTCCTCGAGGCCTGGGGCCAGGAGGCCTTCCTCGAAGGCTTGGCCATCCTGGCGCGGGCCCTGCCGGGCGCGCGCCTGCACCTGGCGCTCAGCCGGCCCCGCCGGGCTCTGCTGGAGCGGCTCGCGGCGGCGGCCCGCCAGGCCGGGCTGGACCTGGCGCCGCGGGCGCTGTCCCGCAAATACCCGCAGGCCCACCCCGTGGCGCTGGGCGCGGCCATCTTCGGAAAAGAGCAGCCCGGCGGGGTGCTGGTCCTCGACCTACAGACTGTGTTCCACGTGCGGGACGCGGTGGTGCTGGGCAAGCCCCTGATCGAGCGGGTGGTGGCCCTGGCCGGGCCCGGTTTCCGCCGCCGGCCACACGTGCGCGTGCGCGTGGGAACACCGGTCGGCTCGCTGCTGGCAGGCTACCTGCGCCCGAACCGGCAGTCCCGCATCGTGGTCAACAGCCTGCTGGGCGGCCGGGCGGTGGCCGACCCGGCGGAACCCGTGGGCGCCAACGCCTCGGTGCTGATCGCCCTGCCGGAGAACGCGGAGGGCGGTTTCCTGTCCTTCGCCACGCCGGGATTCACGAGCGACTCCTTCGCGCTGGCCTTCGCGGCCAACATCCTGCCCCTGGCCAAAGCTTGCGACACCAACCTGCACGGCGAGCACAGGGCCTGCATCTCGTGCGGTTTTTGCGAGAGCGTCTGCCCGGTCGGGATCCTGCCCAACATTCTGCACCGCTACGTGCAGCGCAATGTGATCGACGAGACGTTGGTGCGCTTCCAGATTTTCCGCTGCATCGACTGCAACCTGTGTTCCTACGTGTGCACCTCCAAGATCCCCCTGGCCCGCCTGCTGCGCGAGGGCAAGGAAAAGCTGCGCCGGGAGGGGCTAGGGCCCCGGGAGGCCTCCTCATGAAGCTGCTGCGCTCGCTTTTCGCCGCCTTGGGCAAGGCCCGGCTGCTGCGGCCGTTCAAGCCCGTGCTCCGCACGATCGAAGGCATCCTGCTGGGCAACCGGGATACGAACCTCGAAGCCCCGTTCATCCGGGACCACATCGAGATCAAGCGCTACATGTCCATGGTCATCCTGGCCCTCCTGCCGGCGGTCGCCGCGGCCATCGTGTTCTACGGCTGGAAGGCCGTGGCCATGATCGCCGTGTCCTACGTGGTCGCCGGCATCGTCGAGGTCCTGTTCGCCCCCATC
>CAZMWZ010000248.1:0-4254 GCA_964570045.1 uncultured Spirochaetaceae bacterium
GTCGAGCGCCTCGTGCGCGACCCGCTGCGCAAGCTCTCCCGCGAGGAGCGGCTGACCGGCGCGGCCCTGCTCGCCCTGAAGCACGGCACGAAACCCCGGGCGCTGGCCCGGGTCATCGCCTACGCCATGCACTTCCTGGGGCTGGGTCCGGAGCGGGCCCGGCGGGCCTGCCAGCTCCAGGCCCAGGACGCCGAGCTCGAGCGGCTGATCGTCCAAGCTCATCGCTGGATCGCGCGAGAGCGGGAGGCCTCGGCCCTGGGATTCGAGTTCGAGCGGACCTACAAGGGCTGCGGGCAGTGCACTTTCGCCGCCGTGCAGCAGGCGCTGGGGCGGGAGGAGGACCGCGTGTTTCAGGCCCTGACCGCCTTCGCTGGGGGGTTGGGCCTGAGCGGTGACTCGGTCTGTGCCGCGCTGATCGGCGGGGGGGCCTGCTTCGGGCTGGCCCGGGGACGCCGGAGGAGCCATTTCGACGGCGACCGGAAGCCGAAGTACGCCGCCTTTGCCATGGCCCAGGCGCTGCGAGAGCGGTACCTTTGGAAATACGGGAGCCTGCTCTGCAAGGGGGCGCAGGAACGGATTTTCGGGCGCTCCTTCGACCTGCGCTCGCCGCAGGAACGGGAATTGTTCGAGCAGGCAGGGGCTCACGTGGACAAATGCCCGCGCGTAGTCGCTGACGTGGCCCGTTGGAGCGTGCAAATCATGGCCGAGGAGGCCGCGGATGAGTGAAAGTAACGCGCGGGGGCCGTTGCCGTTTCTGCGTGGCGGCGTGTCGCAAATCGCCCTGGTGGTTCCGGATCTGGAGGCCGCGGCGGAAAGCTACTGGTCGCAGTTCGGCATCGGGCCCTGGCACTTCTACACCTACGGCAAGGGCGTGCTCCGGCGCATGAGCTACGGCGGGAAGCCGGCCGACTACCGGATGCGCATCGCCCTGGCCTGGGCCGGATCAACACGCATCGAGCTGATCCAGATGGAGCAGGGGGAGACGGTCTACGCGGATTTCGTGCGCAAGCACGGCTATGGGCTCCACCACCTGGGTGTGCTGGTGGAGGACATGGAGGCGGCACTCCGGCAGGCGAAGGCGGCGGGGCTGCGGGTGGCCATGGACGGGGCCGGGTTCGGGCTGGACGGGGATGGGCAATACGCCTATCTGGATACCGAGGAAATGCTCGGCACGACGCTCGAGCTCATCCAGAGACCCAAACGCCGCAGGCCCCCGGAAAAGGTTTTCCCGGCCGATTAGGGACCGCCCCCTACTCCAGATTGGCGTGCCGGGCGAACATGACCTCCGGGCCGATGTCTTTCCGCTCCATGAGCCGGAGGACTACGAGGTCCAGCAGCAGCAGCAGGCTCTGCTCGAACAGGGTGCCCATGGGCTGGATGGACGGGAGGGCCTGGACTTGGCCGCCCTTCGGGGTGGGGGCCGGCAGGCTCACGACCACGTCGGCCAGCTTGCCGATGGTGGACTGGGGCGAAGCCGTGACCAGGGCGATCGGCACGTCCAACTTCCGGGCTTTCTGCGCCATTTCCCGCAGGCTCCCGTTTTCCCCCGAGCCCGAGCCCAGGATCAGCAGGTCCCCGGCTGTGATGGAGGGGGTCACCGTGTCGCCGACCACATAGGTCGTGAAGCCCAGGTGCATCAGGCGTACGGCAAACGAGCGCACCATGAAGCCCGACCTCCCGGTGCCGGCCAGGAACAGGCGGTTGGCGCGGGTGATCCGATCCAGGAATGAGGCGATCGCCCCTTCCTCCGCTTTGGCTAGCGTGCCGCGCAGTTCTTCCAGAATCATCTCGAAGAGCGCTTTACATTTCACGGCCTCATCCTCCGCCGGATCGCCAAGGCCGCGGCGCGCGGATCGGCCTGCCGGGTGATGCCGCCGCCCACGATGACGATGTCCGGCTGTTCCCGGGACACCTCGGCGATCGTGCACGCGTCGACACCGCCCGCTACCGCCGCACAGGCTTTGCGCAGCACACCCTTGATCTCCCGCAGCTCCTGGAGCGGGTTTCGCCCGGTGTGCTGCACGTCGATGGCGGTGTGCACGCACACGCAGCTTGCGCCCAGCGCCTCCACCGCGGCAGCCTTCCTGCCGATGTCGGCAACCCCGATCATGTCCACCATGATCTTCGCCTGGTAAGACCGGGCGGCCTTCACCGCCTGAGCGATGGTCAACTCGTCGGCCAGCGCGAGCACGGTCGCCCAGTCCGCGCCGGCTTCGAAGGCGAGCGAGGCCTCGTACTCGCCCCCGTCCATGATCTTCAGGTCGGCTAGGAGGGCCAGCTCGGGAAAGGCGGCCCTGAGCTGGCGCACCGCCTGGATGCCGTCCCGGATGATGACCGGGGTGCCGATCTCCACCAGATCGATCAGGTCCGCCACCTGGCCGACCAGGCGGATGATCTCCGGCACCTGCAGAAAATCGAAGGCCAGCTGCAGCTTCATCGGCATAGTATCTCCTGAACGCGCTTCAACTGCTCCTCCAGCCGGACGGCGGGCTTGAACAGCCCGGTGGTGCCCAGAACGAAGAAGTTCGCGCCCAAGGCCAGGAAACGGGCGATGTACTGTTCTGAAAGCCCGCCGTCCAGGGCGATCAGCAGATCGGGTCTGTTCGCGGACAGAGCCATGTCCCGCAGATCGACGACGCGCTGGTACGTACCGGGCAGCGGCTCCCGGCTGGGCCCGCCCGGGGGATAGCACATGATGAGGACCAGGTCCAGGACATCCAGGAAAGGTTCCAGCACGGTGACCGGGGTTTCCGGATTCACGCCCACCCCCGCCCTCAGGCCCCTCTTGCGAATTTGCTCCGCCAGGCAGCCCACTTCAGGTTGGGCTTCGTAGTGGAATGTGATCATCACCGCCCCGGCGTCGGCCACCGCCGGGATGTGCCTTTCGGGATCCGCCACCAAGAGGTGGGCCTCAACCGGTATGGGCTGGCGCCTGGCAAGCTGGCGCAGCAGGTGGGCGTTCAGGCCGAACCCGGGCACGAAGTGCCCGTCCATGATGTCGAAGTGCAGGTAGTCCAGGCCCTGGTGCTGAAGAGCCTGCAGATCCTGCTTCAGATCGAGCAGGTCGGCGCAGAGGATCGAGGCGCTGAGCAACGCAGCATTGGCCATGCGGTCCTCATATTTACAGATTTCCTGGAATCTGACAAGCTGGATCGCATGACGGCCAAGGAGAATCTGCTCCGGACCATTCGCCGGCAAGAACCCGAGTGGGTTCCCTACCGCTACGACGGCAGCCTGACCCTGCTGCACCCGCCGGTTTCCGTGCGGCCCCCGGAGGGTGGCGTGGACGACTGGGGAGTGCGGTGGATCCAGACCACCGTGACTGAGGGCAGCTATATCGACGGTAAACCGGCGATCCTCCCCAGCGAGATTGAAGGTTTCCGCCCTCCGCAGACCGACTGGGAGCGGGTCACCGCCAGCCTCGCTGCCCAGGTTGAGGAGCGGCGCGGTCAGGACACCCTGCTGATTGCTTACGACGAGATGGTGCTCTTCGACCGGGCTCAGGCGCTGTTGTCCACCGAGGAGTTCCTGGTAGCCGTCGCCTCCTGCCCGCAAATGGTGGAGCTCCTGCTGGAGCGGATCGGCGCCTACCAGAAGCTCCTGACCCGGGCCATTATGCGCTCCGGGGTCGCCGGCATCCGCTTTACGGACGACTGGGGGATCCAGACCTCGCTGTTCATTCCGCCCGAGCTGTGGCGAAGACTGATCAAACCGCGCCTCAAAGAGCTGTACGCCATCGTCAAGGAGTGCGAAGGCCTGGTGTTCCAGCATTCCTGTGGCCACATCAGTGAAATCGTGCCGGATCTGATCGAGCTGGGGCTGGATGTGCTGGATCCCTGCCAGCCGGCGGCCAACGATATTTTCCGGTGGAAACGGGACTACGGGGAACGGCTCAGCTTTATGGGCGGCCTGGACACCCAGGGCTATCTGAGTTTCGCCCTGCCGGCGGAGGTGCGCCGGGAAGTGGCCAAGGTGCTCGCCGTGATGGCCCGCGGAGGGGGGTACATCGCCGCGCCCAGCCACACCATCCATATCCCCGAGGAAAACCGCCGGGCGATGAGCGAGGCGATTGCAAAGTACAACGCGCGCCAGGCCTCAGGAGCCGGATAGAAGCGGGAACAGGTCGCGGAGCCGCTCGTAGCAGGAGCGGAACGCCGCATAGTTCTTCCGGTAGACCGGGAAGTTTCTGGGCTCGCACGAGGTCACCTCGGTTTCCCGCACCAGGCGGTCGGCTTCGCGGATCGAGGAGAACAG
>CAZMWZ010000249.1:0-4252 GCA_964570045.1 uncultured Spirochaetaceae bacterium
GATAGCCAGAAGGTTTCTGCGGAGCACGTCGTTGATCTCGCCCATGATCTGGACCTGCTCGTCGAAGCTGATCGCCTGGCCCGCACCGGCCTGGAACTCCTCCTGCAGTGACTCTGGGGCCTGTTCCGCGGCGGATCGGGCGGGGGACTCCGGCGAGTCCGCCGCGGAAGCCGGGCGCAAGAAACGCTGAAAAAGGCCCATGCCGGCCAATGATACAATGCCGGGTCGGCGCCGGCAAGGCGGTCACGATTGACCCTCTCCCGGGATGGGCGCTATGATTCGCCAACCCATGCGCATCCGAGCCAAGCTGGTGTTAGTCGTGCTGCCGCTGATCATCACCCCGCTGCTGCTGGTCAGCCTGGCCGCCTCCCTGGCGGCGCGCAACGGCATCACCCGGGTGGCCACCGACTTCCTCCTGTTCAAGGCCGACGAGCTCGCGAACTACGCCCAGTCCCAGTGGAACCTTCTATCCGAGAACGGACTGGAGCGTGACCCTGAGTTCGTGGCCGTCACCAAGGCGGCGGTGGCGTCTTTCGCCCGCAGCCTGGTGCGCAGCGACTCGGAGCTCATCCTGGCGCTGGACGTTTCGGGGGCGGTCGCCCTGAGGACCGCGGAGGTGGAGCCGGAGCCCGCGGAGCTGGCCGTCCTGGCCGGGCTGGCCGCCGCCGGCAGCGGCGGGTGGCAGCAGATGCGCCTGGGCGGGGAGGAGCGCGTCGGCCAGGCCCTGCTGTTCGAGCCGTTCGGCTGGTACCTGCTGGTCACGGAGCGGCGTGAGGCTTTCTACCAGGCGGTCAACCAGATCTTCTGGCAGAGCGCGCTGATCCTGGCTTGCACGCTCGCGGCGGCGCTGGCGCTGCTGTTCGTGTTCATCCGCTATCTCACGCGGCCCATGGGCCAGGTCGTGGGAGCCATGAGGCAGATCATCTCCGCCGGCGACCTGTCCAGGCGCGTGGCGCTGGAGTACCGCGACGAGGTCGGCGAGCTGGGGCACACCTTCAACCTGATGACCGCCGAGCTGGAAAAGGCCTACAACCAGATCAAGAGCTACGCCTTCCGGGCGGCGGTCGCCCAGAAGAAGGAGCAGAAGATCCGCCACATTTTCCAGAAGTACGTGCCGGCGGACGTGATCGACCAGTTCTTCTCCAACCCCGAGTCCATGCTCGTCGGCGACAAGCGCCTGGTGGCGGTGATGTTCACCGACATTCGGGGCTTCACCACGATCGCCGAGAGGCTGGCCCCCGACGAGATCGTGGAGTCGCTCAACGCCTACTTCAGCCCGATGGTCGACGTCGTGCAGGCCCACGGGGGGATCGTGGACAAGTACATCGGCGACGCCATCATGGCCTTCTTCGGGGCTCCGGTGAAGCACGAGAACGACGCCCTGCAGGCGGTGCGCTGCGGCTTCGACATGCTGGAGGCCCTGGCGGGCTTTAACGCGCGGCAGGCCCAGCGCGGGCGGGCCTCCTTCTCGGTGGGCATCGGCATCAACTACGGGGAAGTCACCGTGGGCAACATCGGTTCGGACAAGAAAATGGACTACACGGTGATCGGCGACATGGTCAACCTGGCCTCGCGCCTGGAAGGGTTGACCAAGCTCTACCACCTGCCCTTCCTGGTGTCCGAATCCGTCTACCGCCTGGTTTCCAGCCAGGTGCCCTGCCGCCTGGCGGACCGGGTGGTGGTGAAGGGCAAGACGGAGAGCACGGCCGTCTACGTCCCGAAAAGAGAGCTCGCCGCTCAAGAGGCCAAGGGCTGGAAGCTGTACAACGCCGGCGTCGAGCACTACTACGGCAAAGCTTTCGACCAGGCCGCCCGGGCCTTCGCCGCCGCCCAGGAATGCCTTCCCGGCGACACCCTGACCCGGACCTTCCTGGCGCGTGCGCGCCTTCTGGAAAAAAATCCGCCTGGTCCGGATTGGACCGGAATAACGATCATCCCGGAGAAGTGACATGGAGTCGGAAAAAAAAGTTTTCATCGCTTCCACGGAGATGCGCAGCGGCAAGAGCCTGTTCACCCTGGGGCTGATGAAGGCCCTCGCGGGCATCGTGCCCCGGGTGGGCTACATGAAGCCCATCGGGCAGCCGGACGCCGCCGGGACCGACCCGGACGCGCGGCTGGTCCGTGAGATCTTCGGCCTGGCCGAGGAGCCGGGGGACCTGAACCCGGCTACCATGGCTGACGCCCAGGCGGACAAGGACCGCCTCTTCGAGAAGATCTTCGACGCCTACCGGCGCCTGGCCGCCGGCAAGGACGTCGTGGTCATCGAGGGCACCGACTATACCAGCGCCATCGCGGCGCTGGAGTTCGACATCAACGCCGAGCTGGCCCATAACCTGGCGGCGCCGGTGCTGGTGGTGGCCAACGGGGCCAACAAGAGCCTCGCGCAGGTCGTGGACAACCTGGCCGAGGTCACGGAGTCCTTCCGGCAGGCCAACTGCCGGCTGCTGGGGGCGATCGTAAACCGCTATACCTTCGCGGACCCGGCCGAGGACGCGGCGGGTCTGAAGCAGGCCCTGGAGGCCCGAGGAATCACGCTGTTCGGGGTGGTGCCCCCGGACCCCCTGCTCGCGTCCCCGCGCCTGCGGGAGGTGGCCCGCAAGCTCCACGCGCGGATCTTGTACCAGGGCGACGCCCTGAGCAAAGTGGTCCGCGACGTGAAGGTGCTGGCCATGATGCCGGAGAACGCCCTGGGCTACATCAAGGACCAGCCCGGCTGCCTACTGGTCACCCCCGGGGACCGGGTGGACAACATCTTGGCGGCGATGGTCGCCCAGCGCTCGCCCAACTACCCGCAGTTCTCCGGGCTGGTGCTTACGGGCGGGCTGGTGCCCGGGGCCAACTTCCGCCGCCTCTTCAAAGGGCAGTCCGACATCGGTCTGACCATCCTGTCGGTCAAGGAGGACACCTACGCGGCCACGGTCCGGATCTCCGAGCTGTCCGGCGAGCTGTCCGCGGACGACGAGGAGAAGATCGAGCTGGTGGAAAACCTGGTCGCCCGCCACACCGACATTCCGCGCATCTACCGGCAGCTCGGGGAGGTGGTCACGAACACCGTCACCCCGCGGATGTTCCTGTACCGGATCATGCAGAAGGCCAGGTCCGTCCGCAAGCGCATCACCCTGCCGGAAGGCACCGAGCCCCGCATCGTGCTGGCGGCCGCGGAGGTCCTGGACCGCGATCTTTGCGACATCACCCTACTGGGACCCCGTGAAAAGATTCTGGAGATCGCCCGCAGCAGCGGCGTGGACATCGCCCGGGCCCAGATCATCGACCCGCAGCAGGGCGACCGCAAAGTGCTGGAGGACTACGCCGAAGCCCTGTACGAGCTGCGCAAGCACAAGAGCGTGACCCGGGAGATGGCCCGCGACCTGATGCTGGACCCGGTGCACTACGCCACCATGATGGTGCAGCAGGGGGACGCCGACGGCTTCGTGTCCGGCTCGACTCACTCCACCGCCGACACCCTGGGTCCGGTCTTGAGGGTCATCAAAACCAAGGAAGGGGTGTCGCTGGCCTCCAGCATCTTCTTCATGTGCATGCCCGACCGGGTGCTGGTCTACGGGGACTGCGCCCTGGTGGAGAATCCCACGGCGGAGCAGATGGCCGACATCGCCATCACCAGCGCGGAGACGGCTCGGGCCTTCGGCATCGACCCGGTGGTGGCCCTGCTTTCCTACTCCACCGGGCAATCGGGCAAGGGCAAGGACGTGGATAAGGTGCGCGAGGCCGCGCGTCTGGCGCGGGAGCGCCGTCCCGACCTGCCCATCGAGGGTCCGATCCAGTACGACGCGGCGGTGTCCGCGGAGGTGGCCCGCATCAAGATGAAGGACAGCGCCGTGGCGGGCAAGGCCACGGTGTACATCTTCCCGGACCTGGACGCCGGCAACACCGCCTACAAGGCGGTGCAGCGCTCGGCCAATATCCCGGCCATCGGGCCGGTCATGCAGGGACTGCGCAAGCCGGCCAACGACCTAAGCCGCGGGGCCACGGTGGCCGACATAGTGTACACCATCGCCATCACGGCTATACAGGCCCAGTAGCCGTGGCCGGGCTGCCCGCGTCGTTCTTCGAGCTGCTCGAAACCTCGCAGCTGCCGGTGCTGGTGGACTTCTGGGCCGAATGGTGCGGACCCTGCCGGGCGGTCTCACCGGCCATCGAGCGCATCGCCCGCGAGTACGCGGGGCGCCTGCTCGCCGTGAAGATCAACGTGGACCGCAAGCCAGGGGTGGCCGCCCGCTACGACGTGCAGGCC
>CAZMWZ010000250.1:0-4188 GCA_964570045.1 uncultured Spirochaetaceae bacterium
ATCGTGCCGTGGTCCTCGGTGTCGATGGCCACGTCCTCGTAGTCTTCCGGTTTCAACTCCTTGACCACGTAGGTGGCCAGCTCGACCTTGGGCTTCTTGCGCACGGGGATGAAGGTGGTCAGGTCCGCGTACACCGCCGCGACCTTCTGCCCGGTGATGTGCTGCACCGCGTCCAGCCAGTGGGTGCCGATGTCCGCCACGGCGCGGGACTTGCCGCCCACCGCGGCAATGAGCCGCCAGTTGTAGTCGGTTTCCAGGAACAGCCAGTCCTGCAGGTATTGGCCGTGGATCAGGCGCACGCTGCCCACGTCCCCGGCCTGCACCATGGCGCGGGCCTGTTTTATCAGCGGGTAGTAGCGCATGTTGTGGCAGATCGCGTGCGCCCGGCCCGCCTTCTTGGCCGTGTCCAGCAGGTCCTTGGCCTCGGCGCTGTTCATGGCCAGGGGCTTTTCGCACAGCACGTGCTTGCCCTGCTCCAGCGCCTTCTTGGCCAGGGGATAGTGCAGGTGGTTCAAGGTGGCCACGTGGACGGCATCGAGGTCCTTGTCCTTGACCAGGTCATCGGAATTGCCGTAGGCCTTGGGGATGCGTAGCTCCGCGGCGACGGCATCGGCCGTGGCCTGGTCCTTTTCGGAAACGGCCACCACGTCGACGTAACCCAGCCGGCGCAGCTGCTCGATGTGCACCTTGCCGATGAAGCCGGCCCCGATCACCCCAACCCTGACCTTGTTCATGACCACCCTCCTGAGATTTTCAGTTTATCTGATAAAGTAAACTATGAAGAAAAAAAGATCAAGCGGCCTGCGATCCGGCCACCCTAACCGGCATGAGCTTCCAGCCCGTACGAGCGGAGGATCGTTTCGGCCTGAAGCACCTCGCTTTTCGGCTGGGTGTGCAGCCCGGCCAGGGGGTAGTCCCGGAACAGCCGTGCGCTCTTGGACTCGCCGGTGGAGTGGTACGGCAGGATGTCGACCCGGCGGACCGCGGGAAGCTCTTCCTTGACGAAGCGGCCCAGTGCATGGAGATGGTCTTCGTCGTCGTTGCAGCCGGGGATCAACGGGATGCGAACCACCATCTCCCCCACCCGGCCCCCCGCCCTGCGGGCGTTGTCCAGGATCCGGGCGTTGTCCACCCCCGTGAGCTCGCGGTGGCGGGCCGGGTCCAGGTGCTTGAGGTCGAACAGCAGCTGGTCCACGTGGCGCAGCACGCGCTGCAGGTTCCTCCAGGGGGTGAAGCCGCAGGTCTCCAGGGCCGTGTGCAGCCCGGCGCGCTGGCAGGCAGCCAAGAGATCCGACACGAACCCGGCCTGCAGGGTCGGCTCCCCCCCGCCCACGGTGACTCCGCCGCCGCTCTGCTCGTAGAACACGCGGTCGCTCGCGATGATCTTCATCACTTCCGCCACCGACACGCGGCGACCCACCAGGTGGCGAGCCTCGGCGTAGCAGACCTCGACGCACCGGCCGCAGCCCCCACAGGCCTCCGGGGTCCTGGGGAAGACCTCTTTCAACAGTTCCCGGTTTGGGCAGGCCTCCAGGCAGGCCCCGCAGGAAAGGCACTTTTCGCGGAAAAACATGATCTCCGGTCTGGTCTTCTGGGACTCCGGGTTGCTGCACCAGGCGCAGGCCAGCGGGCAGCCCTTCATGAACACCAGTGTGCGGATGCCGTGCCCGTCGTGGAGGGAGAAGCGCTGGATGTCGAAGACCAGGCCGGTCGATCCCCGTTTCGTCCCGGTCAGAAGCCGTGCTCCGTACGGCGAATGAACTCGTTCTGCTGGGTCTCGCACAACTGCACGAAGTAGGCCGTCAGCCCGCCCAGCCGCACGCGCAGGCTGGCGTGCTTCTCCGGCTCCTTCTGCGCCGCGATCAGGGTTTCGGTGCTGACCTTGGAGATCGTCAGGATGTTCCCGCCCAGGCGGATGAAGCTCCGGATGAAATCCTTGAGCACCGGGGCGCCGTCACCGCCGAAGTTCATCCGCAGGTCGATCGGGCAGCCGTCGTTCAGGCGCTGGAGGTCGAACTTGGTGGCGCTCTTGATTACCGCGGTGGGCCCGTTCTTGTCCAGGCCGAAGGAGGCCGAGTAGTTGGAAGCGATCGGGGCCTGGGCCCGGCGGCCGTCCGCCGAGGCGCCGCAGATGTCGCCGAAGCGCGGGTAGTTCTCGAAGGTGCCGATGCCCGTGGCGACGGTGATCCAGTCGACCTTCCTGTTCCACTGGTCGAAGTAGCCGCAGAAAAACTCCAGCAGTTCCACGCCGATGGAGTCCACGTAGTCGTCGTCGTTGCCGTATTTGGGCACCCTGTTGAGGCAGTACTGGCGCAGGCGCTCCTCGCCCTGCCAGTCGGTGCGCAGCGCCTCCACCAGCTTCTCCAGGCCGACCATCTTCTCCTCGTAGACCACCTTCTTGATGGCCGCCAGGGAGTCGACGCAGTGGGAGAAGCCGGTGACCAGCGGGGCGTACAGCCGGTAGCGGGCGCCTCGCTGGGTGAGGTCCTTGCCCTTCCGCAAACAGTCCTCCAGCAGTCCGGACAGGAACGGGTCGGGGGCGATCTTGTGCACCTCGTCGTAGTAGCGCAGCTTGTTTTCCACGGCCGCATCGATGCGGCTTCGCACCTGCTCCTTGAAAGCGGCGAACAGCTCCGCGAAGCTCTTGAACCGGGAAAGCTCCCCGGAGTCCGGGCCGATATGGTTGCCGTTGAGCAGCGAACGGCCGCGGTTCAGGGTGCTCTCCAGGCTGAGCAGCACCTCGATGTGTCCGTAGGAGAACTCGGTGCGCCCGTAGGGCAGGGTTTCCCAGCAGCCGTCGTTGGAGTAGTCGCGCGCGTCCTCCACCGGGATGCCCAGGTGCTTCACCATGCCCGGGATCACCACGTCGTCGTTGAAGATGGTCGGCTGGGCGCCGCCCTTGGCCAGCCATTTCGCCGCGGTGTCCACGATCGCCTGCGGAGAATCCTTGTGCAGGCGCAGGGACACGAGCGGGTCGATCAGCTCCAGCTCGTTGATCAGCTCGATGACCAGGTGGGTCAGCGCATTGGTGCCGTCCCGGCCATCGGGAGTGAGGCCCCCCACGATGCAGTTCTGCAGCCAGTGGTTCTGGGACTGCCCATAGGTGTAAGCCATGTCGTTGGCCATTTTCAGGTGAGTGGTCTCCAGGTTCGGGTCGCCGCCCTGGGACCAGTCCCCGAAGGTGAAGTGGTCCTCGATGTGGCTGTTGTCCAGCTGCACCCGCTCGTTGAACTTGACCAGGAAGGAGCCGAGCATCTCCCGCGCCTGACTCAGGGTCAGGCGGCCGGCGTCGAGGTCCCTCCGGTAGTACGGGTACAGGTACTGGTCGACCCGGCCGATGGAGGTGTAGTCCAGGGTGGACTGTAGTATGGCATGCACCAGCCACACGCTCTGGAGCGCCTCCTGGAAGCTCCCGGCCGGCTGCAGGGGGACTTTCCGGCAGATGCGGGCAATCTCCCGCAGCTCGGCCGCCCGCTCTGCGGAAGGCGCCTCGCCGGCCAGATAGTCGCAGAGCTTGGCGTAGCGGGTGGCCAGGATCTCGGCGCCCTGCAGGGACAGCGCCACCGCGTCGTACCAGTCGCGGGCGGCGACCTCCGCTGACGGCAGCTTAGCCTTCAGCTCCCGGGCCTCCTGGATGATGGCCCCAATGCCCTTTTCCAGAATTTTTTGATAATAGGGGTTGTGGTGCCCCCACACGGACTTGCGGTTCAGGGAGACCTGGGCGGCCGCTTCCGCTTCGACATCGGTCTCGTAGCGCGGGAAGGTGTGCCCGAACCCCACGGAGGACATGGTGCAGATGCCGACGACCAGCTCGTCGTCCTTGACCTCGATCGCCATCTCCCGGCAGACTTTCTGCACGGCCAGGGCCTTGCGCACCACCAGGGGCTTGGCAGCCAGACCCGGATCGTCGTCGAAGATGCTCAGGTCGTCGCCCCACCAGCTCTTCTTCTGGTAGTACTCCTTGAACAGACGCTGCTTGATCCGCTCCAGCCGAGCTTCCATGCGCTTCCTCCTGGTTCTTGACTGTTACCCTAATGTATTTTCGGCGGCCCGTCCAGTCTCGGCCGCATCAAGGTTCTCAACTATACTTTATGTGTTATATAGCACTTACTGCATACTATAGCAGAGGGGCTCCCGGCGGGCAAGCCCCTCTTCACATTTTCATCACGTTCTCCAGCCGTTTCTTGA
>CAZMWZ010000251.1:0-4149 GCA_964570045.1 uncultured Spirochaetaceae bacterium
CTTGATCCAGCCGCGCGGCAGGCCGTCGCGGCCGCGGGCGTAGAACAGGGGCACGATCTCGCGCTCCAACAGGTCGTAGAGGGCCTTGCCCTCCACCTCGTCCTGCAGCTTGGGGTCGCTGTATTCCTCCCCGTGTCCGATGGCCCAGCCGCACTCCGGGTCGTAGCCCTCGTCCCACCAGCCGTCCAGGCAGGAGAGGTTGAGCGCCCCGTTCAGGGCGGCCTTCATGCCGCTGGTGCCGCTGGCCTCCAGCGGCCGGCGCGGGTTGTTGAGCCACACGTCGCAGCCGGACAGCAGGTAGCGGGCCATGGTCATGTCGTAGTCCTCCAGGAACACGACCTGGGCGCGCACCTTGGGGTCCTGGGCGAAGTGGATGAGCTCGCGGATGATCTCCTTGCCCTCCAGGTCGTGGGGGTGGGCCTTGCCGGCAAAGATGAGCTGCACGGGCCGCTCCGTGTCGGTGAGCAGGCGCACCAGGCGCTCCCGGTCGCGCAGCAGGAGGTTGGCCCGCTTGTAGGAGGCGAAACGGCGGGCGAAGCAGATGGTGAGGGAATAGGGGGACAGCGCGTCCTCGGCGGTGGCCAACTCCGCCTCGGTGGTGCCCCGGCGCTTGAGCTGCTGGCGCAGGCGGTTACGGGCGAAGGCCACCAGGCGTTCCCGGCGACGCTCGTGGGTGCGGAACAGCTCCTCGTCGGAGATCTTCTCGATCCGGTCCCAGACGTCCAGGTTGGTAGGCTCCTCCCGGAAGCGGGGCCCCAGGTAGCGGTCCAGCAGCTCGATCATGTCGTGGGAGATCCAGGTGCGCGGATGCACCCCGTTGGTGATGGCCCGGATCGGCACCTCCTCGACCGGCAGCCCCGGCCACAGCCCGTTCCATATGCGGCGGGAGGTGCGCCCGTGCAGCTGGCTCACCCCGTTGGCGCAGGCCGACAGGCGCAGGGCCAGCACCGTCATGCAGAAGCTCTCCTGGTCGTTGTCCGGGTTCTCGCGCCCCAGGGCCAGGAAGTCCCTCCAGGCGATGCCCAGCTCCCCGGCGAAGCGGCGGAAGTAGCGGGCCATCAGGTCCGGCGGGAAACGCTCGTTGCCGGCCGGCACCGGGGTATGGGTGGTGAAGATGCTGGTGGGCCATACCGCCTGCACGGCCTCCTCGAAGCCCACGCCCTTCTCCCGCATCAGGCAGCGCACCCGCTCCAGGGCCAGAAACGCCGAATGCCCCTCGTTCATGTGCGTGACCACCGGGTTCAGGCCCAGGGTCTTCAGGGCGCGGATCCCGCCCACCCCCAGGAGGATCTCCTGGCGGATGCGCATGTCCCGGTCCCCGCCGTACAGGGTGGCGGTGATGAGCCGGTCGCCCGGGGGGTTATCCTCGATGTTGGTGTCCAGCAGGTACAGCGGGGTCTGCCCCACCCGCACCTCCCAGAGCTGGGCGGCAACCTGCGCCTCCCCCACGTCCACCGCTACTTTGACCGCCTCCCCCGCGGCATCACGGCAGGGATGCACCGGCATGGTGTACCAGTCGTTCTCCGGGTAAACCTCCAGCTGGAAGCCGTCCGGGTTCAGGTACTGCTGGAAGTAGCCCTGCCGGTACAGCAGCCCCACTCCGACCAGGGGCAGCCCCAGGTCGGAAGCGCTTTTTAAATGGTCCCCCGACAGCACCCCCAGGCCCCCGGAGTAGATCGGCAGGCTCACGTCCAGGCCGTACTCCATGGAAAAGTAGCCAATGATGTCCTTGCCCCCGTCCTTGTACCAGCGCTCGGCGGCCAGGTACTTGCGGAACTTCCCGTAGACGGTGCCGAGGGCCGCGAGGAAGGACTCGTCCCCGGCGATCTCCTCGAGCTTTGCCTGGGGCACCAGGCCCAGGGCCCGGGCCGGGTTCTGCCGGGAGCGGGCCCAGGCCTCGTCGTCCAGGCGCATGAACAGGTTCACCGCGTCGAAGTCCCAGGACAGCCACAGGTTGTTGGCCAGCTCCTCCAGGGGTTTGAGTTTCTCGGGGATCTTGGGGCGGACGGTATAGGCGAACGTTTTCATGGCTCCTCCGGGGAAGGGGCAATTCTATGCCGCAAGCCCCGGCCGGGGCAATAGGCAGCGAGCGCACCCGCAGAGCGGCCCTTGACACTCGAGAACCGACCGGATATACAAAGGCATTCTCGAACGGAGGGTACTGCCTGTGACCAACATCACCGCTCTTTCCTGCTGCGCTCAGCGATAGCCCGCTCAGATTCTATCGAAGAAGACACTGCTTTAATCTGGATCTCCTCGATGCCTGGGCAGCTACGGCTCTGAGCCGGGATTTCCCCGTGCTTGCGGGAATGATCGCCAGCGTGCGGGTAACAAGAAAAACCTGCCGCGCCTTGGAAGAATCGTTGATTGCGAGGAGACAGCGCCTTGAGCTCTGAATCAGAAAACCGACCCAGCGGGTTGTTCCGCCGGGTCATCCCCTACTACAGACCCTACTGGCACCTGTTGGTGAGCGACCTGCTGGCCGTCGGCCTGATGGCCGCGCTCACCCTCGCCGTACCGTACCTGTTGAAGGTCATGGTAGACACGCTGATCCCCGCCGCCGATCTTGCAGCGGTCCTCCGTTTGGGGCTGGCAGTGGCCGCCATGATTCTGGGCAAGTACGGCTGCAACTTCTACACCCTCTATGCCGGGCACCTGATGGCCGTGAAAATGGAGCGGGACATGCGCCGGGATTTGTTCTACCACCTGCAGAAGCTCCCGTTCCGCTTCTTCGACAACCGCCAGACCGGGGAGCTCATGTCCCGGATGATCAATGACGTCGGCCGGGTCACCGACGCCGTGAACCACGCCCCCGAGGATCTCTTTCTGGCGGCGGCCACGCTGGCTGGCTCGTACGCGGTGCTGTTCAGCCTGAACTGGCAGTTAGCCCTGATTTGCCTGATCCCGGTGCCGCTGATGGCGGCCTATTCGGGCCTCCTGGGCGGACGGATTCGCCAGGGCTTCGAACGCATCAACGACGCGGTGGCAGGCATCAACGCCAGGGTCGAGAACATCATCTCCGGCATCCGGGTCATGCAATCCTTCACCCGAGAAGGACACGAACGGGAGAATTTCGACCGGCTCAACGACCAGCACTACCGTTCCTGGCGTTCGGTGCTGCGGACCCTCGGGTCGTTCTTCGGCGGAGTGGACCTGATGCGGGACGTTTCCCGTCTGGTGATCATCGTGGCCGGAGGCGTCTTCGTGCTCCGGGGGCGCATGAGCCTGGGGACCCTGGTGGCCTTCCTCTTCTACGTGGGCATCTACCTGGAGCCGATCGAGCGCTTGAGCCGTACGGTGGAGATGATGCAGCGCATGGGCGCCGGTCTGCGTCGTTTCTACGAGATCCTGGACGAGGAGCCGGAGATCCGGAACGCAGAGGATGCGCTGGAGCTGAAGGAGGTGCAGGGCCGCATCGACTTCGAGGGCGTTACCTTCAGCTACGATGGCCAGCGCCACGTGCTGCGGGACCTGAACCTGTCGATCGAGTCGGGAAGCGTGGTGGCCCTGGTGGGGCCGTCGGGAGCCGGCAAGACCACCTTCTGCAACCTGATCCCGCGTTTCTACGAGCCGGAAGGGGGAGTAGTACGCATCGACGGGATCGATGTGCGCCAAGCGACTCTGCGCTCCCTGCGGGCGGCGGTCGGAACCGTGCAACAGGACGTGTTCCTGTTTACCGGGAGCGTCCGGGACAACATCGCCTACGGGAATCCGGAGGCAGCGGAGGAGGAGATCCGGGAGGCGGCCCGGCGGGCCGGGGCGAAGGAGTTCATCGAGGCGCTGCCTTCGGGCTACGACACCCAAATCGGGGAGAAGGGCGTCAAGCTTTCCGGGGGACAGAAACAGCGCCTGTCGATCGCCCGAGCGTTCCTGAAAGACCCGCGCATCCTGATCCTGGACGAGGCCACGAGCTCCCTGGACACCCATACCGAGAGAATCATCCAGGCCGCGCTCCGGGAGCTCATCCGGGGCCGCACCACCCTGATCATCGCCCACCGCCTGTCCACGATCCGCAACGCCGACGAGATCATTGTGCTCACCGAAAACGGGATCGTGCAGCGGGGCTCCCACCAGGAGCTCATGCGCAGCCCGGGGCTGTACAAGGAGCTGTACACGCTCCAGCACGGGGTGCTAACGGACGGTGAATAA
>CAZMWZ010000252.1:0-4112 GCA_964570045.1 uncultured Spirochaetaceae bacterium
GCAGGGGGTTGATCGGCGCCGGGCTGCCGGCGGCGGCCAGGGGTCCGGCCTGTTTCTGCTGGTGTTCCTGTCGGTGCTGCGGGAAGGCGTGGAGAGCGTGATCTTCTTGCGGGGGGCGGGAAACCTCTGGGGCGCCCTGGCCGGCCTTATGGCCGCCGCCCTCCTCGGCTTCCTGCTGTTTCGCGGAGCCCTGCGCATCCGTCTGGGCACCTTCTTCGTCATGACCAACATCCTGCTCCTGCTGTTCGCCGCCGGGCTGGTCGCCCACGGCCTGCACGAACTGGTGGAGGCCGGCTGGCTGCCGGCGCTGGTGGAGCCCGTCTGGGACTTAAACCCGCTGCTGCCGGAGAAAAGCCTGCCGGGCAGCCTGCTCACGGGGCTGTTCGGCTACAACGGCAACCCCAGCCTGATCGAGCTGCTGGGGTACGCAATCTACGCGGCGGCCGCGACCGCACTCTGGGCGGGCACGGCGCGCCGGCGCCGCGCGGCCTAGCGCGCGCAGTAACCTTTAGTCCAGCCCCCGCCGCAGCAGCGCGCGCAGACGCCGCGCGGCGCGCCCGCGGTGCGACAGGCGGTCCTTCTCCCGGTCGGAGAGTTCGGCCACGGTGCGACCGCGCTCCGGGATAAAGACGATCGGGTCATAGCCGAACCCGCCGGTACCCCGCGGCGCGCGGGCCAGCTCCCCACGGAACACCTCCTGCGCCGCCAGGAAGCGCGCCTGCTCGAGCACCAGCACCATGCAGCAGACGAAGAAACAGGCGCGGTCCGTCAGCGGCCCGGCCTTGGCGAGCAGGACGCCGCAGCGCTCCGCATCCGTCAGCTTCGGGCCTCCCGGAGGCGAACCGTAGCGCGAGGAATAGATCCCCGGCTCCCCGCCCAGCGCCGGCACCTCCAGCCCGGAATCGTCCGCCAGGACCGGCCGCCGCACCTGAGCGAACAGGTGCCGGGCCTTGCCCAGGGCATTGTCCAGATAGCTGGAGCCGCTCTCCTCGAACTCGAAGTCGACCCCCAGGTCGGAGGGTGAGCGCAGGCGCACCCCCGGGAACAGGCGGGTGAGCTCCCGAACCTTGTGGGCGTTGTTCGTGGCTACCACCAGGTCACTGCATATGCTGCCCATGGGGCGGTATTGTAGCCGCTTGCCCGCGTCGCTCCAAGCCCAAGCTCGCCTTCAAGCCGCCTCGGCCTCCAGCCGGCGCTTCAGGGAGTACAGGGCCGTGTCCACCGTTCCCTTGGGCAGCCCCAGCGCCGCGGCGATCTCGCGGTTGCTCGGCGCCAGGCGGACGCCCGCGATGCGCTGCTGGCTGCGCCGCAGGGCCCGGCGCGCCCGCTGCAGGCGCAGCGCGAGCTCTTCCCGCCGCCCGGGCTCCGCTTCCCGCGACAGCTCCTGTTCCAGCAGGCACAGGGTGGCATAGGCCCGGGTACGGCGCCCAGCGAGCAGCGCCAAGCGGTGCTCGTGCGGCAGGAGCCTCTGGCGCAACTGAGCCCAGGCCCGTTCCAGTGCTTCCTGCGACATTCCGGCCAGCTCCGCCAGCGGCCGCATTTCCTCCTGCGACAACGCGCGAACCTTTTTCAAGGCCCAGGCCAGCAGGCGCGTGCGCTCCCCCCGGCGCACCGCCTTTCCCTGCGCATCCAGCCGGAACAGCCTGACGGCCTCGCTGCTCAGGCTGCGAGCCTCCAGCGGGGGCTCCGGCTCCAGGGGAGGCGGTTCCCAGAACGCGGCCAGGGACCCCGCGCCCCACTGCCGCTCCCGGCGGCACCTGGTCCGCACGTACGCTAAATACTGCCAGCGCAGCACCGACTGCAGGTACCACTCGAAGGGCTTGCCCTGCTCGCGGAAGCGGCGCAGCGTGCGCAAGAGGCGCGGGTAGCACAGCAGGTAGAACTCGCCGGCGTCGTCCTCGCAGCGGCTGCCCCGCAGGCGCGGGTACCCGTACACGCGCGCGGAAAGCACGGCGAGCAGCTCCTCCAGCCCCTGTCCGGTTTCCTGGTAGCGCAGCACCTGCTCGTTGAGCTCGGCCATTCGGCTCCTCCTTTTGCAAAGGGAGAAGCAAGCGCCGTGCCAGGAAAGCCCGTCGCGGTGGGGTCTGGGAACCCGGGATTTACGTTGATTTACAATTCAGCGGCCGGAGTCCAGGAGACGCGCCGGCCGAATAGCCGGGCTAGGCCTGGCCACCGGAGGCCAGCATGGGCCCCAGCTTGTCCAGCACCGCGCGCCGGACCTCCCTCAGGCTGCCGGCGAGGGTGCAGCCGGCGGCCCGCGGGTGCCCGCCCCCGCCCAGGGCCTGGGCCAGCTCGCCCACGTCGATTCTGCTGGCGGAGCGAAAGCCCACGGAGAAGCGCCGCGGGGCCTCCTGGCGCAGGAAGACGATCACCTCCGCCTCCTCGACGCTCTGCAGGATGCGGTACACCTCGTCGGAACCGCGGACGAAGCCGCTGCCGGAGCCGCGGAGGTCGGCCAGCGTCCACCAGGTGAGCAGCACCTGCCCGCCCAGGAGGCGCTCCGCGCGCCGTAAAGCCTCGGCCAAGAGGCGCACGCGCGACAGGCTCCAGCCCGCATGGATACGCCGGTACACGCGCTGCGGGCTGGCCCCGGCCCCCACCAGCCGGGCGGCCGCCTGCAGGGCGTTGGCGCTGCCCTCGCCAAGGTGGCGGAAGAAGCCGGTGTCCGTGCAAAGCCCGAACAGGAGCAGCTCCGCGTCCTCCACGGGGATCGACTCGCCCAGCGACTCCAGCAGCAACTGCACCAGGTAGGCCACTGCGGGGGCGGAGGGCTCGACCCAGCGGACCGTGCCGAAGGGCTGGCCGGAGGCGTGGTGGTCCATGACCAGCACCGGCAGGCCGCGCACCGCCGCCTCCAGAGCGCCCAGGCGGTCCGCCGTGGAGCAGTCCACCACCACGGCCGCGGTCCGGCCCCCGGCCTCCGGGGGGGCGTCGGCGCGGAACAGAGGCTGAAAGCTCACGACTTCGGGCCGGTCGAACGGCCCCTCATCGGCCAGGGTGACGACCTTGCCCTTGCGCTCCAGGAACCGGGCCAGCGCCACCGCCGAGGCCACGCAGTCGCCGTCGGGCTCCACGTGCCCGACGACCAGGTAGCGGTCGTATTCCCGCAGGAAAGCGCCGACCGCGGCGGGGACTTCGATCACAACGTTAACAGCTCCGCCTGGGGCATCCCGCCGGTGACCACCGCGGCCCCCCCGCGGATCAGCACGTCCACCTCGCTGCGCACCCCGAAGCCCGGCAGGTACACCCCGGGCTCCACGGAGAAGCAGGAGCCTGCGATCAGCCGCCGCGGGTCGGGAAACTCCACCGAGTCCAGGTTGGCGCCGTAGCCGTGCAGCTGGGCGTCGATGGCGTGCCCCGTACGGTGCTTGAGGTAAGACCCGTAGCCCGCCTCCTGGAGCACGGCCCGCACCCGGCGGTCCACCTCGGCCCCCGCCGGCTCCTCGCCCCGGCCCAGGGCGCCGGCGATGAAACTCAGGCCGGCGTCCCGGGCCCGGGCCACCGCGGTGAAGGCCCTCTGGACCTCCGCCGCCGGGCGCTCGGCCAGCACCCCAACCCAGGTGATGTCCGCGTACACCGACCCTGCCCGGTCTTCCCGCGCCCACAGGTCCAGCAGGAGCACCTGCCCTTCCTCCAGGGTGGACCCTCCGGCGGGGGGCGGCTCGTAGTGCGGGTCGGAGGAGTGCGCGCCGGCGGCCACCACGGGGGGGGTCTCGGCGGTGAGGCCCCGCGCGCGGAACTGGTCCAGGATCCAGGCCTGGACCTCGCTCTCCCGCGGCGGGCGGCGCGCGCCCAACTCGCCTCGCACGCGGTCCCACACCAGGCCCACGATGGCGTACAGGTGCACGGCAGCCGCCTGGTGGCTGCGAGCTCCCTCTTCGTCGAGGACCCCGAGGAAACGCTGGATCAGGCCCTGCGAGGAGCGCAAGACAAACCCGCACTCCTCCAGGAGCTGCGCGGTTCCGTGGTCCAGGTACGAGAGCACCGGCAGCTGGCCGGAGTACTGGCAGGCCACGGGCCCCAGGCCACCGGAGAGCTCCCGCAAGCCCGCCAGGAACTCGCCCCGCGAGGCGTAGGTCCGCTGTTCACCGGGCAGGGAGTCCAGGATGCGC
>CAZMWZ010000253.1:0-4044 GCA_964570045.1 uncultured Spirochaetaceae bacterium
CTCAGCCGCCGCCCAGGGTGTTGATGCCCTTGCCCTTGCGAGCCGCTGCGATTTTCGCCGCGTACCCGTCGTGACGGTAGGCGGCCAGAGGGTCGGGGTCCAGACCCATCTCCACACGCACCCGGGCCAGCAGCGGTTCCACGTCCAGCTCGAAGGCCGCCATGACGGTGCGGTTGGCCAGCACCACGTCCGTGTCCGCCTGGGCCCGCCGCAGCGCCGGGCGGTCCACCAGGAGGGCCTTGGCGTACGCCGTTTGGGTGTTCAGCACCGACTGGATGATGCCCTCCAGGCTTGGCTCGATGTTGTGCGACTGGTCCAGCATGTAGACGATATCGGCGGCCACTGCGTCGTGCGCGGCATCCACGAGCTCATTGAAGATCAGGAACAGCTCGTAGGGGTTGGTCGAGCCGGCCATCAGGTCGTCATCCGCGTACTTGCGGTTGTTCAAGTGAAAGCCGCCCAGCCGGCCCTCGTCCAGCAGGATCGCGATGATCTGCTCGATGTTCACCCCCTGGAAGTGGTGCCCCAGGTCTACCAGAACCTTGGCCTTGGGCCCGAGCTTCGTGCAGGTGAGAAGTGACATGCCCCAGTCCTGCACGTCCGTGGAGTAGAACCCCGGCTCGAAGGGCTTGTACTCGAGCAGCAGGGTCATGTCCGGGTCCATGGCGTCGTATAGCGCCTTCAAGCCGTTATACAGGCGGTGCTTGCGCTCCCGCAGGCTGTCCTGCCCCGGGTAGTTGGTACCGTCGGCCAGCCACATGCCGATCACCCTGGAGCCCATCTCCCGGGCGATGCGCACGCAGTCCCGGAAGTGCGCGCTGGTGCTCTTGCGCACCTCGGCTTGAGGGCTGCAGATGGAGCCGTAGCGGAACTGCTGCCCCATGAAGGTGTTGGGGTGCACGGTGCCGATCGCCAGGCCTCTGTCCGCCGCGTACTTCCGGACCGGCTCGTAGCGGCCGTCGTCGGTCACGTCCCACAGCACGTGGCTGGCCATTACCGGGCAGACCCCGACCACGCGCTGGATCTCGGCGCAGTCGTCGATCTTGTCCCAAATGGTGGCCGCCGCCCCGTCGCTGCGGAACGTGCCGTACCGGGTCCCGGAGTTGCCCACGGCCCAGGAGGGCAGCTCGATCACCTGCTTCTTCAGCCGGTCTTTGACGCCCTCCAGCTCAATGCCCCGGTCACGAAGGGCTTCGGCCAGCAGCGCGTACTGCTTTTCCCAGATCGCCATTGCGCTCCGCCTCAGGCCTTCCAGAGCAGGTCGGTGATCAGCTCCACGTTGTCCGCGAACCGGTAGCCCTGCAGGTTGGCGTCGATCTCCTTGGCGTGCTTAGCCAGGGTGTCGGCCATCCGCTTGTATTTCCAGATGAGCTTCACCCCCATGGAAAGGGATTTGGCCCGGTCGTCGCGGGGCACGATCGTGTCGATCGAACACCAGCCGGAAAAATCGGTCTTGTTCAGGTAGTAGAAGAACTCCAGGAGCTCCCAGAAGTTGATGGTGCCGAAGATCATGTCCGGGTCGGAGTCCTTGTAGTTCTCGTTCAGGTGGATCTGCCCGAGCTTCCCGTGCGAATCCAGGATCACCAGCGATTCGGCCAGGTTCTCCTGGCACATCAGGGCGTGCCCCACGTCGACCACCCCGCTCACGTTGGCGAGGCCTACGTCATTGAGCAGGAGCATGAGCTTGCCCACGTTGCTCACGTACTGCCTCTGGCGCGGGTCCTTGGACTTGTACTCGACGCAGATCTTCACTGAAGCGTCCAGCTCCCCGATCTCCCGGATGGTGTCCACCAGGTACTTCCAGCCGTCGCGGTAGTTGGTCTGGAAGGGGTAATCCAGGCCGTCATGGGCGGGCCAGAGCAGAACGCTCTCGGCCTTGATTTCCTTGGAGAAGGCGATGGCGTCCTTGAACAGCTTCACCATCTCCCTACGGATGTTGGCCTCGTTGGTGCTGAAGCCGCCGTGCTTCCACTTGCGGTCCGACCAGCACTCCACGGCCAGCTCCGACACCTTGAGGTTGTTGTCGGCCAGCTTTTTCACCAGCTTGTCCGGGTCGGTGGGCAGCGGCGGGGTGGGATAGAAGACGAACAACCCCGACAGGCCTTCGACTTTGGACATGATCGCGAGCTGCTGGTCCAGGCTCAGGGGGTCGAAATACCCTCCGGGCACGTAGCGCTCCGCGTAGGTTCCCAGGCACCAGAGGTGGGCATCGACATTCAGCTTCATGGATTACCTGCCTTTCGTGACCCCTATTGTATTTCGCCCCGCAGCCGCTGTAAATGCAGAAAACGGACGGACTGATTCATTTTTCGCCCGCACCGGCTGTGGTATAATGTCGGCCGCGCGAACGGAAGTCAGACATTCGGAGGAGTTCAGCAAATACCTCACCTTCAGCCCCCTGGACCAGGCCCAGCACCCGCAGCGCTACGTTTGGGCCTGGAAGATGGGTCAGGGCGCCGACCAGGAGCTGAAGATCGAAGCGGGCAGCGTCTTCCTCCTGATCCCGGGGGTGCCCCACTGGTACGCGCCGGACCCGGACACCGGCTGGGCTCCGAGGCAGAATCGGTGATCCAGCAGGCCCGCTTCCGCTTCCTGGAAAACCTGGCCCGCCCGCTGGACATCGAGGAGTTCGCCCTACCAGTATTTTCTGCAGCTCAAGATCCACCGGGCCCGGCACCTGTTGCAGGAGGGCAATCTTTCAGTCAAGGAGGTGTCCTACGAGCTGGGCTTCGACAACCAGTACTACTTTTCGCGGATCTTCAAGAAAAAGACGGGCCGCTCCCCTTCCGAGTGGCAGCGCAGGTCGCAGCCCTGAGCCTCGGTCCCTACGACTTCCAGCCTGCATCACCTCCTCGGCCGAGGACCACAAGGCCGCCCTGCGCGGCCTGTTGACCGATGATCACAGCCGTTTTTTGACGGACATCAAAGCTCCAACACTCATCATATGGGGCGAGAACGACATCCGCGCCTTCCTCCAACGGCCGTAGACCGCCTGTCGTTTGACTGCTTCCCCTTTCAGGGAATCGAACTTCTGCAGCCTCAAAAGATCGGTCTCAGCGGGCGCAGGAGTCCAGCATGGCGTTGAGCTTCAGCCGGTAATACTTGAACTCCTCCCAGTGGACCTCCGGGGGGATCAGGTGATCGCCGAAGGGGATGTACCCGCCGGTCCGCAGCACCTCCGCGACGGGGCGCAGGATCTCTTCGATGCGACTGCGCCCCTTGGGCAGCTCCGACTTGGGCACCCCGCCCATGAGCTGTAGTCGGGGGTAGGCCCGGCGGGTCTTCAGCAGGTCCAGGCCGCAGCTCACCTCCATCGGGTACATGCCCGTCACCCCGCCCTCCAGGAACAGGGGGATGATGTCGAAACAGTTGCCGTCGGTGTCCACGAAAATCGTTTTCACGCCGTGAGCCTTCAGGAAAGCGGTCAGGCGCTTATAGTACGGCAGCATGTACTCGCGGATCATGTCCGGCCCGACCATGGAGCCGCTGCCGGCGGAGATGTCCTCCCAGATGATTGCCAGGTCCACACTCGTCTGCGATAGGACCTCTTCGTAGACGGCGATCCACAGCTCGGTGAAGGTACGCTGGATGTCGTGGATGAGCTTCGGGTCGTCCGTGTAATTGTAGAACAGCCGCTCGTAGCCCATGAGATGGGCCAGGGTGCCGAAGAAGCCGGCCGGGTAGCCCCCCAGCACCAGGGGGAAGTCGCGATTTCTATAGATCTGGAGCAGCTTTTCCCAGTTCGGGGGGAAACGGTCCTTCAGGTTCTTCAGGGAGAGCCTTTCGGACTTGAGCTTGTTCCAGCTCGGCCAATCCCGGATCACGTTCTCCAGGGCGGAAGGCAACACGCCGGTGGCCTTCATGAAGATGCGCTTCACCCCGTCGATGTCCGTGTAGATGAGCCTGTTTTCATCCTCCTCGAACACCTTGGGAGCGAACATGGGGCAGAAAAGGAGGTTCACGCTCACGGCGATCTGGCCACGGTCCATGCCCAGGGCGTTCATGACGTCGTTGTCCTGGGGAAAGCTCTGGGTAGGCCAGTAC
>CAZMWZ010000254.1:0-4040 GCA_964570045.1 uncultured Spirochaetaceae bacterium
CTTTTTTTCGCGTCTTCGATTTCCCTCGGAAAACAGTAACCCAGCTTCATTTCGCCACCCCACACCAGTCGCTGACCGCGCGAGCCACGGTTTCCAGGCATAGCAGGTACTCGTCCACGCTCACGTGCTCGTCCACGCTGTGGGCGTTGCGCAAATCCCCCGGTGACCGCGGAGCCCGCCACCCCGCCTTCGATCTGCCCGATGCCGACCGAGCGGTGCCGCCGATTGTCAACGTTGTCGGCATCGTTTGTAACGATAGCATAGATTTGGGCATTGTCAAGCCCCTTTCGCACAAGAATACGCGGGCGGAACGACGCCCTCTCACCCCTGCGGGCCGCGGCGGGGCTTGGGGCGGGGGTCACGCAGGCGGATCGTGCGCTCCGGGCTCCATGTCCACCCCGGCATGGACCCCACCACCTTTAACAGCTGCTGTTCGCTGGCCTCGACCAGCAGCATGCGCGAAGAGTCGTCCAGCACGGTCAGCTCCTGCGTGGCGCGGATACGCTGCACGTCGGCGGCCGGCCTGAGGCCCGTCCCGACGTAGCGCACGATATACCTGCCCACGGCGCCCCTCTATCTGGCCAGCCCCTGGCCCTCGTACAGGCTGCCGAACCCCAGGGCCCGCGCCCGCCCCAGCACTGCACGGGCCATCGCCTCAGAGCGGGGCGGGTTGCGTGGCAGGCCCAGCAGCTCGAGGTGCGCGGACAGGATAGTTGCCGCCGCCCCGGTGGCCGCAGGACAGGCCATGGAGGTGCCGTCCAGCACCGCGTACCCCCCCGGGTATGTGGAGATCACGCCCACCCCGGGGGCGGTCAGGTCGATCTCCGGCCCGACGTTGGAGAAGGCGGCCACGAAGTTCTTCCGGTCCTTGCCGTAGGGGGAGGCCACGTCCCCTCCTTGCGTCGTGCCGGGCGGGAAGGTGCCCTTGCGGCCCATGGCCGAAACGGCCAGTGACAGGGTGTAGGAGGCCGGAAAACTAACGGGCTGGCGCCCCTCGTTGCCCGCCGCGGCGATCACCAGGCTGCCGCGGGAGCGGGCGTACTGGATGGCCGCCTCGATGGCCTCGTCCGCCGGACCTCCGCCCAGGCTCAGGTTGATCAGGTCGCAGCCGTCCTCCACCGCGTGGTCGATGGCCTTGGTAATGGCGTAGTTGGACGCCGAGTCGCTCTGCCTGCCGAACACCCGGTAGCTGCGCAGGGTCACCGCCGGTGCCAGGCCGCGCACCCCCGCGGGCGGCTGGCCGTGCGCGGCGATGATCCCAGCCACGTGCGTGCCGTGCCCCAAACCGTTGTCCCCGAACTCCGCATTGTCCTCGCCGACCACCATGTTCTCCCCGCCGTCGATGTCCAGGTCGGGGTGCTCGGCGATCCCAGTGTCCACCACCCCCACCTTGATCCCCATTCCCGCCTTCGGGGAGGCGGCGCCATAAAAGTAGCGCAGGCAGTCGACGTAGCCCAGGGAAAGCGGAGCCAGGCCGATGCGGGTGTCGTCGCTCACGGTGAGGTTCTTCTTCAGCGCGGGCCAGAAGTCCCTTTCGGGGTACACGTACAGCCGCTGGAGCTTCACGGTGGCGGAACCGAGGGCCAGGCTCACCTCCCCCTTGGCGTTGGTCCGCCCCTGGGCCCCGACCCTCTCCTGGAAATCGGTGAAGGCCACCACCAGCGCCCCGGCCACCGGAGCACCGCCCTTGCGCGAGACCACGCACAGCCGGATCTTCACGGCTGCCTTGGCGGCGGTCGCCCGGGTCTCGACGCGGACTCGGGGAGCCACCGCCGGGTGGTAGAAGGCCAGCGGCACCAGGCGCAGGCTGGGCTGATGGGCGCGCAGGGCCGAAAGGAAGGCCGGGGCGATCTCCACCAGCTTGGCCCCGTACTCGTTCACGGAGTCCAGCAGGCGCAGCTCCACGCCCGGGGCGGCCTCGAGGCGCACGAGCCTGGCCGGCCCGGCCCGCACGGCGAGTGCCTTCAAGAACCTGCCGGAGGCCGCTGAGGTGGAAACCGCCGGCACCCGGAACCCCTGCAGCGGTAGAACGATGAATTGTTTCCTGCCTGGCTCGGCCATCGGCTCACCTCCCGGTCGCCCGACTTTCTATTATAAGGGCGGTGTGCCGGCCGCTACAAGGACACGCGCAGCCCGCGCCGCGACGGTCCCGACGAGGCAACGGCCCAGCTCCAGCACCCGGGCGCCCTTCCGCGAATCAGCCATGACGCTTCATTTGTCGATTTCGCGGTCCGTGAACTCCGCCAGCCTCTCGGCCAGTGCCTC
Source organism: uncultured Spirochaetaceae bacterium (assembly GCA_964570045.1). GTDB lineage: Bacteria > Spirochaetota > Spirochaetia > SZUA-6 > DRHE01 > MIBK01. The sequence continues at coordinate 2,266 of CAZMWZ010000254.1, forward strand.
CGGCACCCAGACGAGCAGACGGATCCCCTGTGCCGCATCCTCTCTTTCCTCCACGGTCGCCTGCTCGTAGAGGAGTCCCACCAGGTCGTAGCGGTCGTACGGGATCACGACTCGCAGGCTGACAAGGGTCTCCCCCAGCATCTTCTCGATTCCAGCGAGCAGCGCGTCGAGGTTCTCGCCTGTCTTCGCGCTGATCGCGATCGAATCCACAGGCGATTGCGTAGGCACCGCGGGCAGCAAACGATCGGCTAGCAGATCGATCTTGTTCCAGGCGATAAGCCTGGGCGTGGAGCCGACATTCAGACTCGCCAGCACCGAGTCTACGGTGGAAACCAGCTCCGAGGCGTGGGGATGAGAGCTATCCACCACATGGACGATCAGGGATGCCTCCTCGACCCCCTCGAGGGTGGCGCGGAACGCAGCCACCAGGTCGTGGGGGAGCTTGCGGATGAAGCCGACCGTGTCGGTGAGCAAGGCTTCCCTTCCTCCGGGGAGGGTTAGCCTCCGCGTGGTGGGGTCGAGCGTGGCGAAGAGCTTGTCCTGAACGAGCACCCGCGCGCCAGTGAGTGCATTGAGCAGGGAACTCTTCCCCGCGTTCGTGTAACCCACGATGGCGACGACCGGGACCCCGGCCCGCTCCCTCTGCTTGCGCTGCTGCCGCCGCTGGGTGCGGACCTCCTCCAGCTCGCGCTTGAGGACCGCGATCCTGCGCCTGGCCTGCCGGCGGTCCAGCTCGAGCTGGGTCTCGCCGGGTCCCCGCAGGCCCACGGGGCCTGCCCCCGCGCCGCCCACCTGCTGCGCGAGGCCGGCGTGCAAGCCTGTCAGCCGGGGGAGGAGGTACTGGTACTGGGCCAGCTCAACCTGAAGCTGTCCCTCGCGGGAGCTGGCGTGCTGGCTGAAGATGTCCAGGATGAGCCGGGGGCGGTCAATGATCCGCACCTCGTCACCGAGGATCTTCTCGAGTTTCCTGGTCTGACCCGGGGAAAGCTCGTCGTCAAAGAGGACGTACGTGGCATCCTGCGCGGCTAGGATCTCCTTCAGCTCCTGCGCCTTGCCCGAGCCAATCCAGGTGGCCGGGTCGGGGCGGGCGATCTTCTGCGAGGTGACCCCCGCCACCTCGAGGCCGGCGGTGAGGGCAAGCTGCCTGAGCTCTTCCAGGGAGTCCTCGAGCGTCCACGGTGAGGGCTTCCCCTTGAGCTGGACGCCGACGAGGATGGCGCGGTCCCCCGCTGCGGGTGGGCGCGGCTCCTGGGTGACGATGTCGTATTTCATGATCCCTCAAGTATACAACATCGGGATGGGACTGCCCGGCCTTCCTTATGCGCAAAAGATGGCAGACGAGTCCTATGTCCCAGAAATTCAGCTTCGGACTGCGGATATGGCGCTTGTTGAAGCTATCCATACTATACTATGCGCAAGAATGTAGGAGTTTTTTAGGAGCTTTGGGAGAAGGCCTACAGACATGGATTTCGACGTCTGCCTGGCTACGGATTGGGAGCACGACAGGGATTTTCTCTCCCTGCTGGACAGCAGCCTGCGCAGCCGGGAGCTCAGCACCTACATCGTCTGGCCGCACAATCTGGAAAAGGTGCTGCAGGCCCTGCGGTCCGGGTCCCTGGGCTTTCGATTCGTCCTCGACCCCGACACGCTCCTCTGGGCTTCGGACCAGGCAACCATGCATCTGGAGCTCATCTCCGGGGGTATCAGGGTCCCCTACACCCTGATCGTGGCGCCCTTCAACACCGCCGAGGACATCCTTTCGGTGCGACAGCAGC
>CAZMWZ010000255.1:0-4034 GCA_964570045.1 uncultured Spirochaetaceae bacterium
TTCCCCACGCTGCCGGCCGGTTGACACTCCTTCCAAAAAGGAATATATTCCATTTTGGTATGACCAATGCGGAAGTAAATCCCGCAAATCCATGAATGCACCTATCAAACGTCTGCTTCACATCGACCTGCCGGAGAGGCAATCCGCCTTCATCTGGGGACCTAGAAAAACAGGCAAATCCACTCTCCTGAAAACGGCTTTTCCGGACAGCATCTTGTACGATTTCCTGCGTTCCGAGCTGGTGATCGAGCTCTCCAAGCGGCCTTCCACCTTGCGCGAGCAGCTTCTTGCCCGCCGCCCCGAGGATCTTGCCAGGCCGGTCATCCTGGATGAGGTGCAGAAGGTTCCTGCCGTCCTGGACGAGGTCCATTGGCTCATCGAGAACAAGGGCCTGCGCTTCATCCTCTGCGGTTCCAGCGCCCGCCGTCTCAAGCGGGGCAAGGCCAACCTGCTCGGCGGCCGCGCCTGGCGCTTCGAGCTGTTCCCCTTCGTGACCGCGGAGCTGGAAGAGCCGGATCTTCTGCGCATCCTCAACCGGGGGCTGGTTCCCGCCCACTACCTCTCGGAGAGCTATAGAAAATCCCTGGCCGGCTATACCCTGGACTACCTGAAGGAGGAAGTCTTTGCCGAAGGGCTGACGCGCAACATCCCCGCCTTCTCGCGTTTCTTCGATGCCATGGCCTACTCGCACGGGGAGCTGACCAACTTCGCGAACATCGCCCGTGAGTGCGGGGTGGATGCCAAGACGGTGAAGGAATACTACCAGATCCTGTGCGATACGCTCCTGGGCCGGATGGTCGCTCCGTACAGGGAGCGGCAGGAGCGGCAGGTGATCGTGAAGGCGGCTAAGTTCTACCTCTTTGACGTGGGTGTGGCGGGCGCCCTGGTCAAGCGATCCATCCTCGAAGAGCGCGGCGAGCCTTTCGGCAGAGCCTTCGAGCATTTCCTCCTCATGGAGCTGGCGGCTCACTCCTCCTACTCTGAGCTCGGGTATGACATCCAGTTCTGGCGCACCAAGACCGGCCTGGAGGTGGATTTCATCCTGGGGCGGGGGGAGGTGGCCATCGAGGCGAAGGGGTCTTCCCGCGTCGAACAACGCGACCTGCGCCCGCTGCAGGCCTTCCTCCTGGAGCACAAACCCCGAAAGGCGATCGTGGTGTGCAACGAGCGGACGGAGCGCCGGGTGGGGGACATCCGCCTGCTGCCCTGGAGAGTTTTTCTGAGCGAGCTCTGGGCAGGCGGAATCATCGGCTGAGCAGCCTGCGCAGTCACCCGGATTCAGGCCGGGGATTTCGAAATCCGCCGCTTGATCTCCTCGAAGCGCTCCCGGGTGAGATCGTAGCGGGCGAAGGGGATGAAGCTGAGCAGGACCACGACGGCGGGAAACAGGCAGAACACCACCCGCACGCCGAAGCCCACGCTTGCCGGCTGCATCCCCCCTGCCGAATATCCGGCTCGATCCAAGGCGAAGCCTACGATCACTGGGCCCAGGGAATAGGCGATCTTTTGTCCCGCGGACCACATGCCCGAGAACACCCCTTCCCGCCGCAGCCCGGACTGCATCTGGTCGTACTCGATGGTGTCGGGGAGCATGGAAAACGGGAACAGCTGAAAGCTCGAGAAGCCCACCCCGAGGATCAGGATCTGAATGTAGAAAACGACCGGAGTCGAAGTAGGCGTCAGGAACAGGGAGGCGATCATGAGGCAGAACAGGGCTAGGCCGATCCTGTACGCCCGGATCTTGCCCAGGCGGGCCCCGATGCGGACCCATACCGGGATGAACACGATGGCGGTGACCAGGAACAGGGGGTACACGACGTTCATCGCCGTCTCAGGCAGCGCCATGACGTATTTCACGTAGTACACGAAGCCGGCCATCATCACCCCGATGGCCAGCGCCTGAAAAAAGTAGCTCAACACCAGCATGACGAACGGGGTGTTGCGAAAGGCGATCCGCACCTGCTCCCCGAAGGGGGGCATGACCTCGCGTTGGGCGGAAACCGGGGCGTCGCGCGTTCCCCAGAAGCAGATCAGGCAGGTCGCCACGATCACCGCGGCGTAGATCAGGCTCATGAAGCGGTACCCGCTGGCCCCTCCTCCCCCGAGCGCCACCAGCGGCGTCACCAGCGCTCCCGCCGCCAGGGCCCCGACGGAGGCGAAGATCATGCGGAAGGAGGTCAGCGAGATACGCTCGTTGTAGTCCGCCGTCATCTCGGCCACCATGCTCGAGTACGGGACGTTGATCACGGTGAAGGCCGTGCACCCCAGGGCGAAGAGCAAGGCCACGTGCACGGCCCGCAACAGCTCGGATTCGTAGCCGGGAGCCAGGAATAGAACGATAAAGCTCACCCCGAACGGCACGGCCCCGAACAGCAGGTACGGCCGGCGCCGTCCGAAGCGGCTGCGGGTCCGATCCGAGATCCAGCCCATCATGGGGTCGGAGACCACGTCCCAGAGCTTGGGAAACAGCAGCGCCATACCGGCCAGCGCCGGGTTCACCCCCAAGGTGTCGGTCAGGAAAAACAGCAGGTACATCCCGGTGGTGACGATGAAGATGTTGCTGGCGACATCGCCGATCCCGTAGGTGAGCTTGGTACCGAAAGACAGTCGCTGTTCGTTCATCCCCGGCATTATAGCCGGCGTCGCCTCGAAAGAAAAGGAAACAGCAGCAGGCTCTGGATCAGGATGGCGATCAGGCTGGAGCCCAGGCAGAAGGCCACCACCACCCGCATGGAGAACTCCTGGTACAATAGGCCGCTCACGGAGGCCCCGACGATGTAGCCGCCGTTCAGCGTGGACTCGTGGATGGCCATGCGCGCCGCCCGCCGGCTGGAACCGGCGATGCCGTGGAAAAGACCCCCGGCGTAGCTCATGGCGGTGCCCAGGCCCAGCAGCGGGAACAGCACCGCGAAAAAGGCCACGCTGCGGGCGAAGAGCATGGCCGCCAGCAGCAGGGCCAGGTAGACCTGGGACAGCACCAGCCAGCTGCCCCGGTAGTGCCAGAAGCCTACGGACCCGAGCAGCAGGAAACCCACGGACTGCATGAACGTCCGCGAGGAGACCAGGGTGCCCACCAGGCCGCGCGAGGCGCCCAGCACGTCCTGGGCGAACAGGGGGAACACGGTGGCCAGCATGCCGGAGACCACGTAGCTGGCGAACATGCCCACCCAGGCCGGATAGCGCAGGGGCGTGCCGTCGCGGGAGGGGGGGGCCGTGGCCTCGGCTGGCGGCGGGGCCGGCGCCGCGGCGCGCAGGGAAGGGAAGGCGGCCAGTGAGGAGGCCAGCACCACGGCGTAGCCGGCGAAGACCGCCAGGGCGATGACCAGCGGCAACCCGGTGTCCCGCTGGCTGGCCAGGCCGGCCAGGGCGTAGCTCGAGACCAGGCCGGTGCTCCAGGACAGGTTGAAGCGCGACTGGCGGCGGTTCAGGGTGACCCCCTCCACCCCTTGGGACAGCCAGCCCATGGCCGGAGGCCAGAAGAAGGACAGGGCCAGGCGGTACAGGCCGCTGAACAGGAAGGTCAGGGGCAGCGCAGGCAGCAGCACGAGCAGGAGCAGGGAGGCCGGCATGCCGAACAGGGCGATGAGCAGCGACGTCTGGGGGCGCATCCGGTCGAAAACCGGCCGCAGCAGCAGGCAGCCCAGGATGTAGACCAGGACGCTGTAGCCCATGAACCAACCGATCAGGCCGGGCCCGGCGCCCTGCCTCTCCCGCAGGAAGAACACGAACCCCAGGTTGAGCATGCCCTCCGCGAAGGCCACCAGGAAGGCGCCCGGGTACACGACGGCCGTGCTGCCGAGCCGGGAGGCCAGGCGCCGGGGCGGTGCCGCTTTCACGATGGAAGGATCTTACTCCTTTCGCCGGGCTTGCTCCAGATGTGTTGACAGTTTCGGGAACCCTCGGGTAGGCTGGGGCCGGTCCTATTACGGAAGGCAATGCGAATCGGCCTGCACGCGAACCTGTTGCAGGAGGGAATCATGGGTCATGGCGCGCGCCTCCTGGTTGCGCTGGCGAGCCTGTCGCTGGCAGGCCTG
>CAZMWZ010000256.1:0-388 GCA_964570045.1 uncultured Spirochaetaceae bacterium
CATAATCGGGTTGCTGTACAGGACACGCCCATTCAGACCGACCCAGCACACGCCAACCGGAAGGTTCTCGAAGAGCGTACGGTACGGTAGAGCCGGGGCTCGCAGGACTCGCCGCAACTCGCTTGACTTTCCGGCGTTCATAGCGGTGTTCACCTCCTGACCCCTCATCCGGAGTTCCCCGATCCCTCACTGCTGCTGCAGGCCTCCTTTCGACTATTTATTATATAGCAAGTCCCGTGCCAGCCTGGCCGCCAGATTCTTCGAAACAGCCAGAAATTCGTCCTCTTTGCGGCCATCTAAGGGACGATCCCCCGCGTCGGAGCCCTCCGCGGGAAGCCGTGCTCGGAGGAAACCCGCCCCGCGGTAACCGGAGTTGCAAACCCGCAAT
>CAZMWZ010000256.1:398-4020 GCA_964570045.1 uncultured Spirochaetaceae bacterium
CGTGCAACGGGATGGCTCATGTCCAGTCGAGTTAGTCCGGCGACGGGGGGATGGTTTACGCCCCCTCCACGAACTGCTCCTCGGGCTTGGGGATCGTGACTCGCCCGAACGACGGGGCTCGGTCACGCAAAAGCTCGGGGCGCCGGTCAGCAAGACCAGCAACGGCAACGAGCAATGGAGGCTGGATTCGTTCATTTTGTATTGCGTTATCTACTCTGCATGTCTTTTGCAGCTTGCAGCAGCTTGCGCTCCGAGGCGAGGCATGAGCAAACGGCTACCTTGAGTGGGTGCAGAACTATGCTTCGCTTAGAAGTAGTCGACGCTAACCTAGGTTCGCATCTTTTTAAACGACGAGCTGCAGCCAATTGCAGAGGAATTCCGGTGAAGCGGAAAGAAGCAATGGCCGTACCCTTCGGTGCTAACCTGGCCGGAACAGACTGTTTCTCGCTTACTGAGAACCCCCGGTCTGGCATAGAGTCGACAAAACCGGTAAAGTAATCTCGATGCAAGCCGTGATCATCGGGAACAGCGCCGCCTCCCTCGCCGCCGCGGAAGCCTTCCGCCGCTACGACCGCGCCTCGGAGCTGACGCTGCTGGCCGCGGAAGCGGGGCCGGCCTACTCCCGCGTGCTCCTGCCCTACTACCTGCGCGGCTCGCTTCCCCGCGAGCGGCTGTTCATCCGCGGCGACGCCGACTACCGCTCCCTGGCTGCGCGCACCGCCTTTGGCCGCGCCGTGACCCGGGTGGACGACCGGCGGCGGACCCTGACCCTGGCGGACGGCGAGGAGCTTGCCTGGGACCGGCTGCTGGTGGCCTCCGGGGCCCGGCCGGTCCTGCCGCGGGTCCGGGACCTCGAGGGGCCGGGGATTCACACCCTCTGGACCCTGCAGGACGCGGACCGCCTGCTGCCGGAGCTTCTGCCCGGGCGCCGGGTCGTGTTCATCGGCTCGGGCTTCGTGTCGCTGCAGGCCGCCTGGGCCGCCTGCGTGCGCGGCCTGCGGGTCACCGTGCTGGAGGCCCTGCCGCGCTTGCTCCCCAAGGTCCTGGACCAGACCGCCTCGGCCCTGCTGGAGGCCAGGATGCGCGGGCACGGGGCCGACGTGCGCTGCGCGGTGGGCATCGAGCGGATCGAGCGGCCGGCGGGCCGCACCCCCCTGCGGGTAGTCCTGTCCTGCGAGGACCCGAACGTCGACGCCGACCTGGTGGTGGTGGGCGCCGGGGTCCGGCCCAACCTGTCCTTCCTGGAGGGCACTGCGGTGCGGGTGGAGGCGGGCGGGATTCCGGTGGACGAGCGGATGCGGACCGGTGTACCTGGGATCTACGCGGCGGGGGACGCCGCCCTGGGCCCGAGTGTTTTCGGCGAGGCCCACGCGGCCCACGCCCTGTGGCCCACCGCGGTGGAGCAGGGCCGGGTGGCCGGGGCCAACATGGCCGGCCACGAGCGGGTGTACGCCGGCAGCCTCAACATGAACGTGGCCGAGATGTTCTCTCTGACCGTGGCCTCCATGGGCCGCTTCCTGGAAAACGGCGACCCCGCGGAGGAGCCGCTCGTCGAGCACGATCCGCGCACGGGCCGCTACGTCAAGCTGCTGTTCCGCGGCGGAGTTCCGCTGGGGGGCGTGGTGCTGGGCACCCCGGAGGACCTGGCCGTGCTGGCCGCCCTGCGCCCGCGGATCCGCGCCGGGCGGGAAGGCCGTCTTGTTCCCGCCGAGCCGTTCGGCGGGCTGCATCGAACCCTCGCCCTGAAAGCCTCAAGGAGATGACGCAATGCGCATCGTGACCATGGACCCGGAGATCTGCGTGGCCTGCCGCAACTGCGAGTACGCCTGCGCCTTCAAGCAGGCCGGGACCTTCGAGCGCCGGGACTCCAACATCCGGGTGAGCTTCTACCCGCAGGAGCGCGTGTGCATTCCCGGGACCTGCGTGCACTGCGAGGAGCCCTGGTGCCTGGAGGTCTGCCCGGCGGCGGCCATCGGCCGCAACCCGGAAACCGGGGCCGTGGAGATCGACCCCGACCGCTGCGCCGGCTGCAAGATGTGCATGCTGGCTTGCCCTTACGGCGCCATCCGCTTCGACGCCAGGGCCCGGGTGGCCCGCAAGTGCGACCTGTGCGGCGGGGACCCGCAGTGCGTGAAGTTCTGCATTTCCGGGGCCCTGCAGTTCGTGGAGGCCGAGGAGGCGTTCGCCTTCCGCCGCGCGAGCCTGGATGCCAAGCTGACGGATCTGCTGGGCCTGGCCAAAGGCGGCCGGAGGTGAGCCAAACCCGACAGGTCTTCCAGACCCTCTGCCGCATGTGCGACGACCACTGCGCTCTGAACGTTTATATGGAAGAAGACCGGGTCGTGGACATCGACGGCTACCAGGAGCACCCCTGGAACCGGGGGCGGCTGTGCAGCAAGGGGCGGGCGGCCGTCGACCTGGTCTATCACCCCGACCGGCTGTGGAAGCCGCTCAAGCGCACTGCCTCGGGCTGGCAGGAAATCCCCCTGGAACAGGCGTTGGACGAGATCGCGGAGCGCCTCCGCGGCATTCAGAAACGCTACGGGGAGCGCTCCATCGGCGTCTGGAAAGGCGAAGCCGTGGGCTTCGCCCAGCAGGAGGAGATGGCCCGGCGCTTCGTGCATGCCATCGGCTCCCCGAACTACTTCTCCAACGACTCCCTGTGCTTCAACGGCCGCTGGATCGGCTACACCGTGGTGCACGGCGCCTGGAGCGTGCCGGACTACGAGCACACCCGCCTGGTGCTCCTGTGGGGAGCCAACCCGCCGCACGCCCACCCCAACATGACCCAGATGATCATGCGCGCGCGCCGCCGCGGCGCCAGGCTGGTCGTGCTGGACCCGCGCCTGTCGGCGGTGGCCCGCCAGGCCGACCTGCACGCGCCGGTGCGCCCCGGCACGGACGGGGCCCTGGTGTGGGGGCTGATCCGCGCCCTGCTGGAGCGCGGCGCCTACGACCGCGAGCTTGTAGAGAATCATTCGGTGGGCTTCCCGGCCCTTGAGGCCTACGCGCGAGCCTTCACCCCGGAGGCGGTGGAGCGGGAAACGGGCGTATCGGCCGCGCTGGTGGGGGAGATCGCCGCCGCGTTGGCCAAGGCCGCCCCCGCCGTGGTGAACTACGTGGGCAATGGTCTGGAGCATCACGAGAACGGAATCAACAACATCCGCGCCATCGCTTACCTGGACACCCTGCTGGGCGCCCTGGACCGCAAGGGCGGCAACCGGCTGGCCGAGGGCTTCCCCACCCGCCGCCTGACCCTGTACCAGGAGAGGCCTCTGACCGAGCTGGGTCCCATCGGCGCGGAGCGCTTCCCCGTGCTGTACGGCCTGCGCCAGGAGTGCCACACCATGACGGCCATGGACACGATCCTGAGCGGCCGGCCCTACCCCCTGAAGGCCCTGCTGCTCACGGGGGCCAACCCGGCCATGACCAACCCGAACACGGAAAAGGTGCGGCGGGCCCTGGCCGCCCTGGAGCTGCTGGTGGTGCGCGACCTGTTCCTGACCGAGACCGCCCAGCTGGCGCACTACGTGCTGCCCGCCGCCTCCTTCCTGGAGCGCTCGGAGCTGCACGTGCACGCCATGTTCCAGGTGGTCACCCTGACCAAAAAGCTCCTGTCCTT
>CAZMWZ010000257.1:0-4007 GCA_964570045.1 uncultured Spirochaetaceae bacterium
TACCGGACCCGCCGGCCCGGCGGCCGCGAGGCCCCCGTCAGCTTCGCCGGCGGCGCCCGGCGCGTGAGCCGCCTCCTTGGCGGCCGCTGGCAGCCGGTCGCAGCCGGGCGGGCACACGGCGAGCAGAGGCAGGGGGCCGACCAGCTCCTCCACGGTCGCGGCCGTGGCGCGGCTGTTGGCGATCACCGCGTCCGAGGCGACGAGCAGCCGCCGCTCCATCGAGCGCGCAGCGGCTTTCAGCAGCAGGGGGACCTGCTCGCGGGAGCGCAGGTGGTGAACCAGGGTCACCAGGCGCGGCCGCGAAAGGGGCGTCGCCGTCTGCGCGCGGGCGACAGCCCAGCGGAACACCGACGGGTGGATCAGCTCGTCCACCACGATCGCGTCCAACCCCTCCGGGGAGCGCAGGCGCGGCGGGACCGCCCGCAGGGGGCAAAGGAAGTAGGGAGGCTGGCTCAGCCCCAGCACCTCCACCTCCACCCCGTGCGCGCGCAGGTACTCCACCACCAGCCGGTCGTACAGATAACCGCCCGAAAGCTGCTCCAGCGAGCCGTAGACCACCCAGAGGATTCGCATGGCCCGCGGTCCGCACTCAGGGCGCCAGGTAGGAGGCCCAGGCGTCCGGTGACTCCCAGATTTTCAGCTCGGCGCGCACGATGCGGCCCACCGCGTAGCCGCGCCCCTCCAGGGCGTCGAACAGCCGGCGGTGGAAAAAGCGGGCCATGTTCTCCACGCTCGGCTGCCGCTCCCGGAAAAATTCCAGGTCGTTGAGCAGGCGGCCCCGCACTCCCTGAACCTCCCCCTCGAGCAGCTCCTCCAGCAGGGCGATGTCCACCGAAAAGCCGTTCTCATCCAGGTTCTCGGTCCAGCAGACCCACTCCAGGGCGTAGGTGTGCTCATGGGGCGAGGACTCCTCGGCGAAGTCCCCACGCAGAAAGTGACTGGCCTGGAACTTGTTCTTGATGCCGACCTGGTACATGGCGCTCTCCTTGATCCTGATTTCAGGGCTCCAGCACGACCTGCAGCACGCGCTCCGGGTGCCGGTCGATGAGCTCGAAGGCCTCCTGGGCGCGCTCCAGTGGGAAGCGGTGGGTGATGTAGCCGGAGGGGTCCAGCACGGGCAGCAGCCCCAGGGCGAGCTCCAGGCGGCGCCGCTTGTCCCAGCGGGGGCCGAGGGCGGAGGCGACGTGGGACACCTGGCTGGAGACCAGGTGAAGGCGCCGCCGGTGGAAGGCCGCGCCCAGCTCCAGGTTCACCCGCCTGGCCCCGTACCAGGAAGCCTCCACCAGCGTACCCTCGAAGCACAAGGTGTCCAGGGCCAGCTGCAGGCCCGCCTCCGCGCCGCTCACGTTGATCGCCGCATCCGGGCCGCGGCCGCCCGTTAGCTCCGCGATCCGCTCCCGCAGGCGCGGTTCCTCGGGGGACAGCGCGCGGCAGCCCAGCCTGGAGGCCGCCTCCCGGCGCATGGCGTGCGGCTCCACCGCGATCAGCTCCCCGATCCCGGAGCGCAGGAGCAGGGCCGAGGTGAGCAGGCCCACCACCCCCAGCCCGACCACCAGCACGCACTCCCCGAGGCGCACGCCCGCGTCGTGCACGATGCCCAGAGCAGTCTCCAGATTCGGCAGGAACACGGCCTGCTCGTCACTGACTCCCGCGGGCAGCGCGACGAGCTCGCCGGGGTCGGCGTAGAACAGGTCCTGGTGGGGGTAGAAGGCGAATACCCGCTGCCCGCCCGGCGCGTCCATGACCCCGCAGTTGCTGTAGCCGTACTTCAGCGGGTACTCCAGGCGGCCCGCGAGGCTCTTCAGGGAGGCGTCCGCCTCCAGCCCCGCGGGCAGCTCACCGCGGAAGGCCAGCAACTCCGTGCCGTGGCTGATGCCCATCAGGCGGGAGCGGACCGCCGCCTGCCCGGGCCGCGGCTCCAGGGGCTCCTCGCGCAGCTCGACAACCCCCGGGCGCAGGAAGTACAGCGCCTTCGCCTTACGGTCCATCGAACTCCAAATCCCAGACCAGATCCTCGCCGAAGCGCCGTACGCGGCTGCCCGTGGGGCGCAGGGCCTCGGCGAGCGCGCGCACCCCGAGGTCGCCGACGGCCTCCACCCCCTGCCCGATCAGCAGGGGGGCCACCACGACCAGGAGCCGATGGACCAGCCGCTGCCGGAGAAACGAGGTGATCACCCGCGCACCGCCCTCCACGAACAGGCTGGCATACCCCATGCCGGCCAGATGCTCCACCGCCCACCGCAGCGGGATGCACCCCTGCTCCTCCGGAGGGCTCTCCACGACCCGTACTCCTAGGGCTTCCAGCGCGGCGCGGCGCTCGGCCGGGGCGCCCTCCGCGGCGAAGGCCAGGGTGGGGAGCTCCGCAGCGCCCCGGGCCAGGCGGCTGTCCGGGGGCAGGCGCAGGGAGGAGTCCAACACCACCCGTACGGGGCTGCGCCCCCCCGGTAGGCGGCAGGTGAGCTCGGGGTCGTCACGCAGCACCGTCCCGATGCCCACCAGGATCACCTCGTGATCGCGCCGCAGGCGGTGCGCCAGGCGCAGGGTCGAGGGACCGGAGATCCAGCGCGAGTCCCCGGTAACCGTCGCGATCCGGCCGTCCAGGCTCTGGGCGTAGCTGACGGTGATGCGCGGGATGCGCTCCATGTTCCCCCAATATAGCTTCCCCCCGGCAGGGTTGCAAGGCGAGAGAATTTGACAGCAAGCTCCATTCTTCTTACCCTACAATTACCTGCAAGCAAGGAGCGTACGATGGCTGGTAGAGCGAAACGGGACATCAGCACGAGGGCGGCGACCGATTCGGTGTCGATCGATCCCTTGTCGGCTGCCGACTGCGGGCAGCCCGTGCCCGACGGCCAGCCCCAGGACAGCGTGGAGTGGGTGGCCTGCGCCCACCTGCCCACGCGCTTCGGGGAGTTCAACATCGTGGGGTTCCTGGACCGCACCAACGGCAAGGAGCACACCGTCATGGTGAAAGGCGACGTGACCGGCCGGGAGGACTGTCCGGTGCGCGTGCACTCAGAATGCCATACGGGCGACGTGTGGACCTCGCTGCGCTGCGACTGCCGGGAGCAGTTGGAGAAGAGCCTGCAGTACGTCCAGGCCCGGGAGTTCGGCGCCGTGATCTACCTGCGCCAGGAGGGGCGGGGCATCGGGCTGTTCAACAAGCTCAGGGCCTATAACCTGCAGGACCAGGGACTGGACACCGTGGAGGCCAACACCTCCCTGGGCTTACCCAGCGACGCGCGCGAGTACCTGGCCGCTGCGGACATCATCCGGCTCCTGCAGATCCGCTCCGTGGCCCTGCTCACCAACAACCCGGACAAGATCGAGGGTCTACGACGCGAAGGAATCACCGTCACGCGACGGGTTCCCATGATCGTGCCGGCCAACTCCCACAACCGCCGCTACCTCAAGACTAAAAGGGAAAGGCTCGGCCATTTCCTCGACTGACCGCATCGGGCCCGAGTCGGTCCGGCGCTACTACGAGGAGAACACCCTCCGGATGCTGCGCTGGGGCGCGGGCCGCTTGGAAGGAGCTCTTCACCGCCCGGTTTGGGACCCCGGGGTCGCCGCGTGCAGGGACGCCCTGCACGCGGTGGACCGGCGCATCGCGGAGCTGCTGGCGCCGCTGGCCCCGCGGCACGTCCTGGACCTGGGCTGCGGCACGGGAGCCGTCGCCCTGTGGCTGGCCGAGCGCCTTCCCGCCCGCATCACCGGCGTGACCCTGAGCGCCCTGCAGGTCAGGTTGGCCCGGGAGCGGGCATCCGCCCGCGGATTGGCCGAGCTCTGCCGTTTCCTGGAGGCGGATTTTCTTTCCCTCCCCGAGCTGGAGCCGGCCGGCGCGGCCTACGCCGTCGAGAGCTTCGCGCACGCCGCAGAGCCGTCCGCCTTTTTCGCCGCATTGCGCCCGCACCTGGTCCCCGGCGGGCTGCTGGTCCTCTGCGACGACTTCCTGGCAAATGCCCGGCCCGGAAGCCGGGCAGAAGCTCGCTGGGTGGAGCGCTTCC
>CAZMWZ010000258.1:0-2443 GCA_964570045.1 uncultured Spirochaetaceae bacterium
TCAGTCCCGTACGGGCGCGGCTCACCAGGCCGGAGCCGCCGAACTGCTTGACGAGCTTCCTTACCTCGAGGATGAGTCCGGCCATCACGTCCCTACCAGGTGGCAGGCGGCCAGGTGGGTTTCACCCGTTTCCGGGCGGCCGGCCGCCGCTTCGCGGGGAGTCCCGCCGTTTTCCGCGTAATCCAGCAGGCGCGGGACCTGCTCCCGGCAGCGCTCCACGGCCAGGGGGCAGCGGGGGTGAAAGGCGCACCCCGGGGGCACGTGCGAGGCGTCGGGCACCGTTCCGGGGATGGCCCGCAGGCGCGTGCCGCGCCGGGAGGCCTGCGGGATGGAGGCGAGCAGCGCCTGGGTGTAGGGGTGCAGGGGCCTGGCGAAGACCCTCTCCCGGCTGCCGCTCTCCACGATTTTTCCGCAATAGATCACCGAGATGCGCTCCGAGATGCCGTGCACGACCGCCAGGTCGTGCGAGACGAACAGGATGGCCATGCCGAGGCGCTCCCGCAGCTCCAGCAGCAGCCGGAGGATCTGCCGCTGCAGGGTCACGTCCAGCGCGGTGGTGGGCTCGTCGGCGATCAGCAGGACAGGGTCGCAGCTTACGGCGATGGCGATCATGACCCGCTGGCGCATCCCGCCGGACAGCTCGTGGGGGTAGCGGCGCAGGACCCTGCGCCCGCCCGGCAGGCCCACCAGCTCCAGCAGCTCCCCGGCCCGCAGGCGGGCCTCATTGCGCGTGAGGCCCAGGTGCAGCACCAGCGCCTCGACGATCTGCTCGCCGACGCGCATGGCAGGGTTGAGGTACTTCGAGGGTTCCTGGAAGACCATCCCGATGCGCCGGCCGCGGAGCTTGCGGCGCTCCGCCTCCGGCAGCCCTATCAGCTCCGTGCCCTGGAAGCGGATGCTGCCGGCCTCGATGCGGGCGGGGGGCACGGGCAGGAGTCCCAGCACGCAGACCGCGGTCAAGGTTTTGCCCGAGCCCGACTCGCCTACGAGGGAGTGGACCTCCCCGCGGGCCACGTCCAGGTCGATGCCGCGCAGCGCCCGGGACTCGCTCCCGTCGCGCCCCCGGAAGCTGACCCAAAGGTCATTAATTGAAAGCAGGGTTTCCGCCATCAGCCCACCCGGATCCTGGGGTTGAGCACGCTGTACAGGATGTCCACCAGGAAGTTGATCAGGGAGAAGGCGAAGGCCACGAACACCACCCCGCCCTGGATCAGGGGGAAGTCGCGCTGGTACACGGCGAACAGGAACAGCCGGCCCAGGCCGGGAAGGGAGAAGACCTGCTCGATGATGATGGCCCCGCCCAGCATGTAGCCCAGCTGGATGCCGGCGATGGTCACCACGGGCAAGAGGCCGTTGCGCAGGGCGTGCTTGTACTTGACCATACGTTCGGTCAACCCCTTGGCGCGGGCGGTGATCACATACTCCTTGGCCAGCTCCTCCACCATGGAGGCGCGCGTCAGGCGCAGGAGGACCGCCGCCCGGGCGATGCCCAGGGCCACGGCCGGCAGGACCAGGTGCCGCAGGCTCCCGGAGCCGAACAGCGGGAACAGGGGGACCTTCACCGCCAGGGCGAGCAGCAGCAGGATGCCCAGCCAGAAGCTGGGCACGGCCATCCCCAGCTGGGAGAAGACCATGCCCAGGTAGTCCCAGAACGACCAGCGGCGCACCGCCGAGACCACACCCAGCGGCAGGGCCACGGCGAGCGAGATCAGCATGCCCAGCAGGGCCAGGCAGAGGGTCAGGCCGAAGCGTTCGAAGATGAGCCCGGTGACCGGCTGCCCGCTGGACAAGGAAGTGCCGAAGTCGAAGCGGGCCACCCGCCACAGCCAGTCGAAGTACTGCGCGGCCAGGGGCCGGTCCGTGCCGATCCTGGCGCGGATGGCCGCCACGTCCTCCGCGGAGGCGTCCACGCCGGCGATCACCAGGGCCGGGTCGCCGGGGATGACCCGGATGACGAAGAAGATGATCGTGGAGATCAGCCAGACGGTGAGCAGCAGCCGGCCCAGGCGCCGGAGGATGAACAGGAGGACCTCCGCCATGCCGCCATAGTTGCAGACAGGGCGCTCAAAAGCAAGCCCTGGGTGGTGGGCAATTCCGTGAGATGTCTGTTAGTATCGGGCATGGGCTGGAGACGGCGCTGGCTTGAGTTCTGCCGCCGGATCGGGGCGGGAGGCGCGGCGGAAGAGGTGTTCGCCGACCTGGACCGCCGCTACCGCGAGCCGGGCCGGCATTACCACACGTGGGCCCACGTGGCCGACTGCCTGCGGGAGCTGCGGCGAGCCCGGCCGGCGCCCCAGGAAGCGGCGGCGCTGGAGCTGGCCGTGTGGTTCCACGACGCGGTGTACGACCCGGCCCGGCAGGACAACGAGGAACGCAGCGCCGCGCTGGCGGCCCGCTGGGCCTCCGCGCTGGGCCTGCCGCCCGCCCTCAGCCGGCAGGCCTC
>CAZMWZ010000258.1:2543-3989 GCA_964570045.1 uncultured Spirochaetaceae bacterium
GTCGCAGTCGGTGATCTCCTCCAGGCCCAGGCGCCCGAAGCGGTTGACGATCAGGGGCCGCATGCCCGCCCTGCGACAGCCCACCGCGTCGTCATAGTAGTTGTCCCCCACGTACAGGCACTGCTCCCCGCGCAATCCCGCGCGCTGGAGCGCGGTGCGGAAGATCTCCGCCGCGGGCTTCTCCGCGCCCACTTCCGAGGAGATGACGATGGGGTCGAAAAACTGCGACAGGCCGTGGGAGTCCAGCAGGCCGCGCGCGCTGGAGTCCCAGTTGCTGATCACCCCCAGTCCGATGCCGCGGCGCTGCAGCTCGCTCAACACCTCGCGTACCCCCGGGAAGGGGACCCAGTAGGGGCGGGTCCGCTGCTGGCGCTCGCGCCAGAGTCCGGCGGCGGCGCACAGGTCCGCCCTGATCCCCAGCCGGTAGTTGACGCACCCGAGAAACCACGGCATCGGGGAGTAGACCGGGTTGCCGAACACGCCGGGGAACTCCCGCATGAAGCGCTTGTCCTCCAGGTGGAACGCCCGCTCGATCTCGGGCAGCGCAATCTGGAAGCCCAGCTCGGCGAGCGCCTCCTGGTAGGCCGCCGCCCCCTGGGCGTACAGCAGGGTGAAGCCGATGTCGAAGAAGACGAAAGAGGTGTTTTCCATGGCCTGCGGCCTACCACCATACGAACTCCCCGCCTCCCGTGTCAATGCGGGTGTGCCTCCGCGCGCGGCCGGATTCGATCTTTTTCTTGATATTTCGGCCGGCGGGGGATATGCTCGTAGCAATACCATGGAACTGAAGAACTACCAGGAGGACCTCGTCCTGCACATCGCCGAGATCGTGCTGGAGGATCGGCCCGACGTCAAGAAGAGCGGGGGGCTGCTCCTGGACGTGGCCGCCTACGCCCTGAACCGGTTGCCCCCGCGCTATATCCTCAGCGAGCGGGGCTTCACGCGCCTGGCCGCGGACCACTACGTGGACGGGGACAATGGCGACGGCCTGGCCGGCCTGGTGGAGGTGCTGCTCCTGGTCAACAAGGCCGTGGACACGATCGCCGGGCGCCGGAAGCCGGCGGCCGGCGGGGCGGCGGCCGGCGAGGAGGAGCGGACCCTCCTGGGCTACTGGCACAACCTGCCTTACCTGATCGGCCGGGTCGCCGATCGCGGGCGCGCGGTGATCGGCGCGTCCGTAACCCTGTACCTGAACGGGAAACCGGCCCTGCCCGCGGCGGAGGCGGGCTGGACCAACCCCTACCTGACCAATGCGGCCACGCGCGGCTTCTACAGCTTCCTGCCGAAATCCACCCGGTCCCGGTCGCGGACCCGGCGTTTCCGGCTGCGGCTCACCTTCCAGCACCCGGATTTCTTGGAGGCCAGCCTGGAGCGCACCGTCCAGACCGAGGGGGAGTTCTCCGCCCTGGGCCGCATCGACAGCGACCGCATCCTCAACCTGGGCAC
>CAZMWZ010000259.1:0-3907 GCA_964570045.1 uncultured Spirochaetaceae bacterium
CGACGGATCGACCCTGCTCCTGCCGCCGGACCGCGACCCGGCCCTCGAGCAGGCCCTGCTGGCAGCCTACCACCATTCGATGGAAACGCGACGTGTCGGCGGGGAGCCCACCGGCGGGGCATTCAGCGGCCGGCGCCTGCAGGCCGCTCTGGAGCGCGGCGGCTTCCTGGTGCTGGGCGCCGGCAGCTCGGACTGGAACGTGTTCCCGGAAGGGGGGCGGCACGCCCCCGGTCCTGCCCTGTTCCTGGAAGCCCTGCTTGGCATGATCGCGCGGGAAGGCCTGCGGACCCCCGACATCGATGCCCGGGACCTGGAGGCCTGGTGGCGGCGTCGGACGGCCGAGGTGCAGGCCGGGCGCTTGGGACTGGTGGCGCACAACCTGGACCTGCTCGCCGAGCGCGCCTGAGGAGCAGACTCTGCCGGCCCCACCCGGCCCCGTGAAGTTGCCCGGCGACGCCCCCTCGGCGATACTCGCGCTCGAGGCGGGAGGCCGGCTACCCGTGGGGCAGCATGACCGCCTTGATGGCCGGCAGGGTCCCTTCCACGATGCCGCGCAGCGTGTCCGCCGCTCGGTCGAAGCCGAAGGTGTGCGTGACCAGCGCCGCGGCGTCCACCAGCCCTTCAGCCAGCAGCCGGTTGGCCGCCGGGAAATTGATGGCCGGCTCCGCGAAGGTGGGGATGAGGCTCACCTTGCGGAACACCAGGTCGTTCACGTCCACGCTGACCTTGGACTTTCCGCCGAAGTGCAGCCCGAAGAAGGTGATGATCCCGCCGAAGCGGATGACCTTGAAGGCGTCGTAGAGGCTCTCCGGGGGGGAGCTCACGATCACGCGATCCACGCCGGCCGGGAAGCGGTTTTTCACCTCCCGCTCCACATCATCCGTGCCGACCTGGATCGTGAGGTCGCAGCCCAGCCGCCCGGCCGCTGCCAAGCGGGCCTTCTCCCGGGGGTTGTCCGCCGCGAGGCCCGTGATCCCCACCCAGCCGGCGCCGCGCAGGCGGGCCAGGCTCGCGGCCATCAGTCCCAGCGGGCCGCAGCCGAGCACCAGCACGCTGCCGCCCAGAGGGACCTGGGCATTGAGCACCGCGGTGAGGGACACGGCCAGGGGCTCCGTCAGGCTGGCGTGGGCGAAGTCCAGCCCCTCGAACCTGACCAGGCTGTTGCAGCGCACCGACAGGTACTCCCCCATGCCCGGCTGCCCCTCCAGGTTGTAGAGGTTGCGGCACAGCTCCGGGTGGCCGCTCTTGCAGTCCGGGCAGGTCCCGCACAGGGAGCAGTCTTCCACGATCACCCGGTCGCCGGCCTGGAAGCCGTGCACGTTATTGCCGACCTCCAGGACCTCGGCGGCGATCTCGTGTCCCAAGGCCTGCGGGTCGTCCTGCCAGTCGCGCACGAAGTTGACGTCCGTGCCGCACACCCCGCAGGCCCGCACCTTGACCAGCACGTGTTCCCCATCCGGCGCTTCGATCTCGCGCACCCGCTCCTGCAGGTCCAGGTACTTGCGGCCGAACAGCCCCCTGCTCTGCAGCGGGTATTTCATGCTTCGCTCCTCAACCTGCCCCGTACAGCTTGCCGTCGGCTCCCGGGTACACCGGGTCGTCGGCATGGGCCACGGCCGCGTCCAGGTCGGCGAATACCTTCCGGAAAGCAGCGACGATCTTGTCCAAGAGCTTCTTCCCGTTGGGCGCGTGGATCCCATGAACAATGGTATAGGTGTCGCACAGCTTCTGTGCTTCCGGGAACCGCGCCGGGTCGTAGTTGTACTTCACGCCCCTAGCTTCGTTGATCGTCCAGGGGTAGCCCGTTCCTCCATAGCCCAGCTTGCTCTGGAACAGGTCCTGGGCCGGCACCGGCAGGGTCTGCCACTGCCCGGCGAGCACCCCCTCCTTGTACAGGGACTTCTCCACGGCGACGCGGAACCCGCGCGGCTCGCACTGCACCCCGGCCGCCTTGGGGTCGAAGCGTACGTTGTACATGAAGTACACGTGGGTGCGGTCCGGCGGGCAGTAGGGCGGGATCACCCCCGGAATCGCCCCCAGCTCCCGCGACAGGTATTGCGCGTTGGCGATACGCACGCGGTTGTACTCGTCCAGGTGCAGGAGCTGGGCGCGGGTGAGGGCCGCCGGCAGCTCCTGGTTGCGGTACATGTAGCCCAGGATCGAGGCGTTGTAGACCCGCCGCTTGCTCACCTCGTCTACCTCATCCCCGAAGCAGCGGATGAGCACGCCCTTCTCCTTGAACGTCTCGTTGTCCGTGACGAACAGCCCGCCTTCCCCGCCGCAGAGGTTCTTGAAGTTGTTGAGCGAGAAGCAGCCGATGTCCCCCAAGGTGCCGACCTTCTTGCCCTTGTACAGCGCCCCGTGCGCCTGGCAGGCGTCCTCGATCACGGCCAGCTTGTGCCGGCGCGCGATTTCCAGGACCGGATCCATGTCGGCCGGTAGACCCTGAATGTGCACCGGGATGATCACCTTGGTGCGCTCCGTGATCGCCGCCTCCAGTTTGGAAGGGTCCAGGGTGTAGGTGCGCGGGTCGATGTCCACGAACACCGGAATGGCGTTCTGGTGCAGGGCACAGGAGGCCGAAGCCAGGAAGGTGAAGGCGGAGGTGATCACCTCGTCCCCGGGGCCCACACCGAGCGCGGCCAGGGCCATGTGCAGCGCCGCCGTGCCGCTCGAGGTGGTCAGGCAGTGCTTGGCGCCCGTGTAGGCGGCCCACTCCTGTTCCAGGGCCTTCACCTGGGGGGCTGTGCCCCCGGCCACGATGCCGGAGTCCAGGACCTGATTGATGTATTTGCGCTCGTCTTTGCCGATGATGGGCCAGTTCTTGTAGTCGTTTCGTGCTAGAATAGGTTTGCCGCCCGCGATTGCCAGCTGTTCTGTCATAAAAATATTCTATTTGATTTTCCTGGACAGGTCCATGACCGGTGAAGTAGTGTTGCTTCCTGATGACTGCGTTTCCGAACTTTCGCGGCTGGCTGGAGCGGCACCGTGCGGGGCTGGACGCCCTGGTGTTCGATGTGGACGGGGTGCTGTTGGTCGGGGCCAGGGCCGCACCCGGCGCGGCCGGGCTGCTGGATCGTCTGGAGGAGCTGCGGCTGCCCTTCCGGCTGCTCACCAATGACGCCAACCATTCGGTGGCAGAGAAGGCGGCGCTGCTGGCCGAAGCGGGCTTGCGCGTGCCGGCTCATGCCATCACCTCCTCGGGGCACGGCCTGGTCGAGGCCGCAGCGCGGGCGGGGCTTGGCGGCGAATTGTGCTTCGTGCTGGGCCGCCTCGGGGAGCCCTGTTACGCCGGCCTGGCCGGCATCCGGATCACCCACCGGTTGGAGGAACTCGCGGGCTGTCGCGCGGCCATCGTCGGGGAGGATGCCTACGATTGGGAAGCTACGATCAACGGGGTGATCAACTTCCTGATCGCCCATCCCCAGGCCCCCCTGATCGTGCCCAACCCGGACCTGTATTACCCGGGCGAGGACCGGCGGGTGCACGTGGCCAGCGGCGGGGTAGCCCGGCTGATCGCCTCGGTGTGCGTCGCCTACGGTCGTGATCTGGAACCGCTGTACTTAGGCAAGCCGTACGAACCGATCTTTCACCACAACCACGGCCGGCTGAAGCTGGCAGTGGGTCGGGCGGTGGAGCGGCGGCGCGTGCTCATGGTCGGCGACTCGTTGGACTCCGACGTGGCAGGCGCGCAAGGGTTCGGCTACCGCTCAGCGCTGGTGCTGACCGGCGCCACCCCCGACGCCCGCCGGCGGGACGCCGCGCCCAGGCCAGACCTGGTGTTCCGCGCCCTATAGGCCGGTGGCCGGGTCGAACATTCCTTCGAACAGGGCGGTAGACAGGTAGCGCTCGCCGGAGTCGGGGAGCACGGCGACGATGGTTTTGCCGGCGAACTCGGGCAGGCGTG
>CAZMWZ010000260.1:0-3893 GCA_964570045.1 uncultured Spirochaetaceae bacterium
GGCGCGGCCCCTGGCTGCCTTCGCGAGCGCGGACCGGCTCCGGGAGCTGGAGGCCAGGCTGGCGGAAAAACGGGAAGCGGTCCTGACGGCCAACCGCGGCGCGCAGGCCCTGTTGCGCGGGGCCCTAGGGGAGCTCACCGGCAGGATCCGGGAGCTCGCGGCCCTTCCCCGCACCCCCCTTTCCCCCTTCGCCCGCATCGGCCGGCCGGTGCTGGTCGACCTGCACTCATGAAGGAACCCCTCTATTTAATCGACGGCTACAGCCTGATCTACCGCTCGTACTTCGCCTTCATCCGCCAGCCGCTCACCAACCCGCAGGGCAGGAACTCTTCGGCCGTGTTCGGCTTCTTCCGCTCCCTGTTCCAGCTGCTCCAGGCGCGCCAGCCCGCCTACCTGGCCGTGGCCCTGGACTCGCCCACGCCCACCTTCCGGCACGAGAAGTACCCGGAGTACAAGGCCAACCGCGAGGAGGCTCCCCAGGACCTGCACGCCCAGGTGCCGGTGATCGAGGAGATCCTCGCGGCCCTGGGGATCCCCTGCGTGCGCCGGGACGGCTTCGAGGCCGACGACGTCATGGCCACCCTGGCGGCCCGCTGCAGGAAGGAGAAGCGGCCCTGCCTGATCCTGTCCGGCGACAAGGACATCCTGCAGCTGGTCGGGCAGGGGGTGAGCGTGCTGCAGCCCCCCAAGGCCGGCGAAGGCTTCAGCGAGCTGGACCGCGACGGGGTGTTCCAGGCCCGGGGGTTCTGGCCGGAGCAGGTCGTGGACTACCTGGCCCTCACCGGCGACGCCTCGGACAACGTGCCCGGCGTGCCCGGGGTGGGGGACAAGACCGCGCTGAAGCTCCTGGGCCAGTTCCGGGACCTGGACGACATCTATACCCGCCTGGAGGAGGTGGCCCCGGAGGGAGTGCGCCGCAAGCTGGAGGCCGGCCGGCAGAGCGCCGTCTTGAGCCGCGAGCTGGTCACCCTGGCCGACGACGTGGACCTGGGGGTGGGTCTTGAGGACCTGCGCCTGGGTGGGCTGAACCGGGAGGCGGCTATCCCGCTGTTCGCCCGCGAAGGCATGGCCAGCATCGTGCGGGAGCTGGGAGCCGCGCCAGGCGCGAGGCCCGGCGCCGCGGCGCCGAAGGCCGGCGCGAAACCCGCGTCCGCTACCCCGGCGGCCGGCGCGCCCGAGTACGGGGCTACCGCCCTCCAGGAGCCCCGCTCCCTGCAGCGCGGCATGTACCAGACCGTTCTCCGGGAGGAAGAGCTGGCCGAGTGGGTGGCCGGGGCGCGCGCCGCGGGCGTGTTCGCCTTCGACACCGAGACCACGGGCCTGGACCCGCTGCGCTCGAAGCCCGTGGGCTTCTCGCTGGCCCTGGCCGCGGGCAAGGCCTGCTACATCCCGGTGGCCGCCAGCGACGTGCAGCCGCTGCCGCTGGCCACGGTGCTGCGGGAGCTGGCCAGCCTGCTGAAAGACCCCGACCTGACTCTGGTGGGTCAGAACATCAAGTTCGACTACAAGGTCATGCTCATGGCCGGGGTGCGGATGCGCTGCCAGCTGTTCGACACCATGGTGGCCTCGTGGCTGATCGACAGCGAGCAGGGCTCCTACGGCATGGACGGCATGGCCCTGCGCTTCCTGAACTACCGCACCATCCACTACGAGGAGGTGGTGGGCAAGGATCCGCAGCGCACCCTGGCGGACGTGCCCGCGGCCCAGGCCACCGACTACTCGGGGGAGGACGCGGACATCACCTTCCAACTCTATGAGCTGTTCGCCCCGCAGATCGCCTCCCTCGCGCTGACGCGCGTGTTCCAGGAGCTGGAGATGGCAATGGTGCCCGTCCTGGCGGCAATGGAGCTGGCCGGCATTCGGCTGGACGCCAAGGTGCTCGCCCGCCACGGCCTGGAGCTGGACAAGGAGCTCTCGCGCCTGGAGGCGGAGATCTTCGCCCAGGTCGGCCACCCCTTCAACGTGCGCTCCACCCGCGAGCTGCAGGCCGTGCTTTTCGAGGAGCTGGGCCTCGCGCCGCTCAAGAAGACCAAGACCGGGCAGTCCACGGACAACTTTGTGCTCGTGGAGCTGGCCCGCCAGGGGCAGAAGGTGCCGGAGCTGGTCCTGGCCCACCGCCAACTGGCCAAGCTCAAGAGCACCTACGTGGACTCGCTGCCGGGCATGGTGAGCCCGGTCACCGGCCGGGTGCACACCAGCTTCCTGCAGACCGGCGCGGCCACCGGGCGCCTGGCCAGCAAGGACCCGAATTTGCAGAACATCCCGGTGCGGGAGGAGGAGGGCCGGCGCATCCGCACGGCCTTTGTGCCGGAGCCGGGGTGGGTGTTCCTGAGCGCCGACTACGCCCAGATCGAGCTGGTTATCCTGGCTCACCTCTCCGGCGACCCCACGCTGCGCGAGGCCTTCGCCGCGGGCCGCGACGTGCACCGCCAGACCGCCGCGCTGCTGTTCGGGGTGGCCGAGGAAGAGGTGAGCCCGGAGCAGCGGCGCGTGGGCAAGACCATCAACTTCGGGGTGGTCTACGGCATGTCCGCCTTCCGGCTGGCCCAGGACATGCGCATCCCGCGGCGGGAGGCCGACAGCTTCATCAATACCTACTTCCAGCGCTACGCGGGGGTGGACCGCTTCCTGAAGGCCACCATCCGCGAAGCGGAACTCAACGGCTGCGTGAAGACCCTGATGGGCCGCCGCCGCCCCGTGCCCACGATCGGCAGCCGCAACCGCACGGAACGGATGGCCGCCGAGCGGGTAGCAGTGAACTCCCCCATCCAGGGCAGCGCGGCGGACATTGTAAAGAAGGCCATGATCGACGTGACCCGCCTCCTGGAGGCCCGCGGCTTGAAGACCCGCCTCCTGCTGCAGGTGCACGACGAGCTGATCTTCGAGGCCCCGCAGGCCGAAGCGGCCAAGGCCGCTCGCCTCATCCGCCGGGCCATGGAAGGGGCGGTCCAGCTGGACGTGCCTCTGCGGGTCAGCGTGGAGACCGGCAAGGCCTGGGGAGAGCTCCATTAGCGCTGTCCTGGGACTGGCCGGGGGATACTGCGCCGGCAAGGACGCCGTGGCCGCCATACTGGCCGAGCGCGGCTGGCGGGTAATCGACGTGGACCGGATCGGGCACCGGGTGCTGCGGGAGCCGGAGGCGCGGGAGCTGGTGGCTGCCCGCTTCGGGCCCGGGGTCTTGAGCGCCGACGGCGAGGTGGACCGCAAGGAGCTGAGCCGCCGGGTGTTCCGCAGCCGGGAGGAGTTGGCCGCCCTGGAGGGCATCGTTCACCCCCGGATGGTGGAGAGGGTCCGCGAGGAGCTGGCCGTAACCCCCGAGCCGGCGGTCCTCAACGCCGCCGTACTGTTCCGCATGGGGCTGGACCGGCTGTGCAGCGCCGTGCTGTGCGTGCGCGCCCCCTGGTGGGTGCGCCTGGCGCGGGCTCGCCGGCGGGACGGCCTGGCCCTGGCTCAGGGGCTGCGGCGGATCGCGGCCCAGCGGGGAATCTGTCCTAAATTGCACGCCGCAGGCGTCGATATTTACTATATAAACAACGGCAGCGGGGTGGACGCCCTGCGCGAGGGGACCCTGCGGTTGCTGCGGGAGAAAGGGCTGGAGCTATAAGTCATGGAAGGCAAGAAAGTCCTCTGGGTCGTGTTCTCGATAGCCCTGGCCCTGGTGGTGATCCTGGCGGCGGGGCTGTTCCTGCTGCGCCCGCGCCAGCCGAAGACCTCCGCGACCCCCACCGTGGCGGCCCCCTCGCTCCAGGGCTACGACCCCTACGAGTACGTGCGGGGCACTTCCGAGCCCCCGGGGCTCACCCCGCCCCCGAGCGAGACCCCACCGGTGGTGATCGTGGTGGGCGAGAGGCCGGGGAGCCAACCCCCGCCGCCCGTCCAGCCGCCGGCGCCGC
>CAZMWZ010000261.1:0-3887 GCA_964570045.1 uncultured Spirochaetaceae bacterium
GCTGCTATCCGCGGAGCTGCAGCACCTGGATGGCTTCGAGGGTCCAGAGGGAATCCGCCTGGCTTCCGCCACGGTGACAGGAGGGTAATGCCGTGCTGCCGATCAGCCCCAAACTTTTCGTCGCGGGTGTATTCCTGATCGCCTACGTCCTGCTGATCCTGTTCTACCACCACAAAATGATCGTCGTGTGGGCCGCGGTGGCGGTGCTGCTGGCGCTGCGCTACCTCTCGCCGCTACAGGCCTGGAAGTCCATCGAGTGGAACGTGGTGCTGCTGTACTTCGGCATGCTGTTCGTCAGCGAGTCGTTCCTGTTCTCCCGCATGCCGGACTTCCTGGCCACGCTCATAGCCGGGCGGGCGGGGAGGGTGAGCTTGGCGCTGCTCCTGCTGTGCGTGTTCGCCGGCCTGCTGTCCACGGTGCTGGAGAACGTGGCCGTGGTGCTGCTGGTGGCGCCCGTGGGTCTGGCCATCGCCCGCAAGTGCGAGATCAGCCCCGTGCCGCTTCTGATCGGCCTGGCGATCGTCTCCAACCTGCAGGGCGCCGCCACGCTGATTGGCGACCCGCCGAGCATGCTGCTGGCTTCCTTCGCCGGCTTGAGCTTCAACGACTTCTTCATCCTGCAGGGCCGGCCCTACATCTTTTTCGCCACCCAGGTGGGGGCCGTGGCCGGCACGGCCGTGCTGTACCTGTTCTTCGCCCGGTACAACCGCCGCATGCCGCCGCTGGAAAAGGAAGGCTACCTGTCCCTGGGTCCGACCCTTCTGGCGCTGGCCCTGGTGGCCTCCCTGGTGGCCAGCTCCTCCCTGGAGCACGGCTTCGAGTACGCCACCGGCCTGCTGTGCGTGCTCTTCGGTGCCTTAAGCTTTCTCTGGTTCCTGTGGCACAACAAGGGCCGGGAGCTCAAGGATTACCTGCGCCGCTTGGACTGGCAGACCGGGGTGTTTCTCATCGGCATCTTCGTGCTGGTGGAGAGCCTGGCCGTGGTCGGGCTCATGGAGGACCTGGCCGGCTACATTCTGGCCGCCGCGGGCGGCCGCCCCTTCGCCGTTTACGCCCTGGTCGTCGGGGTGTCCGTGCTGTTCAGCGCCTTCATCGACAACGTGCCCTTCCTCCTGGCCATGCTGCCGGTCTGCCGCCTGATCACCGCAGCGATCCCGATCAATCCCTATCTGCTGTACATGGGCCTGCTGCTGGGCGCGAGCGTGGGGGGCAACGTCACCCCCGTCGGCGCCTCGGCCAACATCGTGGCCATGGGCATTTTGAAAAAACAGGGACAAGCGGTGCGCTTTGGCCAGTTCGTGCGCATCGGGCTGCCCTTCACGCTGGCGGCGGTGGCGGCCAGCACGCTGTTCGGCTGGCTGATCTACCGCTGAGCGCGTCGGGAGCCGGGAACAGCAGGGTCTCCTGCACGCCCAGCTCCCGGGCAATGCGGCGGGCCGCGGTCTGGCCGAGCCAATGCGGCTGGTGGGCGTCGGAGCCGATCACGAAACGGAAGCGCCCGACGTAGGGGGCTAGCTGCCGGTAGCCGTTGTCGCGCCAGGCGTAGCGGTTGTTGATTTCGATCAGGCACTCGGGGGCAACCTTGGAAAGGTCGGTCTGGAGCATCTGGGGGTGGGCGATGATCACAGGCCGCCCGGAGGCGGCCAGGCGCTCCGCCCCGCGGTAGTCCTGCCCCCGGTCACAGCAGTGGTAGACGTAGTAGTCCACCGGCAGCTCCCCGGCCTGCACGACCCATTCCGCCCCGTTCACCTCCACCCCCAGCCTCAGCCGGTGGGCGCGAACCGTGCGGGAGTACTCCTCGAACTCGCCAGCCACGTATTCCAGGTGGTCGCTGATCCCGATCACCCGGGCGTGCGCGATCCACGCCACCAGCTCCACGGTCTGCTCCGGGACCACCGCGCCGTCTCCCCGGGAGAAGGTGGTGTGGATGTGCAGGTCCTGCGGCAGCGGCGCCGGCAGGCGGTCGGGGCGCTGGCGGCTCACCGGTAGTCCCGCACCGCTTCGAACAGGGCCAGCAGGTTCTCCACTGGGATTCCGGCCTGGATGTTGTGGACGGCGGCGAACACGAACCCGCCACCGCGGGCGAAGGTCTCTAGGCGCTCGTGGACCTGCTCCCGCACCTGGGCGGGGGTGCCGAAGGGGAGCGTGCGCTGGGTGTCCACCCCGCCGCCCCAGAACACAAGCCGTTCGCCGAAGCGTTCTTTGAGCGTGTGGGGGTCCATGCCGGCCGCCGTGGTCTGCACTGGATTGAGGATGTCGAAGCCGGAGGCGATGAACTCGGGGATCAGCTCCAGCACCGAGCCGCAGGAGTGGATGAAGGTTTTCCAGCGGGTGTGCCGGTGCACCCAGTCGTTGACGGCGCGGTGGAAGGGCTGGTACAGGTCGCGGTAGCTCTGCGGGGAGATGAAGGAGGTTGTCTGGGCGCCGAAGTCGGTGCCGGTGACCAGGGTGACGTGCACCCGGTCGCCGAGAGCTGCGTGGAGCCGGCTCAGGTTGGCCAGCGCCACTTCGGCTTGCCGTTCGAAAACCCGGTACACGTAGTCCCGGCGGGTCAACGTGCTGACGTACCACTCCTCGATGTCCCGGATCCCCCTGGGGCGCTTGAGCCAGGGCGCCGGCACCAGGGCGATGTCCCCGAAGCTGGAGAAGCAGAACCCGGCGAACAGCGCCTTGTCGGTCAAGCGGGACAGGCGGTCTGCTTCGGCGGCGAAGTACCGGACGGCTTCCTCGCTCAGGATCGTGAACTCCTCGCAGTTGTCCGCCGGATCCAGGCGGGCTTCATCCAGCGGAGGCTGGCGCACGATCTCGTCGAAGTAGTACCCACCTTGGGGCATGCGTGCGCTGGGAGGCACGGAGCGGTCCCCCTCGGGGTACATGAGGATGTCGCCGTTCTCGTCGGCTTCAGTGTTGAACGCTTCCGGGACCAGCACCGGGGTGCCGTCGAACAGCCGCCAGGGCTTCCAGCCCTCGCGCTTGTAGCCGAACAGGGTGGTGTAGGCGGGCACGGGAAGAACGTCCGCGCCGACCGCCTCCACCAGGTCGCTCTGGATCTCCCCGAGCATCTGGTAGGGGTCCAGGACCTTCACGGGCGTGCCTGGCGGGTCCAGGCGCAGGGCCTGTCGCAGCTTGTACACGGAGCTGGCCTGCATGCCGGTGAGTACGCTGCCGCCCAGGTCCAGCGGCACGCGGTCCGGCTGCCGGTGGTCGAGGGCCGCGAGGACCCGTTCGCGGGAGTTCATACCTGCCACACCTCCGCGCCGTTCACCGCCCGGCACGGGAACAGGATCGAGGACAGGTCGCCGGGCGCCCTCTGCAAGTGGTCCTGGTAGTACGCGCGGCTCACGTGCCGCAGGAAGGCATCCAGGAGCTCCGAGCGGACCAGGCTGATCGTGCAGCCGCCGAAGCCGGCGCCGGTGAGCCGGGAGCCCGCGGCCCCCGCCTCGCGGCAGATGCCCACCAGGGCGTCCAGCTCCGGGCAGCTGATCTCGTACAGGTCCCTGCAGCTCTCGTGGGACTGATTCATGAGCCGGCCCAGCTCGGGCACGTTCCCCGCCTGCAGGGCGGCCAGGGAGCGCTCCACCCGTTCCCCCTCTTCGACCACGTGCCGGAAGCGCGGATGCAGCTTGAAGCCGTCGGGGGGCTCGGGGAACGCGGTCCCGTCCCGCCGCTGGCAGTAGGTCCGCGCGATCTCCTCCGGGGCCTGGCCCAGGATGCCGGCGATCTCGACCAGCGTGTAGGGGTCGGGGTGCAGGGCCCGCCCCGCGGCCGTGCGGAGCTTGGCGTCGGCCAGGTCGCCCAGCAGCTGCAGCGGCAGGTTCAGTTTTTTCCGCAGCACGGCCACGGCCAGGCGGCACTCGATCGGCCGCCGGTTGTACTTGTCCAGGGCC
>CAZMWZ010000262.1:0-3884 GCA_964570045.1 uncultured Spirochaetaceae bacterium
CGCGAGCCGCCGCCGCTATTTGAAGAAGGGCAGGAAGCGGCGGTTCAAGGCGAAGACCACGGCTAATGCCTCGTTGCAGAAGAGGACCTCCAGGTGCCGGAGCGTGAACGGGTCGTTGCGCTTGAGGGTCCGGTGATAGTTGTACTGCGGCGACTGGCCGGCCAGGAAGCTGTGCGCGGCGAGCTTCTTGAGGCGCAGATCGTCCGGATAGTATGCCGCCAGGGCGGACCGCCAGGCGCTGAAGCAACCCGGGTTGTCCAGGAAGACCTCTCCATTAACGCAGGCTGCCGCGCCTTCCTCGGAAATGCGCAGCCAATCCTCGACCGAGACCGGTATCCTGGGCAACCCGGTGTGGCGACCGAAAAAGCGGGAGATTGCGCAGACTCCCGTGCGGTATTCCTCTCCCGGCGAAGTTTTCCTTGCGCCGAACCCACCGAACTCCTTGGGCAGGCGATCGTACCACGCCTGGAGAGCCTCTCCCGCGGTACGGTGCGCTTCCTCCGGCAGCCAAAGGCAGAACCCGGGGCCCCAGTCGTGGTCCCGCGACAGCTCGTCGTCCACCCCGAAGCAATCCGAGCCGGAGCCGGCCAGCCCGGCGGCGATTTGGGGGAGGACCGATGGGAACTCTTTCTGCAGCGCGGGCAGACCGACCTCGAGGAAATAGCGTTTGCTGAGTCTAAGCCCGAGGCCCGTCTCACCTGAAGCTGGGCGCGCTACGTATTTTTTTTCTTGGTTCACAACCGCAAGTATTGTATATTGTATACAATTAAAAATCAAGGGTGAAACAAGTGAACTCTGGACAATATCTACATTTTTTGATACAGTATACAGTCGACCGTATGGTAAGTAGAATCACGCAATGGTTCGGCAATTGACGATCCCACGCAATATGAAATATTGTTTATAGACCACATCAGGTATCGAGGGTGACCGCATGGAATTGACACCACGCCTCAAAAAGCTTCAGGAACGCCTGTTCAACGTCGAGTACCATGACCCGGGCGTATGGCATTTCCAGAACACGAACATCCTCACGGACGACGCGATCCGCCGCGAACCGCTCGTCGTCCGCAAGGCCAAAGCGACCGAGCACATCTGCCTGCATCTGCCGGCGATCGTCAAGCCTGACGAACTGATCGTCGGCAATCCCAACCAGAACAGCGTCGGCTGGGGCACCGTGCTGCCGATCTACTACACCGAGGAGGAAGGGAAGGAAGCCAAGCGCTACCTGCTCAACGAGTCCTCGGTGTGGGGCCACCACCCGCCCGAGTGGGACAGGATCATCAACGAGGGGGCACTCGGCGTCAAGCAGGAAATCACGGAGGCGATCGACCGGGAGTTCCGTGAGGTGGAGCCCGATGCCAAGGCGCTCGACGAGTACCGCGCCATGCTCATCTGCCTGGACGGCCTGGTGGAGTTCGCCCGGCGCCACGCAGAGACGGCGCTGAGGATGTCCCTGGCCGAGACCGACCCGATCCGCCGGCGGGAGCTGTTCGAGATCCACCAGGTCTGCTCCTACATCCCGCTGCACCCGGCGCGCACCCTGCACGAGGCGACGCAGGCCTACTGGTTCACCTACTGCATCGTCAACTCCGGCGGGGAGTTCGTCCCCCTGGCCAGGGGCGACCAGTTCCTGTACCCCTTCTTCCGCAAGGACCTGGAGGAGCACCGGATCACCAAGGAGCGGGCGGTCGACCTGATCGGCAGCTTCCTGGTCAAGTGCAACGAGCGCATCATCATCGACACGAAAAAGGCGGAGAACCACTACAGCTTCGGGCTGTTCTCCCAGGGTCTGGTCCCGGACGAGGCCAAGCCCAAGTCCCAGACCGGGGGTTACGAGCAGCGGGGTTTGTCCTGGCGGGAGGAGGAGGACGTCAACAGCGAGGCCAACTTCAACTACGGGCAGTCGGGCAACGACTGGCTGATGAACTTCATCGTCGGCGGCCAGCACCCGGACGGCAGCGACGCCACCAACGAGCTGTCCTACCTCTTCATCGACCTGATGCACGACCTGAAGCTGCTCATGCCGACCCTCGCCGCGCGCGTGCACAAAAACTCCCCGGAGTCTTTCTGGCGGAAGATCGCCGAAGCGCTGCGCTACGGGCAGGGCGAGCCCATGGTCTACAACGACGAGACCATCATCCCCGGCTTCGTGGACCTGGGGATCCCGGTGGAGGAGGCGCGCGGCTACACCAACGACGGCTGCTGGGAGACGCTGATCCCCGGCAAGAGCCACTTCAGCTACGCGCACGTGGAGAACCTGCAGTGCCTGGAGTGGGTCCTGGGCCGCGGGCGGAGCCTGCTGCGGGACGTGCCGGAGGGGCTGGACTGCGGCGACCCGCAGTCTTTCACGAGCTGGGAGCAGTTTTACGGCGCCTACCGCCGGCAGGCCGACGCCCGCATCGACTTCCACTGCCACCGGCGGCTGGAGAACCTCGGCCTCTCGTTCATGATCGCGCCGGACCCGCTCATGTCGGCGCTCACCCGGGACTGCGTCCGCAAGGGGAGGGACCTGGCGCAGGACGGGGCGCGCTACATCTTCCACCTGATCCTGGTCACGGGCCTGGCCAACCTGGTGGACTCCCTGGCCGTGATTAAAAAGCTGGTGTACGAGGAGCGGCAGGTCGGGCTGGAGGAGCTCGTGCGGGCCGTGCGGGCCGACTGGAAGGGCCACGAGCGGCTGCGGGCCCGGGTCGTGAACGAGGTGCCCAAGTTCGGCAACGACAACCCTTACGTAGACGAGATCGCCGTGCGGGTGCTGAAGGACTTCGAGGACCGGGTCGAGCTGTGGAACCGCCGGCAGAACAAGATCCTGTTCCCGGTCGGGATCGGGACTTTCGAGAACTACGCGGTGCTCGGCCGCGGCATCGCCGCGTCCCCGGACGGCCGCAACGCCCGCGGGCCGCTGGCCCCCAACTACAGCCCCACGGCGGGGGCGGACGTCAACGGCCCCACGGCCGCGTTCAAGAGCGCCACCCGGCCGGAGCTGCTGAAGTACTACTGCGGCTGCCCGCTGGACGTCGCGGTCAATTCGGCCGATTTCGAAGGGGAGGCGGGCGTGGACCGGATGACCGCCCTGATCAAGAGCTTCTGCGACCTGGGCGGCCAGATCCTCACCGTGACCAGCTGCAGCATCGACGACTTCATCGACGCCAAGCTGCACCCGGAACAGCACGGCGACCTGCGGGTGCGCATGGGCGGGCTGTCGGCCTATTTCATCGCGATGGCGCCGGTGCAGCAGGACAACATCATCAGGCGTTTCAACAAGGGCGCCCTGTAGAGACGGCCTGGTCATGCCGGCGGAATCACAGCGCACCGAGCCCACCGCCCACGTCTCGAACATCCAGCGCTTCTGCGTGCACGACGGCCCGGGGATCCGCACGGTGGTGTTCATCCTGGGCTGCCCCCTGCGCTGCCGGTGGTGCCAGAACCCCGAGACCCTCGCGCGGGAACCGGTCGTCATGTTCAACGGGCAGAAGTGCGTCGGCTGCGCCGCCTGCGCCGAAGCCTGCGCGCAGAAGGCCACGTTCCGGAACCCGGATGGAACGATCCGCTTCGACCGCAGCCGGTGCACCACCTGCGGGCGTTGCGTCGTGTCCTGCTACTACAGGGCGCGGGAGCTGAGCGGCCGGCCCTACGCGGTGCGCTCCCTGCTGGAGGAGATCGCCAAGGACCGGGTGGTCTTCCGGAACTCGGGCGGCGGGGTGACCCTGAGCGGGGGGGAGCCGCTCGTCCACCCGGGGTTCGTATCCGAGCTGCTCCGGGGCTGCCGCAACCAAGGCATCCACACCGCCATCGAGACCTGCGGCGCGGTTTCCTGGGGTAACTTCGAGCGGGTCCTCCCGTTCACTGACCTGTTCCTCTACGACCTCAAGCTGATAGAC
>CAZMWZ010000263.1:0-3795 GCA_964570045.1 uncultured Spirochaetaceae bacterium
TCGTTCAACAGCAACAGGTACTGATCAGCCACAGGGGGAGGATAGCAGAAGTGAAACAGAGGGACAACGCGAAGCGCCCGAGGTGAAGGTGACCGACGAAGAGTACGCGCGATAAGCCTCGCGCCTATGAGAGACCCGTACCACGAAAATGACCAGAGTCTTCTTATATTTCTTGTAGATTACCCTATAGGTCCTGAGGCGCAGTCTATGGAATCCGGCCAACTCTCCCTTGAGTCGTTTGATCTTGCCTCTCTTCATAAACCCTGGCTCGAGCGCGGCGTAATTCGCGACGAAGCGCTGGAGGCTATCGATGATGAACCGCGCGTCCGTTCGGTCCAGCCGCCGCATATCCTGATCGACGCCGGAAGCGAAACGCAGGGTCCAGGACATCAGAGACCTAGTTCAGATTTCAGCTGTTTGGCGCTCAGGCCTTTATCCTTACCCCTTTCATACTTCCAGGCCCGCTCTTTAGCCAGGTCGAGGTCAAGGTAGTCGAGGTAAAACAACAGCGCCTTGCTCACGATGGTACTTTTTTTATCGCCCAGATGCCGGGCAACCGCATCGAGCTCTCGATCAAGATCTTCGCTGAGAATGAAATTCCTTCGTACCATGGTGTTTCCCTTTGCTCCCCTTATACACACTATCCTACACACATAACGATTTCAGTCAAGAATTACCAGATGTCCAGCCGGGAGATCGATGCGGCGGTGCACGAGGTCGGGCAAATGCCCTAGTCGTGCTCGTCCTGCTCATGGCGAAGCCCATTGGGGGAGCCGCATGGAAATCGATTACGTGGCTAACACCCGAATTACGAGGTGATCATGGCGGTATTGGCTTTGCTCAGTCTCCTTGCCCTGGACTTCACCATCGGGCCTCTGGCCAAGGCGTCCGGGGAAACGGGCAACCCAGCCTGACGCCCGGAGGACGAAGGTAAGCCGAGCTGCCGCTCATCCTCTCAGGTAGCGCCGGGCCCGACCGGGATCTTTCCTTCTTCCAGCTCGCGCTGCAGCCGGGCGTAGTCCGAGAGGCGTGATCGGGCCTGCAGCTCGGCGAACAGCGTCCGGCCCTCCTCGCTGAAGAAGGTGCGCGGCGGGTCCTCCGGCCCGCCCGTCAATATGACCAGCCGCCGGGCCCGAGCGGCCAGGCGCAGGTTCTCCACGTTGCCGGGCCCGATCGGGAAGCTGGCCAGGACGGTGAGGTCGGCCTCTTCCACCAGGGACGCGGCCTGCTCCACGTCCTGGGCGGAAATCCGCTGGAAGGCCCCCACCACCCTGCTGGGCAGACGCAGGTTGCGCCAGAGGGTGTGGTCGGCGTCGAACTCGTGGGCGATCCCCCCGGATACCCGGTAGCCCAGGCGGTTGAGCTCCCGGGTCAGGTTCACCGCGCTGCCCGCCCCGCCGATCAGGTGCACGCGCGGCCCCTCCCCGGGCCAGCAGCGGGGCATCACGCTCACGCTCAGGCTGCCCGTGGCGGCGTTGGGCGTGACCATGGTGGAGGTCTCGAACACCGGGTCCAGGATTTCGGGCTTCAGCACCTCGCCGGGGGAGCCGTCCGCCGCCACCCGTCCGCGGTCCAGCAGCACCAGGCGCGAGCAGTAGCGGGAGGCCACGTCCAGGTCGTGGACGCAGGCCACCACCGCCTTGCCTTCCCGGGTCAGCTCCAGCGCCATGGAGAAGAACAGGTCCTGGTGCCGGATGTCCAGGTTGCTGGTGGGCTCGTCCAGGAGCAGCAGCTCGGTCTCCTGGGCCAGCACCCGGGCGAACAGCACGAGCTGGCGCTCCCCCCCCGACAGCTCGTGGAAGTAGCGCTCCTCGAAGCCGGACAGGCCGACGTAGGAAAGCGCGCGGCGCGCCTTTTCCAGGTCGCTGTCCCGCTCCCGCTCCAGGCGGCCGCGGTGAGGGTAGCGCCCCATCAGGACCAGATCGAGCACGGGAAAGGCGAAGGGACTCACCTCCTCCTGGCTCAGGTAGGCGGTGGTGCGCGCCCGCTCCCGCACCCCAATGCGCGAGAGCGGCCGCCCCTTCAGCAGCACCTCCCCCGCGGTGGGTCTCAAGCCGCCCAGCAGGAGGCGCAGCAGCGTGGTCTTGCCGGCGCCGTTGGGGCCGATCAGGCCCACGAACTCCCCCGCGCGCACGCCCAGGCTCACGCCGCGCAGGATCTCGCGGCCGTCGATCGCGAAGCCCAGGGCTTGCGCGCGCAGCAGCTCGGGGGAGGCCTCAGCCACGGTGCAGCCCCCGGCGCTGGGCGCGCAGGATCAGGAACAGGAAGTAGGGGCTGCCCAGGACCGCGGTGATGATCCCCACCCGGATTTCGAAGGGCGGGGCCAGGGTGCGGCCCGCCAGGTCGCAGAGAATCAGGAACAGGGCCCCGCCCAGGATCGAGGCGGGCAGAAGCACCCGGTGGTCCGGGCCCACCAGCAGGCGGAACAGGTGGGGAATGAGCAGCCCCACGAAACCCACCGGCCCGCTGATGGAGATGGCCACGCCGGCCACCGCCGCGGTCGCGGCCAGCAAAATCCGCTTGGCCGTCTCTACACCCAGGCCCAGGGACTGCGCCCCCTCCTCCCCCAGGGCCAGCAGGTTGAGCTCCCGGGCGAAGAGGGCCATCACCGCCAGGCCGGGGGCGAGCACCGGCAGGGCCAGCAGGACCTGCCGCCAGGTGCGGCCGTCGAAGCCCCCCATGGTCCAGAAGATGAACTGGCTCACCTCATATTGCCGGGCGAACAGCAGGATGGCGGACACCAGGCCGTTGAAGAACGAGGAGATGGCCAGCCCGGCCAGCACCACGAACAGCAGCGAGGTCTTGCCCCGGTAGCTGGAGATGGCGTAGATCAGGAATGCGGCGGCCAGGGCCCCGGCCACCGCCAGGGCGGGCAGGAACAAGGGACTGGCCCCGGCCAGGCCGGTGGCGATGGCCGTGACCGCGCCCAGGCTGCCCCCGGTGGACACCCCCAGGATGTCCGGCGAGGCCATGGGGTTGCGGAAAAGCCCCTGCATGACCACCCCGCCGGCGGCCAGCGCCGCGCCGGCCAGCAGCGCGGCCAGCACCCTGGGCAGCCGGATCAGCAACAGGATCGTGGCCTCCTGCTGGGGCGGCAGGCCCACCCCGCGGAAGCCCAGGTGGTAGGCGGCAAGGCGCAGCAGGGAGAGCGGAGGCACGCGCACTGCCCCGGCCCCGACGGCCAGGAGCACAGCGGCGGCCAGGCCGGCGGCCAGCAGCATCAGCACGAGCGCGCGGCGGCTCTTCACGGCCGGCTCCACAGCTCGGGGTAGGCCGCCCGGGCCAGGAACTCGATGGCCTCGACCATGTAGTGCGAGGTGGTGGCCCGCAGGTTTTCGGGCATCCGGACCAGGCGCCGGGTGCGGATAGCCTTCAAACCCCGCAGGGCTGGATCGCCGGTGACCCGGCTGAAGAAGGCATCCGCCCCGCCGGCTTCGCCGTACACCCAGCCGGGCAGGACCAGCAGGTCCGGGTCCAGGGTGATGAGCTTCTCCTTGGACAGGGGCACCTGCCCCCAGCCGTCCACGGGAAGGTCCCCGACGGCGTTGCGCAGGCCCGCCCGCCGCACGACCTCGTCCCAGGAGCTGCCCCGGCCCATGGCCGCACCCCAGGCCGAGTAGTCCAGGACCGTCAGGCGCCGGCTCTCGGGCACGGCCTGCAGGCGCCGCTGGAGGTCCTCCAGGCGCCGGTCCATCCGGGCGACCAGCTCCTCCCCGGCGGCCTGCTCCCCGACGACGTGAGCCATGGCCCGGATCTTTTCCCGCACCTGGGCTACGCTCACCGCGCTGGCCGACA
>CAZMWZ010000264.1:0-3770 GCA_964570045.1 uncultured Spirochaetaceae bacterium
TGGCCAGGAAGCACCGGATGGTCCTGATCCTGCCGATCTACGAGATGGAGCAGGAGGGGGTGTACTACAACGCCGCGGCCGTGCTGGACGCGGACGGCAAGTACCTGGGCAAGATGCGCAAGGTGCACATCCCCCACACCTACCCGGCCTTCTGGGAGAAGTTCTACTTCAAGCCCGGCACCCTGGGCTTCCCGGTGTTTCAGACCGCTTACGCGAAAATCGGGATCTTCATTTGCTACGACCGACACTTCCCGGAGTGCGCCCGCATTCTTGCCCTGAAGGCAGCGGAGATCCTGTTCAACCCCTCGGCTACCACGGAGGGCAAGTCGCGCTACCTGTGGGAGCTGGAGCAGCCGGCCCAGGCCGTGGCCAACGGGGTGTTCATCGGGGCCAACAACCGCGTCGGCCTGGAGAAGCCCTGGGAGTTCGGCAAGTTCTACGGCTCCAGCTACTTCGTGGACCCGCGCGGCAAGATCCTCGTCAAGGGCAGCGAGGACAAGGATGAGGTGATCACGGCGGACCTGGACCTGGACCAGATCCGCGAGGTGCGCGACGGCTGGCAGTTCTTCCGGGACAGGCGCCCGGAGCTGTACGGCGAGATCTGCCAGCAGCTTCCATAACCGGCAAATGGAGCGCCGGTTCCCTGTCAGGGCGCCGGCGCTCTTGGCTTTTCAAACCTACGTAGGAGGTTCGCGTATGAGTAACGGTAAGCAGGCCAAGGGGTGGGTCCTCTACCCGATTGGCAGCCGGCCGCGAGTCGGTCTGGCGATCCTGCTGGGCATCCAGAACTACCTGACGATGTTCGGAGCCACAATCCTGATCCCCTACATCATGGGCGGCGCAATGAAGCTCCCCCAGGAAGAGCTGGCGCTCCTGATCTCCACCATGTTCTTCGCCTCGGGGATCACTACGCTGTTCCAGTGCTCCAAGATCGGCAACAACCTGCCGATCGTGCAGGGCGGCACGTTCAGCTTCCTGGGCCCGGCCCTGTCCATCGTGGGCATGGTGGCCGCGCAAGGGCTGGGCTGGAAGGTCATGATCCAGCAGGTGTCGGCCGCGATCATGTTCGCCTCCGTGTTCGAGATCGTGCTGGGCTACACCGGCGCCATGGGCACGGTGAAAAAGCTCATCGGCCCGATCGTCATCGGCCCGGTTATCGCCATGATCGGTCTGAACCTGTACGGGATCGGTGCCCCCTGGATGGCGGAGAACTGGGTCATCTCCCTGATCACCCTGGTCGCCCTGGTCCTGTACTCCCAGGTGTTCTCCCGCAAGTCCCGCGTGTTCCTGCTGTTTCCCGTCATCCTGGCCATCGCCACCGGCTGGATCGCCGCGCTGATCGGAACGCTGACCGGCTGGATCGCGGCGGACAACCCGGCCAACCTGGCCGGCAAGCTGGATCTGATCCGCACCTCTCCGTGGTTCTGGATCAAGCCCGTCATCCCCTTCAAGTGGGGCTTCCCCGAGCTGAACAGTATCACCGTGGCCGGAGCGTTCGGCATGCTCGCCGGGTACGTAGCCTCCATGATCGAGTCCATCGGCGACTACCACTCCTGCTGCCGCATGGCCGAGGCCCCAATTCCTACGGGCCGCATGATCTCCAAGGGCCTGGGCTCCGAAGGCCTGGGCTGCCTGGTGGACGGCCTGCTGCAGACCTGCAATGGAACGACCTCCTACTCCGAGAACATCGGGGCCATCGGCCTGACCCGCGTGGCCAGCCGCCGCGTGATCCGCTGGGGAGCCGTCGTCATGCTGGTCATCCCGTTGTTCGCCAAGTTCGGCGCGGTACTGGCCACCCTGCCCCACGCGGTGGTCGGCTCCATGTTCGTCGGGCTGTTCGGCCTGATCGCCGCCGTCGGTATCTCCAACCTGCAGTTCGTGAACCTGAACAACGCCCGCAACCTGTTCATCATCGGCCTGGGCCTGTTCGCTGGGCTGAGCTTTCCTGCGCACTTCAACGCCGCTCCCATCAACTGGGCGTCGGCCGGCAAGCTGGCCGAGGTACTGGGCAACATCCTGCAGGCCATCCTGCGCACGGGCATGGCGGACGCGGCCATCGTGACTATGCTGCTGGACAACCTGCTGCCCGGCGCCACGCGCGAGGAGCGCGGCCTGGCGGTCTGGGAGTCTGAGGCCTCCGAGGAAGCCTGGGTCAAGGCCGAGGCGGAGTGGAAGGCCATGAAGGTCGGCGAGGAGCGCAAGATCGTCATCCAGTGACACGCCCTTCCGACCCTTACGAAAGGAATGCGAGATGGGGCAGGAATCCTGCCCCATCTTTTTTGAACCATGAAAGAAACGACCCGTAGAGCCCTGTTCATCCTGCTGGTGGCGTTGATGGTGCTGACTTTCTACGCCATCTTCAACGCCGGCAACACCCGCTCCCTGTTCCGCTACCTCATCCGCGACACCGGCTACGACGTGGCCATCACCCTGGTCCTGTCCTTCGGCGTGGTCGTGGTGGTCCTGGTCCTCACCGCAGAGCGCACGGGGCGGCTCAAGGGGCTGCTGGACATGAACCGCGACTTCATCCTGGAGCTGCGTCGGAAGGGCAAGAGAGACGAGGAGATCGCCGAAAGCTTCCTCAACGAGTTGAAGGCCCCGCAAGGGGTCCTGCGCTCCCTTGCCAAGCACCGGGTTTTGCGCTACCTTTCGAGGCTGGAATGAACCCCCTCGAAGGCCTTACCAACCCCAACTGGCTGGTTTTTGCCCTGCTGTTCATGGCGGTGCTCATGTACCTGGTGATCCTGCGCAACCGCGAGGCCCGGCGGATCAGCGAGAAGTTCCCCCGGGAATGGATCGTGCTCACCAGCTTCGGGGTCAACTATTACGGGCTGGAGTCCGAGCCCGGCAGACCCCTGCGCTCCATCGGCGCCCTGGTGCTACTCAAGGACAGCCTGTACTACCGGGCCCGCTTCGCCGACCGGGAGCTTACCATCCCCGGGGCAGCGATCACCCACATCGGGGTTACCGACACCCACAAGGGCAAGCCCCTGCACCAGTACGTGGTGGCCATTCGCTTTCTGAACCCCGAGGGCAGGGAGGAGAAGGCGGCCTTCCGCATCCCCCTGCCGGCGCAGTGGACCACGGCCATCAAGGCCACCCTGATCGGCGGCCGCGAATTGAGCCCCGCGAAGCCCCCCGCGGAGGCCGACGCCGGCCAGGCGGACTGAGCCCCCGGACCCGGCACGTGAACTTCATGGAAGGCTTGTCCAACCCCAGCTGGCGCATGACCGCCCTGCTTCTCCTGGGGATGATTCTGTTCCTGGTGATCCTGCGAATCCGCGAAGCCCGCAGGATCAGCGTGAAGTTTCCCCGGGAGCGCATCGTGCTCACCAGCTTCGCAGTCACCTACTACGGGCTGGACTCGGAACCCGGAGGACCCCTGCGCTCCCTTGGCGCCCTGGTCCTGCTTAAGGACGGCCTGTACTTCAGGGCGCGAGTCACCAATCACGAGCTCACCATCCCCGGGCCAGCGATCACCCACATCGGGGTCACCAACACCCACAAAGGCAGGACCCTGCGCCTGTACGTGGTGGCCATCCGCTTCCTGACCCCCGAGGGCAAGGAGGAGACGGCGGCCTTCCGCTTCCCCCTGCCCGTGCGGTGGATCGCGGCCATCAAGGCCACCCTGATCGAAGGCCGCGCGTTGAGTCCCGCCCAGCCCCCCACCGAGTCGGAAGCCGACA
This sequence comes from uncultured Spirochaetaceae bacterium, assembly GCA_964570045.1. Taxonomy (GTDB): domain Bacteria; phylum Spirochaetota; class Spirochaetia; order SZUA-6; family DRHE01; genus MIBK01. The sequence goes on from CAZMWZ010000264.1 coordinate 3,687, forward strand.
CCTCCACCCCCTCGGCCGGCGGGTCCGGCTGAAGGCCTCCCGGCGCCAGTCCCTCAGGCGATCCTGCTCGCCTTCCCCCCGGGA
>CAZMWZ010000265.1:0-3682 GCA_964570045.1 uncultured Spirochaetaceae bacterium
GGTGGCTGGGCAAGCCCTGGGCCTGCTGGCAGGGCGCTCAGGCGGCCGCCGGCGAGGTGCTGGTGTTCCTGGACGCGGACGTGCGCTTGCTGCCGGACGGGCTGGCCCGCCTAGCGGCGGAAGTCCGCCGGCGGGGGGGCCTGGTTTCCGTCTGGCCCTACCACCGCATGCGGCGGGCCTACGAGCGCCTGTCGGCCTTCTTCCTTTTAATCGTGCTGGCCGGCATGAGGGCCTTCACCATTCTGGGCTCCCGCCTGCCGCCGCTGGGAGCCTTCGGGCCGTGCTTGGCCGCGTCCCGGGCCGACTACTTCGCCGCAGGGGGGCACGCGGAGGTGCGGCACGCCATCCTCGACGACGTGGCCCTGGGACGGCGCTTCCAGGCTGCCGGCCTGCCGGTGGCCTGCCTGCGCGGCGAAGGCACCGTGGAGTTCCGCATGTACCCGCTGGGCCTGGGCACCCTGGTGGAGGGCTTCGGCAAGAACCTCGCTAGCGGCTTCCGGGCCGCGGGACTCGCCGCGCTCCTGCCGGCCGCCGGCTGGATCGCGGGGTTCTTCATCGCCTTCGGGCTGACGCTGATCGCCCTGGCGCTGCCCGGGCGGCCGCACCTGGCCGTAGGCCTCGCCTGCTACGCGCTGTACGCGGCGTCCCTGGCCTGGCAGCTGCGGCGGCTGGGCAACTATGGCCCGCTTCCCGCCCTGTTGTTCCCCTTGCCCCTGTTCTTCTTCGCCTGCGTGTTCCTTTACTCCCTGACCCGAACCTTCCTGTTCAAAGCGGTGCGGTGGAAGGGCAGAACCATACCCTTGGGAGGTGCCTGATGAGCGGACGGAAGTCATTGCTGGAGCGCTGGGTCGAGCGGCGCTTCGGCGGCTACCTGCACCAGTTGAACGCGGTCAGGACGGACCGCCCGCTGCGCCTCCAGCAGCCGCGCAGCACCGCGGTGGTCGGCGGGGGGCTGGCCGGGCTCACCGCCGCCTGCCTGCTGGCCGAACGCGGTTTCCGGGTCACCCTGTATGAGCGCAACGACTACCTGGGCGGCAAGGTGGGCTCCTGGCCCGTGAGCCTGGAGGGGGGCTTCCAGACGCGCGTGGAGCACGGCTTCCACGCCTTCTTCCGGCAGTACCATAACCTGCGCCGCTTCCTCTCGGCCCTCGGCGTGCAGCAGCGGCTCATCCCGATCGAGGACTACCGCATCGACACCCTCACCCGGGGCAGCACCAGCTTCCAGGGCATCCGCACCACCCCGGTGTTGAACATGCTGTCCATGGCCCGCAAGGGCGTGTACCGGCTGGGGGAGGTGGCGCGCAACCCCGCCTCGCGCCGCCTGCTGGACCTCCTGACCTACGACCCCGAGAAGACCTTCGCTCGATACGACCATACCTCCTTCCGGGAGTTTGCGGAGGCCATCGGCCTGCCGCCTTCCCTGCGCATCGTGTTCACCACCTTCGCCCGCGCCTTCTTCGCCGAGAGCCATCACATGTCCATGGCGGAGATGATCAAGAGCTTCCATTTCTACTTCCTGAGCAACGACCTGGGGCTGATCTACGACGTGCTGGACGACGACTTCGAGCTGACGCTGCTCGCCCCGGCCCGCCGATTTTTAGAAAAGCGCGGCGCGGAAATCCACACCGGCTGTCCGGTAGAGCGCCTCCAGCGGGCCGGCTCCGGTTTCGCCGTGGCGGATCGGGTCTTCGACGCCCTGGTCCTGGCCACCGACGTGCGCGCCGCGCGGGGGATCGCCGAGGCCTCCCCCTTCCTCGCCGCGGAGGACCCGGTGCTGCACCGGCGCCTGGCTTCCCTCCAACCCTCCCGGCCGTACGCGGTGCTGCGCTTGTGGCTGGACCGGCCCCTGCCGCGGACGGTGCCCTTCTTCCTGTTCACCGACCGGGTCCGGGTTCTGGATTCGATTTCCTCCTATCACCACCTGGAGGCCTCCTCCGCGGCCTGGGCCCGCGAGACCGGGGGCGGGATCTACGAGCTGCACTCCTACGCCCTGCCCGACGACCTGACGGAGCCTGGCAGCGTGCGGACCCAGCTGCTGGAGGAGCTGTACCTGTACATGCCCGAGCTCAAGCCCGCCCGCATCCTGCACGAATATCTGCAGGTGCGCGACGATTTCACCGCCTTCCACACCGGGCTTCACGCCGAGCGGCCGGAGCCCCGCACGGGCATACCCGGCCTGGTGCTGGCCGCCGACTGGGTGAAAATCCCTTGCCCGGCCATGCTCATGGAGGCGGCCGCCACCTCGGCGCTGCTGGCCGCCAACGAGCTGCTGGAGGCCGAGGGCCTGCGCCAGGAGCCGGTCTACTCGGTGCCCCTGCGCGGCCTCTTCGCCCGGGGGTCTCGCGGCCCGGGCTGCCGCGAGAGCGGGTTCCAGCCGCAGTAGCTTCGCTGCTGCAGTAGCAGTAGCTTCGCTGCTGCAGTAGCAGTAGCGGCTTCCACCGCGGCTTGACTTCGGCGGACGGCCCCCCTATTGTGCTGCGTGGAGGAAGCACTCGGTGAGCAGCTTTGAGCCCCGGCCGCGGGGGGTGCGCCCCGTGCGCCGCTGGTTCTACCAGTTGGCCATACTCCTCCTGGGCAAGCCCATCCAGTACCTGTTCCGTCTGCAGCCGGTCAACTCCCGCTCCGTGCCCCGCAGCGGCGGCGGGATCCTGGTGGCCAACCATGTCACCCTCTTCGACCCGATCTGGATCTACGACGTGCTGCGCCGTCCTGTCTACTTCGTGGCCACCGACGAGCTGTTTCGCGGGCGCCTGCTCGGCCGCCTGCTGCGCTGGTTCGGCGCCTTCCCCAAGCGCAAGGCCGCGTCGGATCTCAAGACCATGAAGAACATGATGCAGGTGCTGGGGCGCGGCGGGCTGGTCGGGCTGTACCCCGAGGGGGTGCGCACCTGGGACGGCACCAACGGGCCGCTGATCCCCACGATCGCCCGCCTGATCCGCCGCATGAAGGTCCCCGTATACACCTGCCGCCTGGAGGGCGGCTACCTGGCTTGGCCGCGCTGGGCTTCAAAGTGGCGGCGTATCCCGGTGCGAATGGTCTTCAACCGCCTGTACGCCAAAAACGGCATCCCGGACTCCGAGCAGCAGATCCTCAGCGACATCGCCCAGGCCATCGAGATCCGCGACTACCAGCTGCCGATCGACGACCCGCGGCGACGCTTCACCGGGCTGGCCTCCGGGCTGCCCAAGGTGCTGTACCGCTGCCCCAACTGCCACACCGTGGAAGGCCTGAGCGCCGTGCGCCCCCTGGCCTCCAACCAGATCGAGTGCCGCAGCTGCTTCTCCAGCTGGCGGGTGGACATCCGCAGCCGGGTGACCCCGGTGGATGAGCACGGCCGGGATGTGGGCGAGAGCCAAACGGTGGCGGAATGGTACCGGCGCATCCGGGCGCTGCCCCTGACCCCGATCCGCTCGGCGCTGATCAGCCTGGCCCCGGGAGAGAAGCTGTACCTGGTGAGTCGTGCCCACTTCCTGTTTCGGGAGAGGCACTTCCCGCGCCTCAGGCTGTTCGCCTTCGGGCGGGCCTTCCTGACCGACCGCCGGCTGCTGTTCAAGGGCAAGGCCGGTATTCGCCTGGATGCACCCCTGACGGAGCTGGACTCCCTAAGCGTGGAGCCCGGCGACAAGCTGCACTTCGTGTTCCGCGGCCGCCTGTACCGCATCCCCTTCCGCCGGGAAAGCCC